>JAFLCL010000080.1 GCA_017303575.1 Deltaproteobacteria bacterium
CATCGCCTGTCGCGCTCGAGCCCGAGGGCCCGGTGCCGCCGATCACGCCGGGGTCGCCGGGCTCGCCCGTCGCGCCGACGGCGCCTGCGCGTCCCTCGTTCGCTGCGATCGTGAGGCCGCGCAGCTCGAGGCCACCGAGGTCGTCGAGCACGGGCGTCGAGTCGATCACGCGCACGCCGAACACGTCGGTGCCCGACGGCGCGCTGGGCGGTGCGCTCGCGAGGATCGTGAAGCCCTCGAGCACGGTGGGCGCCGAGATGCCGTCGGCGAGCACGGCCTCGACGTGGGTGCCCTCGAGCACCTGGCTCGCGATCACGGTCTCGTTGTCGGGGTCGCGCGACCACCGTGTCGCTTCGTCGAACTGGCCGTACACCGACACGCCGTTCGCGAGCACGACGCGCTCGTCGTAGCGGCCGCGCGAGACGGCCACAGCGTGCACGTGACCGGTCGCGACGCCCTGCGCGACGGCCACCTCGAGCGCGTGACCGATCGTGCGGAAGGGCGAGTCCGCGGTGCCGTCGTTGTCTTCGTCATCGCCCGTGGCGGAGACGAAGATGCAGTACACGCGACGACCCATCGTGTCCTCGAAGTACGCGAGGTCGGGGTTGCACTGCGTGGGGGAGAGCGGCGGCGCGTCGGGCCCGCCGTCACGCGCGGCATCGCCCATCGAGAACGGCGCGTCGGGCCTCACGACGGGCGCGTCCCCCGTGGAGCCATCGCCGCCCGCGTCGGTGCGCGGGTTGCGGCCTCCTTCACCGTCTGCGCAGCCGGCGAGGCTCGCCGAGAGAAGGAGGAACGACGCTGCACGAAGGGACACTGCCATCACGCGATGAGAGCAGAACGGGCGCCGTCGCCACAAGCACGCGCCCGCCGTGCGATGGTTGCTGACGCACGCGATCTCGGCTGAGGCACACCTGTGTATGCTCCTCCGCCTCGGAGGACGAATGCCCTGGGTGAAGATCCCGAAGGAGAACCACGCGGTGTTCGAAGCCGCGCTGCCGCTCGACGATCGCATCACCGTGAAGGCCATGTTCGGCGGGCTCGCGGCGATGCTTCGAGGCCAGATGATGGGAGGGCTCTTCGGCACGAGCGCGATCGTGAGGCTCTCCGACGCCGATCAGGCCGCGCTGATCGCATTGGGCGGCAAGCCCTTCGATCCGATGGAGAACGGTCGTGTGATGTCGCAGACGCTCGTGCTCCCTCAGGGCGAGTTCGACGACCGCGACAAGCTCCGCGCCTGGCTGCACAAGGCGCACGCGCACGTGGGCTCGCTTCCCGTGAAGCCCCCGAAGAAGGCGTCCGCGAAGAAGGCGGCGACGAAGGGCCCGATGCCCGTGAGCGCAGCGCCGAAGAAGGTCGCGAAGAAGGTCCCGAAGTCGCGCTGATCGAAGGAGGGGGGATGAACCGACCGAGACGCACCGCCGTCATCGCGATCCACGGCGTCGCGAACCAAGAGCCCGGCGAGACTGCACGCGCCGTTGCACTTCGGATCGCCGCGCCCATGCCCACGAGCGCGCGAGGCGAGGAGCGATGGCACGTGCGCTCGCCCTCGCTGCCAACAGACCGAGGTCCTCTCGACGACGCGCTGGAGCAAGGGGCGACAGCCCTCGGCAGCGCGTTCCGCACAGCGGTGGTGACGGATGTCCCCGTGGCGTCGGACCAGCACGTGGACGTCCACGAGATCGCGTGGGCGGATCTGTCTCGCCCGGGACGATCCCCCCTTGCGGTGTTGTTCGCGATCGTCGCCCTCCTCCTCGAGCTCCCCTCCTTGGGCCGGCGCGAGCTCGTGGCCGCGGGCCTGCCGAAGGAGCTGCGCGAGGATCTCGAGGGGGCGACGGAGGCCATCAAGGAGATCCTCTTGCCCAGCGTGGCGATGGGAGTCGTCCTGACGCTGTCGTTGATCTCACTGCCGTGCTCGCGCGACCGAGCCGAGACGATTCGCCTCGTGCTCTCGCTGGCGCACGTCCTCGTGATGCCGATCGGCGCGCCATGGTTCGCTGCGCGCCGGCTCCAGCCATGGCCGGGCGAGCGATGGAGCTTCGGATTTCTCTCCGTCTGTGTCGGCGCCGCGCTCGGCGCGTGCACGTGGTGGATCCTTCCGTCGGAGTGGCTCGCGTGGCTTCCCGCGGCGGAGATCGTCGGCGTCGGTGCGATCGCCACGTCGGCCTCGTTGTCGCGTTGGGTCACTGGGAGGACCGAGCTCTTGCGTGCGCGCGGCGTGGTTGCGCTGCTGGTCCTCGTGTGGGTGATCGGCGTGGTCGGCCATGCGGTTCACGTAACCCTCGGCGACGCGCCATCGCTCGGAATCGCGCTCGCGCGTCAGATGGTCTACGCGACGACGTTCGCGATCGAGTTCGCCTATGCGTCGGCGAGCACGGGCTTCGGTGTCGCGAGCTTCTTCGCGCTCCGCGCGTTCGCCCCGTACGCGTGGCAGATCGTTCGTTCCTATGGCACCGCGTACCGGAAGGTCCACGTGCTGCGCACTGCGGCGATGAGCCACGCGTTGCCGCTCGTGATGATGGTGTTCCTCGCGCTGCCGCTCGTCAGCGGGCTGCTCGCGGTGTTGTCCTCCAACGATCTGCTCCCCCGCACCCTGGTCCGACTCCAGATCCTCCGATCGCTCGAGGCCTTCGCCGACACGGGTGGTGCGCCCACGCATCTGCGCGACGTGCTCGTCGCGCTCGTTCGAGGCTCGGGCACGCACCTCCTCTCTCTGTCGCTGCTGGCGGCGGCGATGATCTTCGGCGTCGTCGCGTTCGTGACCGTGCCCGTGATTCGTGTGGAGCTCGGCGCGTACGCGGACCCCGTGGACGAGCGGGAGAAGCGTCCAGCGCGACAACGGGACGTGCTCGATCGATGGCTCGAGCGAGGGACGGGCGTGATCGCCAACTGGATCCGAAACGGTGCGCTGCTCGTCGCGGCGCTCCTCACGCTCGGCTACGCGCTCGAGGTCGTGATCTGGCTCCTCGACTGGGTACCCGCCCTCGAGGTCGTCTTCGATCGGCCACGCGATCTCTGGCACGCCTGCCGTGACTATCTCGGTCTCGATCCTGCGATGAGCCTCTGGGACACGGCCGCAAGGAGCTCGGGTGCGATCGTGCTCGCCATGGGTGTCGGTCTCGCCGGGTCCACTGCGTTCTTGGCGTTGCCGGGGCGCCTGCGCGAGATCACGTCGCCGCTCTGGCCGGTGCTCGACGTCATCCTCGACGTCACTCGCTACCTCGATCGTGACCGGCGCACGCGCATCCTCGCGCGCGCACACTCGGTGTTCGAGGGCGTGATGGCACAGGAGTACGATCGCATCGTCATCGTGTCGCACAGCCAGGGCACCTTGATCGCGGCCGACCTCCTCCGCATGACGCGTGACGTGCGCAGAGAGCGCAGGACGCCGACGGTCGACCTCGTCACCATGGGGAGCCCGCTCGCCAACCTCTATCACCGGCTGCTGCCCGGCTCGTTCGCGTGGGTGGAGAAGGCAGTGGCGAATCGATCGGAGCTCGGCGTCGGCTCGTGGACGAACTTCTACGGCGGAGGCGATGCGGTCGGCCGCACCGTCCGCGACACGGAGCTTCTGCAACGACTGCGCGCGGCGGCAGCGCGCGAGAGCGAGGACGACATCACTTGGCTCCAGGAGACCAACGTAGGCTCCATCGGTCACGTGTCCTACTTCGACCCCGAGGCCGGTCCCGCCGAGACGATCAGAACCTTGCTGCGGGCAGCGGTGCTCGGAGGCGCCAGGACGTGATCAAGGGATCGTGAGGAAGTCGACGTACTCGCCGTGTGTGAGGCAGTTCGCGTGGATGCGGACGACGTCACCCGGCACGAGGCCTTCGGGGAGCTGCGCGAGATAGACGGTGTTCTTGCCCTGATCGGCGGTGGGGTCGGTGCCCTCTTGTGCGCCGATCGCGCCGTTGTCCGTCTCGAGCACCACGGGCCAGCGGCCGTACGTGCTCGTCGTCTCCACGGCGTCCTCCGTCGTGGCCTTCCGGATGCGGATCCAGTCGTACCAGTGGCCGTCGGGCGCGGCCTCGTTCGGGAGCGCGTTCGGGTGCTTCGCGTGACCGAGCGAGGGGTCGCCCCACATGAGCGCGATCATGCCCGCGGGCACCGTGCCGTTCGCGATCGTGGGGATGTAGGGCAGGTGCTTGCCGAGGTGCATCATCGCGCCGTCAGGCCCATTGATCTCGTCGCGGTAGCTCTCGGGGATCGCGCCCGCGTTGCCGCGATCGCGGTTGAACGCGATCGGATCCCAGCCTTCGGGGCGCGTGGACGGGACCGCCATCGGATCGCTCGACGCTGTCTCACCGCCCCCGGTCTGGGACGACGTGGCGCCGCTGCTCCCGCTCGAAGCGCTGCCGCAGCCGACGGCGATCGGAGCGAGGATGGTGGCGCCCGTGGAGGCAGCCAGGAGCTCGAGCAGTTCGCGTCGCGTCGTGGTCATGCGTTCGCCCTACCACGGCGTGTACAGTCGCGCGATGGCGGACGACTACGAGCGCGGGCACATGGCGGGTGAAGGCGCGGTGCTCCATCGTGTGAAGCAGAGCGTGCCGCGCGGACTGTTCGCGTTCCTCGCGGCCACGCCCCTCATCGCCTCGAGCCTCGCGGGCGCGATCGTCCTCGGCGCAGGCTCGGTGGCAGCGGCTGCGGGGATCGTCGGCGCGGGCCTTCTCGTGTCGCTCGGGCTCGGTGTCGTGATGCTCGTCTTCGCGGGCGTGCGGCTCGTGATCTCGGAGGGTGAGATCAGCGCGCAGATCGGCTTTGCGGGCCCGCGCGTGAAGGTGGCCGACATCGTGTCGGTCAGCCGCGGCTACAGCGGCACCAACAGCTACGGCCTCGGCGTGATGGGGGACTTCGCGGGCAACAAGATCCTCAAGATGTTCGGCGACAACGCGACGGCCGTGCACATCCACAAGAAGGACGGCACCAAGCTCGTGCTCGTCACGAAGGAGAACGACGCGGTCTTCGCCGCCGTCAGCCAGGCCCTCGCGCGGCGTGACGCGAAGATGCCGCGCGTGCGCGTCGAGGCGCCCGACGACGAGGCCGCGATCGAGGCCGAGGCGCAGGCCGAGGCCGAGGCGGCAGCCCGAGGATCGAACGAGCGCGCGGGTCGCTGACGCGCGCGTGGAGAATCGCGCGATGGCGGACGAGTACGAGCGCAGGCACATGGCGGGCGACGGGGACGTGCTCCTGCGCGTCAAGGCCACCGTGTCCAAGGGCTTCTTCGCGTTCGTGACGACACCCCCGCTGCTCATCGGTCTCTCGACGGCCGCGTTCCTGCTGAGCTCCGACCTCTACGGGCGCGCGGCGTTCGTCGCGATCGGTGGGCTCCTCGGCTCGATGGGTGTCGGCGCGCTGATGCTGGTGCTCGCGGGCGTGCGCCTCGTCATCTCGGAACGCGAGGTGCGGGCGCAGGTCGGGACCGCGCGTGGCCGTGTCCGACATCGCGTCGGTGAGCCGTGGCCACAGCGGCACCGACAGTCACGGCCTAGGCGTGATGGGAGACCGCGCGGGCAGCCAGATCATCAGGATGTACGGCGACAACGCGACGGCCGTGCACATCCACAAGAAGGACGGCACCAAGCTCGTGCTCGTCACGAAGGAGAACGACGCGGTCTTCGCGGCCGTGAGCGAGGCCCTCGCGCGCCGTGACGCCAAGCTCCCTCGGGTGCGCGTCGAGGCGCCGAGCGAGGAGGCGTCCGAAGACGCCGCGGACGCCGAGGGCCAAACGACCCAGAAGAAAGCGCGGATAGCGGGCGAGCACAGTTGAGCTAGATCGCCGCCGATGCCGAAGGATGCGGTGGTCGAGCGGTGGTACCGGCTGTGGGACAACCCCATGAAGCCCGTCGCGCTGGCGATGCGCGACATCATCCTCGCGGCCGATCCGCGCATCGAAGAGCAGCTCAAGTGGCAGGCGCCCACGTTCGTGTTCCAGGGCAGCCTCGCCACCTTCTTTCCTGGCGCGAAGAAGCATGCGAGCTTGATGTTCCACCTCGGCGCGAAGATCCCCGGCCGCTTCCCGCGCCTCGTCGGCACCGGCGACACGAGCCGCGCGATGAAGATCGCGACGGTCGAAGACGCGGAGGCCGCGCGTGAGGAGCTGACGGCGATCGTTCGCTCGTGGTGCAAGTGGCGCCTCGCCGAGAGCGTGGCCCCGCCGCCTCGCACGCCGGTGAAGAGCGCCGCTGGCGGGACGGCCGCGAAGAAGCCGAGCACGCCCAAGCCGCCGCGCCGCGCGCCGTGATCAGTCGAGCTTGGTGACGCAGAACGCGACCGAGGCCTCGACGGCGTCCTCTGCCGTCTTGCTCGCCTCGTCGGCAGCGACCGCCTCGCGACAGAGCAGCTCGTAGGCGCTGCCCCGAAGCGTCGCGAGCGCGCGCGGATCGGCGGAGAACGTCAGGACCCGCGCGAACGCCTCGTCGTCGCTGGCGTGCGTGAAGAAGCGCCGACGCACCGTCTCTCCCACGGTGCGGAGGAAGTGTCGCAGCGAGTCGAGCCGCTCCGCTTCGTTGCCGCCTTCGAACGAGCTCCACGCGCGCGTGAGCTCGAGGCGGCCCTCGCGGCTCTCGATGGCGCCTTCGTCGACGAGCACCTCGAGCTCGGCGTGGAAGACGTCGCTCTTGGCGCGCAGCTCGGTGATGGCGCGCTCGATCTCGATGCCCGGCTCGCGCGAGAGCAGGCGGATGAGCTCACGACGAAGCCCGATCCGTCGACTGTGCTCGAGCGGCGCCTGGCTCGCCTGCGACTGCGAGGACACCGTCGCGATGGTGCGTCGGCTCGCGCCCACGCGACGCGCGACCTGCTCGAGCGACAGACCGCGATCGCGGTGCACGCGGACATAGGTCTGTCGCACGGCGTCCTCGACGTCGTCGAGCGAGAGCGAGAGAGCGCGCGCGAGCTGCAGCGCAGGCTCGAGGGTCAGGAGGAACACGCGGAGGCGAAGGTCGAGCGAGTTGCGCACCACGTGACGGTATCGATCTCTCGCTTTCGGTCGCAACGCGCCAGCGTCATGCGCCGGGACACTCGAACCGCGTGCCGTCGATCGAGGCCGACTCGAGGAACGTTCCGCACACTGCGGTGATGCACTCGGTCTCGCGGCTGCACGGCGCCGAACAGTCCATCGCGTCGGCGCACTCCGCGGGCCGCTCCTCGCAGGTGATCACACCAGGCGGGGGGCCGCTGCGATGCACGCAGATCGACGTCACCGGGCACGCGTCGCCGTCGCAGTCGAACGTCGGCACACAGCACGCGAGCGGACCCGCCTCGACACTGCCGCAGCCGAGCTGTCGGTAGCCACCGAGCCCAGTCTCCGATCCGCTGATCGCCGCCAATCCCATGGGACACGACACGGTGAACGAAGGCGGACCGCCCGGCAGCGTGCAGGTGCCACCGATCGCCTCGCACGCGCTCGTCGCACGCGCGTCCGTGTCCGAGCCGGAGTCGCCGATGCCAGTGTCGCCGATGCCAGTGTCGCCCGCGCCCCCGTCGGGCGCGCCCGTGTCGCCGATCTCCATGGATCCCGCGTCGACGCGCGGACGACACGCGGGGATGAGATCGCAGACGGCCATCGGCACGTCGTCGCGCGATCCGAAGGGTCGATCGGAGCACACGAAGCCCGCGGGCACCGACGGATCCTCGCTCGGGAACTCGAAGCGATTCGGCAGGTCGGTCGGGCAATCGAAGCCGCCGATCACCACGCCATAGGCGCAGTAGCGCCCGACGCCCGACTCGACGTACTCGCCCTCTCCGGGGCAGTCGTAGGCCGACTGCGAGGGGCAGCCAGCGACCAGCGTGAGGAGCACACAACAAGCGAGACCAAGACGACGCATGAGGACCTCCGAGCTCTCGCAAGATGGCGGGCCTCAGCGCGCGAGGAAAGAGGCAGGCCCCTCGATTCCGGTGCAGAAGGTTGCACTCGCGCTCAACGCGCGGAGGCAGGCTTGCGTCGTGAGCGCCAGAACATCACCGCCGCGATCACCGCCGCGATCGTGAGCGCGCCCATGGCGTAGTAGCCGACCCAACCCTCCAGCCGATCGAAGCTCTCGCCTGCGAGCCAGCCGAGCACGAACAAGAGCGCGTTCCACAGCATCGCGGAGAGGCCGCCGTACACGATCACCTGCCACACCGGGATCTTCGCGATGCCTGCGGCGACGAAGAAGAACGCGCGCAGCGCAGGAAGAAAGCGGTTCGAGAGCAGGTAGAGACCGCCGTGCTCGCGGTAGCGCTCGGCGAGCGTCGCCAAGGCCTTGCTCGCGCGCTCGCCCTTCAAGAACCCGGGACGCCTCTCGGGATCGGCGAACGCGCGACCGAAGCCGTAGGCGCCGAGCCCGCCGAGCGTGGCGCCGACGTTGAGCGCGAGGAACGTGAGCGGACCCGAGTAGCCCGCGGTGACCGCGAGGAAGATGCCGAACAGCGCGACGGCATCGCCCGGAAAGGGCGGGAACACGTACTCGATGAGCGACGCGAGCCCGAGCACCACGTAGGCCCAAGGCCCGTGGTTCGTCTCGAGCCACCCGCGCACGTCATCGAGCATCGAGCCTTCAATCCGCGAGGCGTACCGGAGATTCCTCGAAGCGCAGCGATGCCCCCGTCGCGGTGGCGCTGATCGTCACCTCGACGCCGAGCGGGATCTCGAGGTTGTCCTCGACGTGCCCCGCGGGGACGCCTCGGATCACGGGGATCTCGAGATCCGCGAGGCGCTCGCGCAGCACGTCCTCCACCGTGGTTCCATAGGGCGCCGCGCTCGATTGGGTGAACGCGCCGAGCACGACGCCGCGCGCCCCATCGAAGAAGCCCGCGAGGCGCAGGCTCGTGAGCATGCGATCGACGCGGTAGGGCGCCTCGCCCGTGTCCTCGAGGAAGACGATGCGGTTCATCGCGTGGGCGGAGTAGGGCGTGCCCTCGAGCGCGCAGAGGATCGAGAGGTTGCCGCCCACCATCACGCCCTTCGCCTCGCCGGGCGTGATCGTCTCGAGCTCCTCGATCGGCGGCAGCGGTGCACCTTCCATGCAACGCACCCATCGCTCGAACGGCAGATCGTCGAGCTTGCCGAGCGTCGCGGCCATGGCGCCGTGCACCGACGTCACCCGCGCCCGCTGCCACGCGACGTGGAGGGCCGTCACGTCGGAGAAGCCGACGAGCAGCTTCGGCGCGCGCGCGAGCGCGGCCACCGGCACGCTCGGCACGATGCGCAGCGCCCCATACCCGCCGCGCGCGCACACGATCGCCTGACAGTGCGGATCGTCGAGGGCTGCCAGCAGCTCCTCGCGCCGACGCGCGTCGCTTCCCGCGAGGTAGCCCGCCTGCGTGAAGATCCCCGGGTCGAACGCCACGTCGTAGCGCTGCGCGAGACGCGCCGCGCCCTTCTCGAAGAGCGCGCGGTCGAACACGCCCGAGGGGGCGATCAAGCGCACGCGGGCCCCACGGTAGAGGGCGATCGGCTTCACGAATGGCCGCGTCGTGGTCGCGAACGGCTCGTCCTCGTCGGGGTCGATCATCGGCCTCGCAGCGTACACCGCCGATGGATCGCCACAGCACCGTCGAACGAGAGAGCGACCGCACGGCAGGGCTGGTCAACCGATGCCGAGCGGGTACCCTCCTGCCCCTTCGCGCGCCCCGCGCACCACGAGGTCGAACCACATGAGCAACGAGACGGCTTTCTCGCTCGCGAACTACGGCATCACGGTCAAGAAGATCTTCCGCAACGCCTCGCCGGGGCAGCTCTACGAGCTGGGCCTCCTGAACGAGCCGGGCACGGCGATCAGCTCGACCGGCGCGCTCATGGCGTACTCGGGGGAGAAGACCGGCAGGAGCCCCAAGGACAAGCGCATCGTCGACGACGCTCGCTCGCGCGACAACGTCTGGTGGGGCGACGTCAACATCAAGCTCGACGAGCACATCTTCATGGTCAATCGCGAGCGCGCGATCGACTACCTCAACACCAAGCCGCACCTCTACGTCGTCGACGGCTTCGCGGGCTGGGACGAGCGCTACCGCATCAAGGTCCGCATCATCTGCAGTCGCGCGTACCACGCGCTCTTCATGTGGAACATGCTGATCCGCCCGACGACCGATGAGCTCGAGAGCTTCGGCGACCCCGACTACACGATCATCAACGCGGGTCAGTTCAGCGCGAACCGCTACACGAGCGGCATGACGAGCAAGACGAGCGTCGCGCTCAACTTCGCGCGGCAGGAGTTCGTCATCCTCGGCACGGAGTACGCGGGCGAGATGAAGAAGGGGGTGTTCACGATCATGAACTACCTCATGCCGCTCAAGGGCCAGCTGTCGATGCACTGCTCGGCGAACGAGAGCAAGGACGGCAAGGTCTCCATCTTCTTCGGCCTCTCGGGCACGGGAAAGACCACGCTGTCCGCCGATCCGAACCGCTTCCTCATCGGCGACGACGAGCACGTGTGGACCGATCGCGGCGTCTTCAACATCGAGGGCGGCTGCTACGCGAAGGCGATCAACCTCTCGGCCGAGACCGAGCCCGAGATCTTCAACGCCATCCGCTACGGCTCGGTCCTCGAGAACGTCGTCTACGACAAGGCCAACCGCGACGTCGACTACACCAACATCTCGATCACCGAGAACACGCGCTGCAGCTACCCGGTCGAGTACATCCCCAACGCGAAGATCCCCTGCGTCGGTGGGCACCCGAACAACGTCATCATGCTGACGTGCGATGCATACGGCGTGCTGCCGCCCGTCGCGAAGCTCTCGCCCGAGCAGGCGATGTACCACTTCATCTCGGGCTACACGGCGAAGGTCGCGGGCACCGAGGTCGGCGTGAAGGAGCCGAGCCCCACGTTCAGCGCGTGCTTCGGCGGCCCCTTCATGGTGTGGCACCCGAGCAAGTACGCGGAGCTGCTGGCCGAGCGCCTCAAGAAGCACGACGCGACGGTGTGGCTCGTGAACACGGGCTGGAGCGGCGGCGGCTACGGCGTGGGCAAGCGCATGAGCCTGCGACACACGCGCGCGATCCTCGACGCGATCCACGACGGCTCGCTCGCGAAGGTCGCCACGCGCAAGGACGGCGTGTTCGGCTTCGAGGTCCCCACGAGCTGCAACAACCTCCCGACCGAGCTGCTCGAGCCGCGCAACACGTGGAGCGACAAGGCCGCTTACGACGACACGCAGAAGAAGCTCGCCAAGTTCTTCATCGACAACTTCAAGAAGTTCGAGGCCGGCGCGAGCGACGCGATCAAGGGCGCAGGCCCCAAGCTGTGAGCGCCTGAGCTCCCGCTCGGAGACGACACGAGCCCCGACCTCGCGAGAGATCGGGGCTCGATTCGTTCCGTCGTCGTGATCAGTCGGTCTCGATCCAGCCGCGGTCAGGTGCGCTGCCCATCATGCCCAGGCCGATGTCGACGCCCGAGTCGATCGCCGGTGAGCCGTCGCCGGGGTGACGATCCTCGCCCGTCAAGAGCGGGTCGCTCGTCAGCGTGCCCTCGAGGACGAGGCCCGTGGGCGTGGTCCCGCCGTACGAGGGCGCACCGTCGCCGCAGTCGAAGAACGTGTTGTTCTGGATCACGAGGCCGGCGAGCGTCGGGCCTGCGCTCACCGAGAGCCCGCCGATGAAGCCCACCACGATGTTGTTCCGCGTGGAGAAGTCGGCGGCTCCGCCACCGGTGGAGAGCCCGATGCCCCACGTGCCGCGCTCACCTGCGGGCGCGAGGAACGTGTTGTTGTCGATGCGGACGTCCCTCGCCGTGAAGGGCTGCTCGTTCTGCATCCTCGTGCCGTCGACGTGGACCCCGTCACACAGGTTGTGATGGAGGTGAACGTCCTCGATGTGACCATCGCGCGGCGTGAACATGAAGCACAGCGAGACCGTGTCGATGTGGTTCTCGAAGATCTCCGCTTCGGTGGTCGTGAACTCGAGCACGACACCGGCGTTGCCTCCCGAGAAGTTGATGGCCGGGTTCCAGCTCGCGTGGCGGATGCGGTTGTGGTGCACGCGGATGCGCGTCTGGAAGTTGGTGTCGACCGAGCCGGTGATGTCGTTGTGGTGGATGTCGACGTCTTCGACGTGGAACAGCTCGATCGCGAAGTCGAAGGGCGCGTCGTTCGTGGCGACGAGGGTGTTCTCGTCGATCTCGATGTTCCGATTGAAGCCGTCGTTGACCTGTCCCTTGATCGGCCAGCCCGCGGCGCCCGGCGCGCGACCGAGCGTGGAGATCGTGTTGTGGTGGATGTGCATGCCGTCCTGACCGCCGAAGACGAACGCACCACGGCAGTAGAGCGCGTCGCAGAACGCGGAGTTGGTCACGTCGTTGTGGTGGAACGAGTTGCCCGTCGCGTAGGTGGTGGGCGCGCCCTCGTCGCCGTCCGCGCGCCCGCCCCAGTACACCGCGGAGTCGAACAGATCGCGGAACGTGCAGTCGTGGATCTCGACGTCGCTGCGCGCGCCGACCTGGATGCCCCAGCGTGTCGACATGCGTCCGTCGAAGGTGATCGCAGAGATGCTCTGCGCGCCCGCGCTTCCCTCCGTCGCCGACGAGAGGCGCAGCATCGGCACGAACTCGTCGGTGAGCGTCGATCGGACCACTGTCGCAGCGCCCTCGCCCTCGAGGCACACACGCTCCGGCAGCTCGGCGGTCTCGGTCTCCTCGAACGTGCCTGCGGCCAGGTGAATGGTGCTGCCCGGAGGCGCGCTTCGCGCGGCGTGCGCCAGCGTTCGCCACGGGCTCGCTTCGCTTCCGTCCTGCGCATCGTCGCCGCTCGTCGCGACGTGGAGGACGGGGCCGGTGCACACGCGCGGCGCGACCAGCGCATCAGGGCTCGCGTCTGCCGCGCCGGCGGCGTCGGCGCCCTCGGCATCGATGCTCGCGAGCGCGGCGTCGGCTCCCGCGGCATCGCGATCCTCGTGCGTGTCTGGACAGCCGAGGGCGAGCGTGGCGACGGCGCAGACGAGGCCGAGACCGAGAGACGAAGGACGACCTGACGACATGCGGCGCGTATGCCCGCGGAGGGCACCCGCGGCAAGGTCGCGTCCCCGGTGGACGCGTCCGATCGCGTCTGGCGTCGAGGGAGCGGCGCTTCCGCCGTGGATCGGCCTCGGTGTACCCTCGCGCGATGGCCGAGAACCTCGGACGACGAAAGCTCCTCACGGCAGCAGTGGGTGTCGCGACGCTGGTGCTCACGCGCTGTGGCCCCGAGCCCGAGGTGCCGCCGGGCAACCTCGTCGCGCCGCCTCCGCCTCCGCCGCCGGGCAACTTGGTCGCGCCCCCGCCCACGGATCCGCCGCCGGTGCCGGGCAATCTCATGCCTCCGCCGCCGAATGACCCTCCGCCGACCGAGCCGGGTGGACCGCAGCTTGCGCAAGAGCGTCCGCCGCAAGAGCCGCCGCAGCCGCCGCCTCCGCCGCCGGGCAACCTGATGCCGCCTCCGCCTCCGCCGCCTCCGGGCAATCTCGTTCCGCCACCTCCGCCGACGAAGTCATGAGCGACTCGAAGACACCGAAGCCCTCGATCGCCAAGCGCCGCAAGCTCCTCGTGGCGAGCCTCGGCCTCGCGACGCTCTCGCTCGTGGGCTGCGGCGGCGTGACGAGCGGCAACCTCATCGCACCGCCCCCCGAGGACGCAGGCACCGACGCCCCGTCTCCGACCGACGCGAACGAGACGGACGCACACAGCGAGAAGTGACGATGAGCAACGACACGAAGAAGGACGACGAGGCCGCGACGCGCGAGGCGCGAACCCTCGCTGTTCCGCCGAGGCACGCGCGTCGCAAGCTCTTGGCCGCCACGGTCGGCCTCGCGTTCGTCTCGATGGTCGGTGCAGGCTGCGGATCGGGCAATCTGATGAGCCCAGACACGGGCCACACCGACGCTGATCAGGACGACGAGGACGCCTCCGAGGACCGATGAGGGTTCGCTCTGCGCTCATCGTCGCGATGCTCGCCCTCGCGGTTCCGCTGGGCATGTCGTCCAGGGCAGCGGCGCAGCTCGCAGCCCACACGATCTCCCTGCCGCACGCGCTCGAGGACGGTGGCGCGACCGCCGATGCGCTCGACCGACAGGCGATCGCGTACCTCGCGGACGAACGGCTCCTGCTCGCCGAGCATGTCGCGCGAGGGGTGATCGCAGCGCACCCCGACCACGCGGCGGCGCACAACACGCTGGGTCTCGTGCAGGTACGGCGTGGCGATCCCGCCTCTGCACGCGACTCGTTCGTTCGTGCGCGTGAGCTCGATCCTGCCTTGTTCGCGGCGCACATGAACGAGGGCGCACTGGCGCTCGACGTGCGCGATTTCGGGGGTGCCCACGCGGCCTTTCTCCATGGCATCGAGCTCCGTCCGCGGGATTACGACGCATGGATCTCTCTCGGCGTCGCGCGTCGTGGCCTGAACGACGTCGAGGGTGCGCGCGCAGCCTACGAACAGGCTCTTTCCATCGACGACTCGCGGCCAGAAGCCTCTTTGGATCTGGGCCTCCTGCTCCTGTCGTACGGCGACGGCAGCGAAGACACGCGAGGTCGCGCAGTCCGCGAGCTCCAGACGTTTCTGCTCCGCGCGGGCACGCGGCCCGAGTACTCGGCCGCAGTCGAGCGAGTGCGTGGCAACTGTCCGCGCCATGGCCGCGGTATGCCACGACGTCGTTGGCAGCGAGCGCCCTGCACAGACCTGATGGCGAGCGCGATCGAGCCGGTCTATCCAGTGCAGTTCATGGAGGAGGCTGCCGTGATGCAGGGCGAGATGGCCCGTATCCAGAGGCAGGCGGACGCTGCGGCGGCGCGGCAGACCACGGTGGACGCTGCGCGTGCCTTCCTGAGCGCTGCGACTCGATCGATCGGAGAGCGATGAGTGAGCCCGTCTACGTGCCTGATCCGAAGGGCGTGCTGTTCGAGCTCGAGATGCTCGGAGGCAGCTGGGAGAAGCGGTATCGCAAGCTGCGGCCCGAGGTGGAGCACATGCCTTGGGGGACGCTCGATCCAAAGGATCACCCAGAGAACCTCGTGATCGCGGCGCGTCGCAGCTGGACTGGCGCTGCGTTCCAAGAGCACCGCACGGGCGCTGCGTGCGCCGAGACCCTGCGCGCGCTCATCGAGTGTCGTGCGCCGCTCGACCTCATCGCCGTCGCGAGCCGCTTCCCGCTCGACGAGATGGTGCACGTGGAGCTCTGTGCGCGCATGGCGATGGAGCTCGGGGGTGGCACCGAGATCCGTCACGACCCCGACGAGATGATCATGAAGCCGCGCCCCGATCTCTCCCCGCTCCTCCGGGCGGCGGAGCTCGTGGTGTTCAACTTCTGCGTCGGTGAGGCGCTCTCGATCCCCATGCTGCACGGCACCTGGCAGGCATCGGTGCATCCGCTGCCGCGCGCGATCCTCGGGCGCATCGTCAAGGACGAGGCGGCCCACGGCATCTTCGGCTGGGCATTCCTCGACTGGGCGAACGAGCAGCTCACCGACGCCGATCGCACTCACCTCGCGTTCGTCGCCGATCAAGCGATCACGGGCATCCACTCGTTGTGGGACGACATCAAGAAGCGCCCACCCGCGGCCGACAGCACCGTGCACGCGCTCGGGTGGATGCAGACCGATGCGTACCTCGCACTCGCGCGACGCTCGATGCGCACCAAAGTGATCGCGCCTCTCGCGGCGCGCGGGGTCCTCGTGCGCGGCACCGAGGATCGTCCCGCGGAGTGACGTGCGACGCGTGGCAGGAACATCGGCTCTCTTCGCGCTGCTCGCCGCCGGGTGTGGGCGCGATCTCTACGATCCACACACGGCGGGTCGTTGCTCGTCGGACGGCGAGCCGTTCGGCGACCTGGCGCCGGTCAGTGACGCGATGGGCATGATCACGAGCCCGAGCCTCTCTGCGGATGGGCTCACGCTCACGTTCATCGCAGGCGACACGCTCCACGCGATGCGGAGGCCGAGCGTCGAAGAACTCTTCGTCCCATGGCCGGATTGGCCATCACCGGCGGCCGACCTGACCGAGCTGCAGGGCTACGTCGAGCGGCCCGACGGCCTCGAGCGCTTCGTGGCGTTGGGCCGCCCGGCCGACCTCTCGGTGCAGAGCCGCGGGAGCACGTTCGACGCATGGGGTGAGCTCGCCCCGGTGACCGTGAGCGGGACGTCGATCAACGGACCCGACAACGAGTGGGATCCGTTCCTCTCGCCCGACGGACTGACGCTCTGGTACCAGCGCGAGTCGAGCGCTCCGCCCGTCGAGTACGAGGTGCATCAGCTCTCGCGCGTCTCGTTGGACGACAGGTTCAGCACGGAGGCAGAGGTCCTCTCCAGTTTCCTCGGGGGCAGCCCCGGCTCGTTCTCACTCACGGCAGAAGGACGCGAGGTCTACTTCTCGAGCGACGAGGCCATCCATGCGGCTCGCGTGGATGGTGCCGAGCTGTCGGCGGGCCGGCGTCTCGTCGAGCTCGATGCGCCGGGGCTCGACTACGAGCCCTTCATCCGTCCCGACGGCTGCGAGATCTTCTGGGTTCGCGGAGGAGGGGGCCAGCGCGTGTTCCACGCCACCCGCTCCCCCGACGTTCGATAGCCGACGTCGAGCGGCCCTCAGGGGGCGAGCGCTGCGAGGCCGCGCTCGTCGTGGATCGCGAAGCCCGCGAGCGCGCTCGACGTGGGGAAGTGTGCGCGCACGAGCGCGTGCTCCGCGAACAGCGCGGCGCGGCCTTCCTCGCGGAACGTCACGTACTCGGGAGAGACACTGATCGTCTCGGCTGCGAGCACGATCGGTGTGGAGGTGCTGCTCGCGTAGGTCACCTCGTCCTCGGCGAGGCTGATCATCCCGCCGTAGCCCATCGACTCCGCGCTGTCTCGGTAGTCCATCACCACCACGCGGCTCACGGCGTCGGTGATCCACTCGTGGCCCGGTCGCGTGCGTCCTCCACGCGTGACCTCGTAGCCATCGAGGAAGAAGCCGATGTCGATCGACAGCGGGACGCCGCCCGCCTCCGCCACGGGTGTCATCTCCTCGAGCACGTCCACGAGCTCGGCGATCAGCCCGGGTCGATCGGCCTCGACGTCCCATGCGTCGAGCTGCTGCGGCTCGAGATCGAAGTGGATGCCGCTCGGTCGCGCGTCGGGGTGCGCGGCGGCGAACGCGACGGTCCATGCGTTGCGATCGGTGGCCTCGTCGTGGCTCGCAGTGCGGATCCACCGCGCGTTGCCGAACAAGAGCTCGACCGAGATGCACAACGCGTCGGCGGCGCGGATCCAATCGGCCAGCGTGTCTTCGTCCTCGTCGCCCGCATAGAAGAGGTTCGCGTGGAGGTAGATCTCGGTGACGTCCGCGTCGGCTGCGAGCGTGAGGATCGCGTCGCGTCGCGTGACGAGATCATCGCCCCACACGAAGAGGCCGAGGCTCGGTCGGCTCGGACATCGAGGCGCGGCATCGGTCGGTGGCTCGACCCACGCATCGGGGCTCGTGAGCGCGTCCTCGTCCGCGACGGCATCCAACGGCACGCCGCCGTCGAGCAGCGCGAGGTGAGCGTCCAAGTCTTCGACGAGGGCAGCGTCGTCAGGTCCGCCGTCCATCGCCGCTGGCGACGAGTCACACGCAGCGAGGAGCATCACGAGAGCGAGCGAGTGAGGGCGGGACATCGACAGAGCGTAGACCGACTCGCTCACTCCTCGACGTCCCACACCTCGCCCCGGCGTTCCATCGTCGTGAGCACGCGTCTCGACACGACGTCGCGCGCACCGTCTGGATCCACGTCGATCTCGACCCGCGCCACGCGGATCGCGCGCGCTCCTACGAGCGCGTCTCGAAGAGGCGGCTCGCGCGAACGGTCCGAGAGCCACGCCCCGAACGCGGCTGCGTCGAAGCGACCGTAGACGCCTGCGAGGCGCCAGCTCATCGCCCAGCCGCGCGGGCCGGGCTCCTGGAAGCTCGCGCGCTCGATTGTGTGCTCACGGCCTTCGTCGTCGATCGCGACCAGCTCGAGCGCAGGCATGTGATCGGGGGCCGCCCACTGGAACGTCGGATAGCAGGCGAACGGATACGCCTGCATGGCGCCCATCGCCCCGAAGATCACGATGCCGACGAAGAGCGGGACGGAGGTCGCGACGAGCACGCGCAAGGCGGGATCTTGCGAGCGGCGCTGGTCCCGTCTCGCGGCGTGGATGGGAACGGGGCCGGGTCCCCGCAACCGACGCGCGCGATCGAGCAGCGCCTGCCACGGCACGAACATCGGGTAGGTCGCCCACAGCACGCTGAACTCAATGCCCATGAAGTACTGCGTGCCGGCGTGGAACACACACGCGCCGAGCACCGCGATCGCGCGCGTGCGAGGCGCGAGCACGAGCGGCAGAAACGAGAGCTCGAACGCGATGGTGAGGAGACCGAGCGTGTGGAGCGCCCACGGGTGTCGATCGATCCGCAGCGCGGGCAGGAGCGAGGGATCCTGCGTCCACTTCCACCACATCTGGTTCCGGAGGTTGTCCGACAGCGCCCAGCCGAGCCCCTGCTCGGCGAGCTTGTGCACGCCGGGAAAGAAGAACACGAGGCCGATCACGATCCACGCGAGACGCACCGCCAGGCCGTGTGTGCGCGCGCGATCGGGGCGCGGTGCGCCTCGTCGCCGCGCGAGCCATGCGTCGATCGAGAGCGCGTCGCCACAGGGGCTCGCGGCGAGGATCACGGCCAGCCAGAGCAAGTGGTGATCGTGGAAGACCGCGCCCCCGAGCTGCGGCACCAGCAAGAGGAAGAAGGCGCTCAGCGTGACCACCATCCAGCTCGCGCGCGTGAAGAGACCGATTGCGCCGAGCGCGCACGCGAGGTGAAAGACCACGCGCGCTGTGCTCACCGTGTCGGGATCGATCGGCAGATGAGGCGCGAGCCAGCCCACGCCCAGCGGCAGGGTGCGCGCTGCGACAGGCAGCGAGGCCCACTGCGGGGCGGACGCGATGCTCGTGCTGAACGAGAGGACGCACGCGACCGTGATGCGGAGGGCGGCGAGATCGAGCGCTGCGCCTTCGGGCGCGAGGAGCTCGCGCATGGCGTCGATGGCTCGCTCCGAGGGTCGATCGCGCAGCACGGCGGCCGCGGCCACGCTCAGTCGCCTTCTTCCGTGGCCTGTCGGATCTGCTCGGGGCTCGCGGTGGGGAACTGATCGAGTCGCTCGCGCGGCACGGGCGCGCACTGGCTCATGCGCAGCGAGCGACCGATGATCTCGGGCGTCGCGAGGTAGAGCGTGAGGGAGGCGCGGCCGTTGTAGACGAGGAAGACGTCGGCGATCGCGGTCTGCGAGTGACGCCACGTGAAGCGACGCGTGGGCAGGCCCTGCGTGTCGGGGCAGTCCCACACGCCGCTCGGCGTGCCGTACTGCTCGTTCATCGCCGACAAGTGGAGGGCGATCGCGTCGAGCCTCGGCAAGAGGCTCATCACCTGGACCTGCTGGAGGTGCCCCGTGGACTCCGAGAAGCCGAACATCATCTGCGCGCCGTTCTCGAGGCGCTCCTCGTACATCACGAGATGAAGGCCCGCCGGCGAGCGCGAGGTGCTGCGATCGAGCGTGTGACCGAGCGCGCGCACCTCTTCGAGGTCCATCCCGAGGCCCACGCCGCGAAGTGGTGGCGGCATGAGCGCCATGGACTCCTCGCGCTGGCGCTCGAGACGCCGGGCCTGCTCACGCGCCTCGCGTGCCTCGTGCTCCTCGGCCATGCGCGCGGCCTGCGCGTCGCTCCACGCGATCCAGCCCGCGCCAGCGGCGGCCAGCACCAGCACGATCGCGGCGACGGGGACGAGCTTCGAGCCCTGCATCGCGGCGCACCATACCAGAGCCTCGGCGCGCGCCGCTTCGTGCCACTGGCTGGCTTCGAGCCGCTCGCGTCTGGTACGACCGCTGACGATGCCGTCCACCGACACGCCGATCTGGCTGCGCCTCGTCTCCGCGGGCGGCCTCTGCGTGATGGTCTTCCTCGCCTGGCTGATCTCCTACGATCGCAAGGCGTTCCCGTGGCGCATCGTGCTGTACGGCACGGGCCTGCAGCTCGTGTTCGGGCTGCTCGTGCTCCGCACCAGCGTGGGCCTCTGGTTCTTCTCGGTGCTGAACGACGCGATGCTGCGCCTGCTCACGTTCACCGACGAAGGCAGCCGCTTCCTCTTCGGCGAGTACCACTCGGAGCACTTCACGGTCGCGCTCAACGTGCTGCCGACGATCATCTTCTTCTCGTCGTTGATGGGCGTCCTCTATCACTTCGGGGTGATGCAGCGCGTGGTGAAGGGCGTCGCGTGGGTCATGCAGCGCACGCTCAAGACCTCGGGCGCGGAGACCTTGTCGACGGCGGCCAACATCTTCGTCGGACAGACCGAGGCGCCGCTGGTGGTGAAGCCGTACGTCGCGGAGATGACCGAGAGCGAGCTGCTCACGATCATGGTCGGAGGCTTCGCGACGGTCGCGGGCGGCGTGCTCGCGGCGTACGTCGGCATGCTGCGCGAGCACTTCCCCGACATCGCGGGGCACCTGATCGCGGCGAGCGTGCTCGCTGCGCCCGCGACCATCGTGATGTCGAAGGTGGTGCTGCCCGAGACGAAGATCCCGAAGACGGCGGGCACGCTCGAGCTCGAGACGAAGAGCCCGTATGCCAACGTGATCGACGCCGCGGCGATGGGCGCGTCCGAGGGCATGCAGCTCGCGTTCAACGTGGGCGCGATGCTGCTCGCGTTCATCGCGCTCGTCGCGCTGGTGAACTTTCTCTTCGCGCTGCCGGCGCTCTTCCACAACGAGTCGGAGTGGCGCGCGATGCTCGAGGTGATCCGCGCGCGCGAGCTCGTCGTTCCCGAGGGCTGCCCGACCGACGGCGTGGGCGATCTCGACGCGGGCGCGCTCGCGGCCTGCATCGAGCAGGGCAACACGCTCGAGCTCGGTCGCACGTTCTCCGCATGGCAGCCCACGACGATGCAGTGGATCCTCGGCTGGCTCGGCTGGCCGATCGCGTTCGTGATGGGCATCCCGCCCGAGGACTGCGCGGCGGCCTCGGCGCTGCTCGGCGAGCGCGTCGTGATCAACGAGTTCGTCGCGTACCTCGATCTCGCGGGCAACCTCGCGAGCGATCACCCCATGAGCCCGCGCGCGACGACCATTCTCACGTACGCGCTGTGCGGGTTCGCGAATCTCGGATCGATCGCGATCCAGATCGGCGGCATCGGGGCGATGGCGCCCGAGCGTCGACAGGACCTGGCGCGCCTCGGCCTGCGCGCGATGATCGCGGGTCTGCTCGCGAGCTACATGACGGCGTGTGTCGCGGGTCTGCTCGCGTGAGCGTCGAGAGGAAGAGAGGAACGAAGTGATGCGATCGACCCCCGAGCTCCTCGTGGCTGCGTCCTTCGCGGTGACCCTCGCTGCGTGTGGAGGCGCGAGCCCCACCGCGACGACGACGACCGAGAGCGCGTCGTCGACGGACACCGCGACCCCGACGGAGACTGGTTCCGACAGCGCTCCCACGCCCGACACGAGCACGGCCTCCGCCGAGACCGAGAGCGCCACCGACACAGCGCCGCCTGTCTCGACGCTCCCCGCGCTCACGGCGAACGATCCACACACGCGCGTGGTCGGTCAGGTCGAGGGTGCGTGCGCCGTCGACGGCGTCGATCGGGGCTCGCTCTACGTCGGCGTGAGCGGTCGAACGAGCATGCTCGTGCGCATGCCGCTCGCGGGGGGTGCGAGCGAGGTCGTGCACCGCGCCGAGGGCGCGCTCGACTACCGCGTGGCGTCGGGGACCGCGGCGTACCTCCAGAACACCGAGGGCTTCGGCATCAGCAACTTCGGTGTCGTGCCGCTCGATGGCGGTGAGGCGCTCGAGATCGCGCACGGCGTGCGCCAGTCGACCTGGGTGCTGGCCGCGGGCGGCGTCTAC
This sequence comes from Deltaproteobacteria bacterium, assembly GCA_017303575.1. Lineage (GTDB taxonomy): Bacteria > Myxococcota_A > Polyangia > Polyangiales > Sandaracinaceae > JAFLCL01. Next base: position 21,828 of record JAFLCL010000080.1, read on the forward strand.
TACGCCGACCCCTCCTACAGCGAGCCGCGGGTGCTCCGCATCGGGCTCGGGGGCGGGGCGCCCACCGAGATCGAGGAGCTGCGGCCCGTGTTCGACGAGGATCGTCTCGAGCAGATGATCGCCTCGAACGGAGAGCTGGTGTTCGTCGCGGTGCGCACGCGCGACGCCTCGCGCGGCGGCTACTTCTGCCACGAGCTGCGGGGCGGTCCGGCGGGCGTGTCGCAGACGCTGCGTCGCTACCGACGGTGTCCGAGCGACGACGAGATCCTCGACGCGATCAGCGTCAGTCAGGCCTTCGTCTACTACCACCGCGCCGAAGGGCTCTACCGCGTGCCTCGCCATGGATCGGGGCGCGAAGAGACCGTCATCGCCGACGTGCGAGGTCTGCCCACCGCGACGCTCAGCGACGATCGTTTCCTCGTGTGGCCACAGCGCGAGGGCCTCTTGCGTCTCTCGCTCAACGGCCGCGCCGTGCCCGAGGTGATCGGCGAGCGTGCCCAGACGCTCAGCGCGCCCATCCTCGTCGACGGCGTCGTGTACTGGGCGCGCCGCGACGCAGGCCAGTGCGTGGTGCTCGCGCGGCCGATCGACGCCCCGGCGCTCTCGCCCTGGGAGCCCACCTGAACGACGCGTCATGACGTGGACCAGACGACGCTTCGTCGGCACCGGGGTCGTGCTCGCGAGCGGGCTCTGGGTCCCTGCGTGCTCGTGCGACGAAGGCCACGGAGCGCCCACAGGATCGGCCGCCCCCGTTCGTTCGCTCGCACCCTCCATCGCGGGCCCGCGCGTGATCGTCGTCGGGGCGGGGATGGCGGGGCTCGCCGCAGCGGGTGCTCTCGCGTCGCGTGGGGCGAACGTCGTGGTGCTCGAGCAGCGTGATCGGGTGGGAGGTCGCGTGTGGACTGACCGCTCGCTCGGCTTCCCCGTCGAGCGCGGCGCGCATTGGATCGAGGGCTCCGAGGGCAACCCGCTCGTCCCTCTCGTTGCCGAAGCGGGAGCGCGCCTGGTGACCGACGTCGAGGAAGTGCGCGCCTTCGATCACGACGGACGCGAGCTCGAGGCAGAAGAGCTCGCGGCTGCCGACGGGGCCGAGGCTGCGCTGATCGAGGAGATCGCCGATCTCGCCGAGGACTACGAGGACGACGACGATCTCTCGATCGGCGCGGCGCTCGCGGCGAACGACGAGGACGACGACGACGCAACACCGTTTCAGCACCGGCTTCGCGATCTGGGCATCGCCTCGCTCGAGACCGACACGGCGGGCTCGCTCGATCGGCTCTCGCTGCTCGGCTACGACGATCCCGAGGCGGGCTACGACGGTGAGAGCTTCTTCCTGCCCGACGGCTACGACGCGCTGCCTCGCTTCCTCGCGCGCGATCTCGAGGTCCGGCTCGGGGTGACCGTCGCGACGATCTCGACGCAGACCCGCCGTGTGCGCGTGACGACGAGCACGGGCGACGAAGAGGCGGACGCCGTCATCGTGACGATCCCCCTCGGCGCCCTGCGCGCGGAGGCGATCCGCTTCGAGCCGCCGCTGCCCGAGGAGAAGCGAGACGCGATCGCGGGCCTCGAGATGGGCACGCTGGACAAGATCATCCTCCGCTTCCCGAGCGCGTTCTGGTCGGGTGGGGGCAACACGTTGCTCTATGCGTCCGAGCGTCGCGGCGAGCTGCCGCTGTGGATCGACTGGCACCGCGCGTCGGGGCAACCCGCGCTCATCGCGTTCGCGGGTGGCGACTACGCGCTCGCGCTCGAGCAGCGCGAGGACGCGGAGGTGATCGACGATGCGATGCGCGTGCTGCGCGCGTGCTTCGGCGGGAGTACGCCGCTGCCGACCGGCTCGTTGGTCCAGCGATGGCACGAGGACCCGATCACGCACGGCTCCTACTCGTACGTGCCCGTCGACTCGAGCCCCGACGCGCGCACCGCGCTCGCGGCGCCGATCGGCGAGCGCGTGTTCTTCGCGGGCGAAGCCACGAATCGGAGAAACCCTGCGACAGTGCACGGCGCGTACGAATCGGGTCTGCGTGTCGCAGACGAGGTCGCCGAAGCGCTCGCGCTGACGTGACGCCCGCGCAGCGGGGATGCGCAGTCAGGTACGTCGCCGGCAGACGAGCCACTCCGAGGCGTACGCATCGGCGACGCCGGGATCGACATCCTCGAGCGGACGGGCAGCGAGTGTGACGTCGAAGCCGACGTCTCGCGCGAGCTCGACCCAGACCTGGCGCGCGAAGAGGCCCTCGACGTGGCGGTCGTGGATCGCGAGCATCTCCGTGCCCCGCCGCGCCAGGAACGACCACTCCACCGTGCAGAGCTCGTCCTCGGGGTCGGGGTCCCAGCACCACTCGAGCGCCCGGAGAGAGCGGTCGTCCTCGTCGGCTTCGTGGAGCTGCGTGTACTCGCGGAGCTGCCCCCGAAACGTGTCGGGGACCAGGATCGCCGCGCCGCCTTCGCGCACGTGGACGAACGCCGTCTCCATCGCGGCGCGGAGCTCTTCGCGCGAGCGCATGTAGACGATCGCGTCGTGGATGAGCACAGCGTCGAAGCGGCGATCGAGGCGGACCGACCGCATGTCGCCACCCACGTGGACCGAGCCCGGGTTGCGCGCCTCACTGAGCGCGCGCATCGCGTCCGAGGGCTCGCTGAGCGTGCAGGCATACGCGCGGGCTAGGAACGAGGCCGTGTTGCCCGCACCTGCGCCGAGCTCGAGCAGCGTCTCGCGGGTACCCACGATCGCGTCGCGGAACGTCTCGAGAAGCTGCGCTGCCTCCGGCTCGTGATCGGGCGCGGGATCGAGGAGGTGGTACCAAGGAGCCAGCCGGTCGTAGAGCGCCATCGCCATGACCGCTCCGTACGCGGCGAGCATCGATCGTTACGTGCGCCCGAGCGGTGCGTGGGCGAACGGCGAGCGCGCCATGATCCCGTCGGCGAGATCCTCGAGGAAGCGGCCGATGGGCTCGGCCTTGGGCCAACGACGCATGACGCGAGCGCGCACGCCGATCTCTTCGGTGCTCACGATCTCGTCGAAGCGGGCCTGCATGGCGCGCACGACGCGGTCGTGGCAGCGCTCGACGTAGGCATCGTCGACGGCGGCCTCTTCGCCCGACCGCTCGAAGTGAATCGGCGGCAACACGTCCATGACGATGCGTGTGGGCACTGGCAGGTACGGCGGCGGGAACCCGAACGTGAGGCCCCAGGGGAACGAGAGCACCGTGGGCAGCACGTTGATCCGCGCCCACTTCGGCAGGCCGAGGCGGCGCGCGACGAAGCCGCCGTCGTCGAGGACCATGAACGCCTCGTGCGCGCCCGCGGTCACCACGGGCACCACCGGCACGCCCTCGCGGATCGCCATCTTGATGTAGCCGCGTCGAGGCCCGAACACGATGCGGTGTCGATCGCGGTAGGGCCGCATGACCTCGCGATCGCCGCCCGGATAGACGAGCGCCTTGTGGCCGGCCGCGAACAGCGCGTGCGCGCTCTCGGGGCTCGCGCGCACGCCGCCGAGCTTCTCGAGCGCCTGACGCAGACCGTTCACGTCGAACAGCACGTCGTGCGCGAGCGCGTAGGGAAGCCCGCGCGATCCCATGTGCTGGAAGAGCGCGTCACCGAGGATCCACACGTCGGGCATGAGCACGCCCGCGTTGTGGTTCGCGACGAGCAGCGCCGCGCCCTCGGGCACGTTCTCGAGGCCTCGGACCTCGGGCTCGAAGAAGCGCGTCAGCCACGGGCGCACGGTCGTGAGAAAGCGCGCGACGAATGCTTCGTCACGCGTCTCGACGAAGGTCGGCAGCACCTCGCCGGCGATCGGCAGCGCGACCGCCGCTGCCGAGGTGTCGGCAGCGGAGACCTGATCGTCGACGGTGTCGTGAAGTCGGGGCGGCATTGTTTGCGAACGCAACTGTGAGGGAGATCGATTCCGACCACCACCCCGAGCCCGTCACGGTTCGGTCACGCCAGCCTACGTTCAGCGGTGTCGTCTCAGCTGATCGTGGGCGCGCGACGGCCTCGGCGCCCCGGGCCATCGACGAAGTACTTGATGGCACTCAGGCCCAGCGCTTCGGTGCCCACGCCCGCCACGGAGGCCGAGATCAACGTCCCGCCGCCAGGCCACAGCTTGAGCAGCTGCTGCGCGCTCCATCGCAGTCCCACGGCGGTCCCACCCATCACGCCCAGCGATCCCACCCACTCCATCGCCGCGCGACGATCCCACGGCTGCCCCGCGACGTACGCGACCGCCGTGACCATCAGGGCCTGGGTGGGAAGGAGCGCGACAGCGTCCGAGAACGGGATCGGCATGAGCCCCACGACCACCGCGATCGACGCGAAGTGGAGCACGACCTTGCGCGCCACGTCCCGCACGTGGGCATCGTCGACGGGCAGCGCACGCGCGGCCTCCACCTTCGTCGCTTCGGGCAGGCGCGTGAACAGGGCGTCCGCGACCTCGCCGAGGTTCCAGCGGCGCGAGGGATCGGGGCTCGAAGCACAGGGGATCGCACGCCCGATCTCGACGCCCGAGGGCAGCGGTCGCGCGGCCTCGAGGGCTGTCTTCGCGCGTAGCGTCGCGCGGTCGATGCGATCCATCGCGTCGGTCGGGTAGGGCGGCCGCGCGAACTCCGCGGGCTTGCACAGCGCGTCCGCTGCGTTGAGCACGACGAGCACGCGCGGCGTGGCGCCGCGTGACCCGAGCAGATCGAAGAGCTCTTTCAGCGCGGCCGCGACGTGCGGCAGCTCGTCCTCGAGGCGCTCTGCGTGCAGCACCACGAGCACGAGATCCGGCGCGTGCTCCTCCATCGCGTTCTCGAGCGATCGCGACGTCTCGCGTGAGCGCTCCTTGCGCGCGTCGAGCTCGAGCCACGCGAGCTGTCGTCCGCGCGTCGCCATGCGCACCCAGCTGCCGTGGGCGATCGGGATGCCGAGCGGCAGGCCGTCCTCGCCCTCGCCCGAGACGACGGGCTCCGCGGCGCCCTCGCTCGGCTTCGGATCCGTGGGCTCGCCCTGCGGCAGCGCAGGCAACACCTCCGCGCCGAGCAGCGCGTTCACGAGCGACGTCTTGCCGGATCCGCGCGCGCCGATCGCCAGGATCCTCGGGGCTCGTCGGTCGATGAGCAGGGCCCGCAGGTGCGCGAGCTCCTTGGCCGCGGTGCCCACGAACGGCAGGCGCTCGATGAGAGCGAAGAGATCGCCAGCGTCGGTGCGGCCGTGTCGGTCGGTCCGACCGGGGCTGGAGGAGGCGCGTTCGGTCATGGCGGCAGTATGCGGGGGCTCGAGGATGCGCGCGCCCGTCGTTCGGAGTAGGCAGGAGCGCCCGGGCACCGAACCGAACCCGCCGACCTCGGCGGCGATTCCCGCACTGGCACCCACGCTCTCCATGGACCTCCAACCTCCCGCACCCGGCGCCGAAGGAACGAGCGCCCCGAGCACCGCGCCCAAGCTCGTGCCCTTCGGCAAGTACCTCCTGCTCGAGCGCGTGGCGGTCGGCGGGATGGCCGAGGTGTGGCTGGCGAAGCGGATGGACGCCGCGGGCGTGTCGGAGCTGGTCGCGGTGAAGCGCATCCTCCCGAACCTCTCGGCCGACGGAGAGTTCGTGAAGATGTTCGTCGACGAGGCACGCATCGCCGGTCAACTGCAGCACCCCGGCATCGTCCCGATGCACGAGCTCGGTCGCATCGGGCAGACCTTCTACATCGCGATGGAATTCGTGTGGGGGCGCGACCTCCTCCAGATCCTCCGCACCATCAAGAGCGCGGGCGACAAGATATCGTTCGCGGCCGCCGCCTACATCGGCGCGCGCGTGTGCGAGGCGCTGCACTACGCGCACGTGAAGCTCGACAAGAGCGGCAAGCCCCTCGAGCTCGTGCACCGCGACGTCTCGCCGCAGAACGTCCTCGTGAGCTTCGACGGCAAGGTGAAGCTCATCGACTTCGGCATCGCGAAGGCGACGTCACGCACCACCAAGACGCAGGCCGGCACGCTCAAGGGCAAGGTCGGCTACATGAGCCCCGAGCAGGTGCGCGGCGTGCCGATCGACGCGCGCTCCGATCTGTTCGCGGTGGGCACGCTGCTCTACGAGATGCTCACGGTCCGTCCGCTGTTCGCGCGCGGCAACAATTTCGAGGCGATGAACCGCGTGCGCGACGCCGACGTGCCGCCCATCGCGGGGCGCGTGCCCGAGATCCCGGCGGCGCTGGCGGACATCGTCACCAAGGCGCTCAAGAAGGACCCCGTCGATCGCTTCGCGAGCGCGCAGGACATGCAGCGCGCGCTGACGGTCTTCCTCGCGCAACACGTCTCGAGCTTCGAGCGCTACGACCTCGCGACGTGGCTGAGGAAGCTCTACGACGACGAGTTCGCGCGGGAGAAAGCGCGCCTCGACGCGCTCGACTCGATCGGGCGCCCCGCCGTGCACGCCGTCACGAAGAAGCACGCGAACCCGGTCACGAGCCTCGAGATCGCGAGCTCGAGCTTGTTCGACGAGTCCGACGACGAGGCGACGCAGGTCGGTGAGTCCGCGCCCTACCACTCGATGAAGGCAGGCGAGGGGCCGAGCGAGGTCTTCTTCCACCGGGACGACGTGGTGCAGGTGGGCGAGAGCAACCCCGAAGGTCACGCCGCGCGACCGCTCAAGGCCTTGTTCCGACCAGGCAAGGCCGCAGCCGCGGAGGCATACCGGCCGCCGATCGTCGCGCGTGACGACAGCGGGGCGCCGAACGTCCCCGTGATCACCGTGCCAGTGGCCGCGAGCGTGCCAGTGGCCCCGAGGGTGCCAGTGGCTGCGAGCGTGCCA
>JAFLCL010000081.1 GCA_017303575.1 Deltaproteobacteria bacterium
GGGCGCGCGCACGCGGAGCTCCGCCTCGAGGCTCGCCACGCGCTGCGCCAGACCATCCGCGAGCGCCTCGGCCCGACGCCGCTTGGTCTCCGCCTCGGCGTAGCGCGAGCGAAGCAGCTCGAACTCGTTGTCGGTGGGACCGGTGGGCGGCGTGCCCGGCCTCGTCGGCGGTCGTGCGCGGCGCGCGCCGAGATCGTCGGCCGGCGGTGCCTGCTCGTCTTCCGCCCTCGGGTCCCGACGAGGAGGTCGTTTGGAAGTCATGGTGGCGAAGTATGCCCAACGCGAGACCGTGATTGAAAGGGTCCGCCTCGGCGCGACGTCGGCAGCGGCGTGCTACGCCCCGGGCGTGAGCGATCGCAGCGACTGGCTCCGCAGCATGGTCCGTCGGGCCGCAGACAACGTCGGGCAGCGCGTGCGCGAACAGCCCGCGGTCACTGCCGTCCGCAACCTCGCGCGTGATCTCTCCGCACGGAGCGCGGGCATCCCCGAGCGCATCCTGGCGCGCGCCGCCATGCGCCTGCCCGGCGTGACCTCGAGCAGCCTACGAACGGGCGAAGGCGAGCTCGTCTTCGAGGCCGAGCTCGACAGCGGCCGCTGGGCGCGTGCGCGGGTCATCCCCGAGACGCCTCGCTTCGCGGCGCGCGGCGCCAAGGAGCTGGTGTTCCGCGTCGAGCCGCCCGACGCGGCCGCCGAGCCCGCCGTGAAGGAGCTCATCGGCTGTGTGTCGGCGATCGTGGCGCGCGCGGTCTGGAGCGCCGCGATGAAGCCGAGCGTGGGCGATCAGCTCGAGGGCGCGTTTGTGGAGCGCGACGGCAACATCCTCCACGTCGATCTGCGCACGGTGCCCGCGGTGCGCGCCGCGCTGTCGAACACCGCCGCGGCGACGCTGCTCGAGGCCGTGCGGATCGAGCGCCTCGACGTGCGCGACGGCGCCCTCCACGTGGTGCTCGGCCTGCCGCAGATGCGCTGAGTTTGCCTGGGTCGAGGGACCTCTGGCCCCTCGAGCTCCCCCGGGTTCTCCCGTGCTCGCTCACTCCGTGAGCTGCGCGCGTGTCCGATCGCCGGCTCGCCTCGTCGCTGCGCTCCTCGACTCGACTCCTGCTCCACGGGGAGCTGCGCTCCCCCGCCGCAAGGCGCCCCCGATTCTTTCTCGGTCCCTGATCATCTGAGAGTCTCAGCCGAGGCGTCCGCGCCTGCGCCACGAGAGAACGAGCGCGAGCAACGTGAGGGGAACGGACGATCCGACGGACTCGATGCCGCTCGCCGAGCAGCCCACGTTCGCGGAGTCATCGACGCGGAGCGGCCCGCTCGTACGGATCATGGTCTCACCGCGCGCCTCCCCGAACGTCGCGCCGACCATCGCCGGAGACCGTTCGTCGAACGTGTACCGGAGCACGTCTCCGGAGCCGGCCACCGAGTCGCCACCGACATCCCACGCGTAGTCGATCCCGAAGATCGGACGACCCTCCTCGTCTTCCGCATGCGCCACCAGCACGAGCGCGTCGCCGTTCTTGCGACCGGCCTCGGACTGACCTTCGATGACCACCGACGCGACCGAGCCCGCGCCGACGCCAGTCAGGAGGAACATGTCGACGGGCAGCCCGCCCGCGGAGAGCGACACTTCGTGCTCCCCCACGGACGTCGGCGTGAGCATCAGCCAGTCACGACGCTCAACGAGGAACGTTCGCTCGGTCGAAGCCCCAGCTTCGGGCGCCGCCTCCACGCCCAACGCCCCGTTGCCCGAGAGAAGTCGACCGTCGGCATCGCGAAACCGCACGAGGAACGCGCCCGTCTCGCCGACGAGCACACGTGCATCCTCGACGCGAGCTTCCTCTTCGCTCCGGCGCAAGAGCAGGTCGCCGTGCCACATGAGCTCGGCCTCCGCCGGCGTTCCCACTTCGATCGCGGCGGAAGCGATGATCTCGTCGCCACGCAAGAGGCGGATCGTCGCTGTGCCCGGGCTCCGCATCTCGATGCTGGCGCGATCGCCCTCGCTCGACGCGACTCGAGCGACGGAGGCGTCCGAGGACTCGAAGCGCCACGTGTCGATGTCCTCGGGCGCACCGCCGTAGGCGTCGGCCCAGAAGGTCACCGTCGCCCCCGGCACGTAGGGCGTGTGCAGGTCGTGCGAGTGGAGCAGATCGAAGAAGTCGAGCTCCCAGTCCACGTCGTCGGAGAGCTCGTAGCCACATCCAGACGCGGTGAGGACGAGCGCGAGCGCAGCGGTGAGCCAGCGAGTCATGAGCACCTCTGCATCGGCCCGTTTGCAAGCGCATGCCCACACGATTTCCACGAGGATCCGGCCCTGCCGCGCCAGCACCGTGAAGAGGTTTCACGCGTCGCTGGCACGGGGCGGCACGGTGATCAGCCGAACGGGAGCGAGGGCTGTGGCAGCGCGCCCTCGATGCGGCGCACGAGCGCGTCGAGATCCACATCCGATCGGAGAAAATCGTGCTGGCTCGCATCCACGAGCAGCTTCGGCGATCGGCGCCACCGCTCGAACCACGTGTCGTAGCGCTGGTGGAGATCGAGGAGGTAGTCGCGCGGGATCGACTCCTCGTACTCGCGCCCACGCTGCGCGATGTTCGTCACGCAGCCGTCCACCTCGCGGCGCAAGTACACGAGAAGATCGGGCGCACGCTCGCCTTCGAGCAGCTGCCGCGCGATGAGCTGGTAGGTCTCCCAGTCTCGCCCATCCATCGCGCCGCGGCCGTGGAGGTTCGCGGCGAAGATGTCGGCGTCCTCGTAGGCGGTGCGGTCCTGCACCGCGCTGCGCCCTTCGCCGAGCGTCTCGCGCGTCAGCCGCACGCGCTCCGCGAGGAAGCGCAGCTGCGTGGGCAGCGCCCAGCGCGGCATGTCCGCGTAGAAGTCTGCGAGGTACGGGTTCGCGTCCGTGCTCTCGTAGAGACCGACGTAGCCGAGCTTCTCGACCAGCCGCTTGGTGAGCGTCGTCTTGCCCGAGCCGATGTTGCCTGCGACGGCGAGGAAGACCTGCGCGCTCATCCAACGACTCTCGGTGGCCAGCCAACGACGCTAGGTGGCCGGCAAGCGGGGTTGTCGCCCCGCACGCAGCACGAGCGGAGCGAGTGGAGCGGGCCCCACGCTGCGTGGGGGAGGGGCCGCATGGCCCCTCTAGATACAGACGCGGTTTCGACCGCCGCGCTTCGCCTCGTAGAGCTTCTCGTCGGCGGACTTGAGGAACGCAGTGGCGTCCTGTCCGTTCACGAGCTCCGCGGCGCCCAGCGACACAGTCACCGAGATGTTCTCGCCCTCGAAGACGAAGCGCTTCTCCTGCACCCGACGGCGCAGGTCCTCGGCGATCGCGCCCGCGCCCACGAGCGGTGTCTCCGGCAGGATCGAGCAGAACTCTTCACCGCCGTAGCGACCGAACGCGTCGTCGGGCCGCAGGCGCTGCTTCACGAGCGTCGCGAATTCCTTGAGCACGTAGTCGCCCGCGAGGTGGCCGTACGTGTCGTTGATCTTCTTGAAGAAGTCGATGTCGAACATGACCACCGAGAGCGGACGCTGGTGCCGCATGGCCCGCGGGATCTCGCGCTCGAGCGACTCCATCAAGTAGCGCTTGTTGTGGACGTTCGTGAGACCGTCCTTGATGGCCATCTCGTGGATGGCCTCGTGGTACTGCGCCTCCACGTCCGAGCCGCTCAGGTACTTCACGATCGTGTCGCCGATCTTCACCTGGTCGCCTCGGCGCAGCTGGTACTCCTTCACCAGCTCGTCGTTGACGTAGGTGCCGTTCGTCGAGTCGAGGTCGCAGACGTACCAGGCCTGGTTGCGCTTCTCGATGCGGCAGTGGCGGCGCGAGACGCTGTCGTTGTCGAGGACGACGGTGTTCTCTTGGCCGCGGCCGATGCTCAGCACCTCGCGCTCGAGGACGTACCGCTTGCCGAACTGTCGCGTGTCGGACGAATAGATCACGACGAGACAGTCGGTCCCCTGACGCAGCGGCCGCAGCTCTTCGAGCGGCGTGACACGTGTCTTGACGTCCGGATCGTCCACGGCTTGCTCCTCAATCTACGGGAGGGTCGGACAGCGCGTCAACGGATTCCATGGGCCGTCACGTTCCGTCCACAAACCCCACTGGAACGGGCCCGACGCAGTGTAGAGTGCCGCCCGCATGCACCGTGGGGTTCGTGAGCTGATCCAGTGGGCCGAGAAGAACAACGGGAACGCGGGGGTGACCCTCCGCGCGCCCGCGCAGGCCATCGATCTGTCCACGCTCGAGCAGGAGATCGGGGCGCCGCTGCCCACCGATCTGCGCCTCGTGCTGGGACGCTTCAACGGCGGACAACTGCCGAGCTCCGTCCTCCTCACGGCCGCGCCAGGCCCGGGGACCACCATCGACGCCGCGCTCAAGCAGGTCGCCGCGCAGCGCGAGGCATCGTTCCTCGATCCCGAGGTCATCCTCCCTTTCGCGCGCACCGAGCACGGCTCGGTCCTCGCGTTCGATCGCACCGCCGCCCCCATCAGCGACACCTGGCCCATCGTCGACTACGACCCCGAGACAGGCGATCTGCGCCTGGTGCATCGCACGTTCGATGCGTGGTGCCGCGTGCAGGTGAGCGAGTGGACGGCCTCCGACTTCGGCAGCGCGTTCACGCTCGACCGCTACCTCGCGCAGGGACAACGACACGCGACGGTGGAGCCCGACGTCAGCGTCGCCCACGTCACCGTCGGCCACGCGCTTCGTCGTGCGGGGCGCCCCGAAGAGGCGCTCGCGTCCTACCTGCGCGGCGCGCGCTGCGTGCCCTCGGAGCCGTGGTGCGACTGGGAGGCGATCAAGCTCGCCGTCACGCTCGGGAGCGACGAGGGCGTGCTCGAGGCCGGCGCGAGGCTGGGCAAGCGCGCGCCGGAGAGCACGTGGGATCTGCGCGGCACGACGCCCTCGCGCGTCGCCTACATCGTCGCGCGCGCGTTCCGTCGCGTGCCCCGCGAGGATCCCACGCCGTGGCTGCGCATCCTCGATCACCTGATCCTCCAGACCTACGACGACGACGATCGCGCGGCGTGCACGGCCATCCGCGAGAAGTCCGAGCTCACGGGCGAGACGCTCCCGGAGCCCTACCCCGATCAGCCCCGCAAGTGCCCGCCGATCGAGCCGCCCTCGCTGTGGTGGCAGCAGCTCCAGGCCGCCTACCATCAGGGCGTGCTGCGCGACGACGATCTGGCGCTCGATCCCATCTACGACTCGCTCCCCGATCACCGGGCGGTCGAGCTGCTGCGGATCCGCCGCGACTTCTGACCTCGCTTTGCGAGGTGCTCGGGAGTCGGGGACTATGCGAGGTCGCCTCGCGCGTTCACGCCCCGATGCCCGCTCGCCCACACGTCCCCCCGCAGACCGTCGTCCGACGGCGCCGCGGACGCGCGCCCGTGGTGGAGCGAGGCGAGCGTGACGGCGCCACCGGGCGCGAGCGTGGCGTCGCGCTCGTCATGGCGATGGTCGCGCTCGCGATCCTCGCAGTGATGCTCGCGGACATGCAGCAGAGCACGGCGGCCGCCTTCGTGGTGGCGAGCAGTGAGCGCGATCAGCTGCGCGCCGAGTACATGGCGCGGAGCGGCGTGAACCTCACGCGCATGCTCGTGGCCCAAGAGCCCATGATCCGCACGGCCGTCGCGCCGATGTACCAGATGCTGATCGGTCGCCCGCCGCCGCAGCTGCCGGTGTGGAGCTTCGCGAGCGATCTGCTCCAGCCGTTCTGCAACTACCAGGGCGCGCAAGGCATGGCGGGCGACACCGGCATGGACTTCTCGGGCGCCGAAGGCATCGGCGACACCAACGCCACCTGTCAGATCACGGCGTTCGCCGAGAACAGCCGCATCAACCTCAACGATCCGCTCTTCTTCGACGGCGACCGCGCGCGCACGAGCGTCGCGATGCAGTTCTTCGCCCTCCAGGGCGGCTACCAATCGCCCTCGCCCTTCGACCCGCTCTTCGAGCAGCTCGACGCGGACGGCCAGATGTCGACGCGTCAGGACATCGTCAGCGCGCTGATCGACTGGTGGGACTACGACACCGAGCGCACGAACTTCGATCCCGGCGCGGCCACCGTCACCGTCGGCGGCGCCGAGGACGACATCTACCAGCGCCTCGACGACAGCTACCGCGCGAAGAACGCGCCGTTCGACTCGCTCGAGGAGATCCGCCTCGTGCGCGGCGTGGGCGACGACTTCTGGGCGACCTTCATCGAAGAGGATCGCGAGCACCCCGAGAACCGCCTGGTCACGATCTACGGCTCGGGCTCGGTGAACCCCAACGAGGCACCGCCCCAGGTGCTCCTCGCGCGTGTCTGCTCGGTGCTCACCGATCAGTCGCTCTGCACCGACCCGACCGAGGCCGCGAAGTTCATCCAGCTGTTCCAGACCGTGCGCGGCATCGCGCCCATCCCGTTCTTCTCCTCGGGCGGCGACTTCATGACGTTCCTCGAGGGTGGCGGCGGCGCGCAGGACCTCTACCCCATGCTGCGCGGCTTCCTCGGCGAGAGCAGCCCGCTCCTGTTCCGCCCCGTGACCATCACGCCCCAGCAGCGTCAGGTCCTCGATCCGCTGCTCGTCACGGGCGCCAAGATCCTCAGCATCAACGTCACCGGCCAGTCGGGCCGCGCCACGGTCACGCTGCGCAGCGTGATGAACTTCCACGAGCGCTGGACCCCGCCGCCGCCGAACGCCGGCGTGATGCCGGGCCTCGGAATCTTCTACTACTACCGCGTCGAGTGACGAGGGGAGCGCGGGTGCGCTTCGGTGACCGCGTTGACATCCTCGGGGAGGACCTCCAGCATGACCTCGTCTGCCGATCGGAGGTCACCCATGGAGCGCCTCAACCTCAACGTCCCCCAGAGCGTTCGCGCCGACCTGCAGCGCCTCGCCAAGCGCCGTGGCCTGCGCGAAGCGGAGGCCGCGCGCGAGCTGCTCGTGAAGGCGCTCGAGGACGCAGAGCACGAAGAGTTCCTGCGCCAGCTCGAGGAGACCTCGACACCGGAGCTGCGGGCCGAGCTGCGCAAGACGCTCACGGCGATGGAGGAGATCCTTGGCCGACCGCGGTGACGTCCTCACCGCGCGTCGCACGTTCGGTTTCGGACGGGGCGACTCGCTCGAGCACTTCATCGTGCTGCAGTCGGCATCGTTTCCGGGCATCAGCGACACGGTCGTCGTCGCCCCGATCCGAAAGCCGCTCCCCGCTCTCGCTGCGTGGGTCGGCAACGTGCCCATCGCGCTGGGCAGTGGGGCGACTGCCAAGCCCATGGTCATCGTGGTGCCTCTCTTGGCGGCCGCGACGACCGACCGCTTCGAGCCCGAGGTCGCGGGCCGCGCAGACCCGCGCACGATGGCCGCGATCGATCGGGTGCTTCGCGCGCTGCTCGCGCTGCGCTGAGTTGTCTGGGTCGAGGGACCTCTGGCCCCTCGAGCTCCCCGTCGCTCGCCTCGTCGCTTCGCTCCTCGACTCGACTCCTGCTCCAGGGGGAGCTGCGCTCCCCCGCCGCAAGGCGCCCCCGATTCTTTCTCGGTCCCTGAGTCAGTCGCGCTCGGCGCGGAGCTTTCGCGTCATCAGCGAGACGACCGCCTCGAGCGGCGGGAGGTCCTCGTAGAGGACCTTGTACATGGCCTCCACGATGGGCATGTCGACCCCCTCGCGCTTGGCGAGCTCGTACGCGCTCTGGGTGGTGCGCACGCCCTCGGCGACCTGCGACATGCCCGCGAGGATCTCGCCGATCTTCTTTCCCCTGCCGAGCTCGAGGCCGACCTTGCGGTTGCGCGAGAGATCGCCAGTGCACGTGAGCACGAGGTCGCCCATACCGCCCAGGCCCGCGAGCGTGAGCGGGTTCGCGCCGAGCTTCATCGCGAGGCGGCTCATCTCCGCCAGGCCGCGCGTGATGATCGCCGCGCGCGTGTTGTGCCCGAAGCCCAGGCCGTCGCCCGTGCCCGCGGCGATGGCCATCACGTTCTTGAGCGCGCCGCCGAGCTCGATGCCCACCACGTCGTCCGTCGTGTACACGCGCAGGCGATCGGTGCCGAGCACCGCCTGCACACGCTCGGCGCTCGAGGCATCGCTCGCCGCCACGACGACGGCCGTGGGCATCCCCTGCGCCACCTCCTTCGCGAACGAGGGCCCGCCCAGGTAGCTGAGCAAGTGGTGCCGGTCCTTCGAGAAGTGATCTTCGAAGATGCCGCTGACGAGCTTCAGCGTGCCGACCTCGATGCCCTTGGTGGCGCTGAGGATCGGGGCGGTCGGAGGGAAGTGGGGCGCTGCTTGATCGAGCGTCTCGCGCAGGCCCTGGGTGGGCACCACGGAGAGCACGACGTCGGCACCCTCGAGCGCATACGCGAGCTCGTGCGTGGCGGTGAGCGAGGGCGCGAGCGCAGCGCCCGGCAGGTACGCCGCGTTCTCGCGTCCGCTCTGGATCGACTCGACGAGCTCCTTGCGGCGCGCCCACAGGCGCACGCGATGGCCCGAGTCCGAGATGCTCTTCGCGAGGGCCGTGCCCCACGATCCGGCGCCGAGGACCGCGACGTTGCTGGTCATGTTGGTTCCTGTGCTCAATCGAGGTTGTTCTCGCCGGAGGCGCCGCGCTGCGCGTCGAGGCTGTAGGACGTGACGAAGACAGGGGCAGAGAAGTCGACGCCGTTGTGCACGAAGAGGCCGATCGAGAGCAGGTTGCTCGTGCGCGTGATGCGCGTGGAGGCCGCGCCGCCATCGCCCTCGTACATCGCAGTCGGGTGACGTCGGAACGTGATCCGCACGACGGACTCTTCGTCGTTCATCGGCACGATCGTCACGTACGAGGGGTCCCCGCGGAGCACGCGCCAGTGGTAGGTGAGCGGCCGCGCGTTCAGGTCGCGGCTCGTCGTGGCGTCGGCAGTGAGCGCGTACTCGTCGGCACCGCCGGTGACGAAGCCGCGCGCGCGCAGCGTGGGGCCGTCGGCGATCTGCACCGGCGAGGTGTCATCCGTCGTCGTGATCCGCGCGACGGGGGGGAGGTCGGCCTCGGTGAGCGCGTGCGCGAGCAGCGCCATCGCGCGGTCGTTGTCGTAGTTGCCGAACGCCGTCGGGTGCGCGATGCCAGTCAGGTACGCGGCGTCCGAGGCCACGCGCGTACGTCGATGGATCATGGTGAGCACGTCCATCAAGACGCCCGCGTCGTGCAGGCGCGTGCGCACGGCAGACGACATCGACGCCAGCGCGTAGAGGTGCTTGCCGACCTCGTCGAGCTCCGAGCCCGAGCTGCCCTGCGACGTGAACACGGCCGCGGTCTGGAACGAGTAGAAGTCCTCGACGCCGCAGTCGACGTGCTCGGGATAGAAGAAGAGCTTGTCCGCGAGGAACTGTGTCTCGTAGCGGCTCGTGTACTGACGTCCCCACGCGACGTCGTAGCGAACGAGGCTCGCGCTGATCGACGTGTACGCCTTGGAGACGTTGGCGATCACGATCGTGCTGCGGTCCATGCTCGGCCCCGCCGTGCCCCACGTGAAGTTGCCCTCGTCGTTGGTGAGGTCGGTGATGCCCGGCATGCCGCTCGTGTCGTAGCGAGCGTGCGTGCCGTCGCGGTTCTCGTAGGTGATGCCCGCGAAGCCCGCGGCCGATCCCTCGGTCACCCAGCGCGCGACGCAGCCACCCAGCGCATCGGTGCAGCCATCGAGGGTGCGCAGGCGACGCATCGCCGTGACGCTCGCCTCGCTGGGCGTACCGGAGACCGTCGCGCGCGCCGTGAAGCGAACGGGCCCCGCAGGTCCCGCAGGATCGAGGTGCACGAGACAGCGGAACGGTGCCGCGTCGTCGGTGCAGCGCGGCGTGCTCTCGTCCTCGACGAAGAAGCCCACGCTCGCCGTACCCGTCGGCGCGCTCGCGCGCACGAGCACGCTCTCGGAGACGTCGGCGCCCGCGAGGGGCGCGGTGATCGCGATCCCCGCGGGCACGGCCGCATCGGGATCGGCGGAGGCCGCGTCCTCGCTCGAGAACGCATCGGCGCGCGTGTCCGACGCCGGCGCATCCGACGAGCGCGCAGCGTCGCGCGCGCTCGCGCCAGCGTCTTCACCACCGCCTGTTCCCTCGCAGCCGATGGCGACGCTCACGGCGCTCGCGCACGCGACGAGGATCAGGGCGCGGGCCTGCATCGAGCGAAGCAATCTCGTCATCGAGCGACCTCTCCTTTCGGGACGTCCCGACCGCGACCATACCAAAGTCACGCGTTTCGAGCGCTCGCAGGTGATCGCCGCTATCGTTCGGCCGTGCGTTCACCCGCCCTCGCGCTCGTCTCGCTGCTCGCGCTCAGCGGCTGTTACGCGACGAACGGACGCGACGACTCGGGCCCCGTCGACGCGTTCCGACACGACGCGCCCGGCCTCGACGCGGCGGGTGTCGACGCGCGCAGCACGGTGAGCCTCGACACGGATCCCTTCGTGTTCCCCGATGGCGGCGCGCCCGGCGACGTCGGCTTCTGTCTCTGCGCGAGCGACGCGGACTGTCCGCCTCCGCCTCCCTCGTGGAACTGTCTCTCGCCCTTCTGCAGCGACTGCACGTGCACGTACCGCCTGGTGCCCGAGCTGTGCGGGCCCGAGGGCGTGTGCCAGCCGACAGGCGAGTGCCTGCCCCGTGATCTTCCCGACACCGGCATGCCCATCGATCGCGACGCGGCGCTCCTGCGTCGAGACGGTGGACCGTTCACGCCCGACACCGGCCTGCACGGCCCCGACCCCGATGCGGGCGTGTTCGATGCGGGCTTCGTGCGACCCGACGCGTTCTTCGTGCCTCGCGATGCGTTCGTCGTTCCCGTCGACGCGTTCGTCGCGCCCATCGACGCGTTCGTGCCTCCCGGTCGCGACGCGGGTCGACCGCCGAGCTCGGATGCGCTGCGCTTCACGAGCGCGCAGGCGATGACGGTGCCCGATCGCCCCGCGCTCTCGGTCGGTCCCGATCTCACGCTCGAGCTGTGGGCGCGCCTCCGTTCACCGGGCGTGATCGCGATCAAGGGCGACCCCAGCATCGGGAGCCACCTCTACCTCGAGCTTCGACCGAGCGCGGACGGAACGTTCCGCACCTTCTGGCTCGGCTGGTCCGAGGGCGGCACCCGCGTGATCGTCGAGGTCGATCGGCCGATCGCGTTCGACACGTGGACGCACTTCGCGCTCGTGCAGCAAGGAGCGTCCACCGGCCGCCTCAACATGGAGCTCTTCGTCGACGGCGAGAGCGCCTCGGGCGTGATCGATGCGGGCGACACCTCGAGCTACCTCGCGTCGTTCACGTCCTCGGCCTTCGTGATCGGCCGCACCGAGATGGACGTGGACGAGGTGCGCCTCTGGCGCGTCGCGCGTCGACGCGCCGCCATTCAGGGCTTCATGCGCACGGAGCTCACGCCGGGCGTGAGCGGCCTCCTCGCGTACTGGCCGCTCGACGGCGTGGGCCAGGTCGTGCTCGATCGATCGCTCAACGGCAACGATGGCTTCCGCGGCAACTCGCCCGCCGAAGATGGCGCCGACCCCACCTGGATCGCCGACGGCGCCTTCTGAGGCGGGCTGCAGTCGAAGCTCCGCAAGCTCGGTCTTGCTGGTGCTCGATCGCGACGCTGATCAACCCGGCTCGCTCCACGACGTCGAGGGTCCCGGCGCTGGGAGCCTGGGCTCCAGTCCGCGTCCCCACCGCCCGGCCCGTGACCGTCCTGTGACGAATTCAACTAGACTGACGTGTCAGTGCAGTTGTAAGGACGGGCCGCATGGCGAGCGGTCACACCTCTTCTCCTGGAGCATCCTGCCCCACCCGCCGCGCTGCGTTCTTCCGCCTCGAGGGCGTGATGCACCCCGCTGGCGCGTGGGCGGGCGCCGCGTACTTGGCCTCGAACGCTGCCTCCATGCGCACGCGTCTCCTCGGTCTGGGAGGGGCAGCATTCTCCGGGGCGCTTCGGGGCGTGAGCCTCGCCGGCGCTGGAATCGCGGGCGCGCAGACCACCAAGCTCGCGTACTCGACCATCGCTGGGTTCAGCCGTGATCGCGTGGAGGTGCTCGGCGAGGACTACGCCCGCGACGTGCTCGTGCCCGAGGCGCGCGACGAAGCTGTGCGGCTCGTCGAGGGTGCGCGACGCGACGGGCTGGTGACCGTCTTGCTGGCGGAGTCGATCGCGCCGATCGCCGATGCGTTCGTGCGCCTGCTCGCGAAGGACGGCCCCACGTTCGACGTCGTCGTCGCCAACCAGCTCGAGCTCGACGACAGGCAGCGAGCGACGGGCAGCCTGCTCTCACCGATCATCTCGCCCGAGATCGATCCGAAGCGGCTCCGCGAGCTCGCGAGCCTGCACGCGATCGATCTGACGACGAGCCGCGCCTACGGCCGATCACGCGCCGACCTCGTGCTGCTCGGCCTCGTGGGTCAGCCGTGCGCGATCGAGCCCGACCGCGAGCTCGCCCGCGTGGCCCGCGACCTCGACTGGCCGATCGTGCGCGCGCGCACGCCGTACGAAGTGCCCGCAAACCCGGACGGACGCGAGCTTCCGGATCACGACGAAGGAGCGAGCCTCTGATGTCTCCGTTCGAACGTTCGCAGAAGAGCCCTCTACCGATCCGCGAGACGCTGCGCGGCAAGCACGTGCTCGTCACCGGCTTCACGGGATTCCTGGGCAAGGTGCTCGTCTCCATGTTGCTCGAGCGCGCGCCCGAGATCGGACGCATCACGTTGCTCGCGCGCGGCAAGAAGACGCAGCCCGCGGCCAAGCGGGTGCGCCATCTCTTCGAGCGCAGCCCAGGCCTGCGCAACCTGCGCGAGATCCACGGCGAGGGTCTGGGGAGCTTCCTGGCGAGCCGCGTCGACGTCGTGGCCGGCGACGTGCGCGATCCGCTCTGTGGGATCGACCCGCGCGTGGTCGATCGTCTGGGCGCGAGCATCGACTGCGTGATCCACGTCGCCGGTCTGACGGACTTCGAGCCCGATCCCCTCGAGGGGGTGGCGGTGAACGTACGCGGCGCGCTTCACGCGGCCGACCTCGCGGCGCGCACGCGCGGACGCCGCCTGCTGCACGTCTCGACGAGCTTCGTCGCAGGCAACGTGTCGGGCCCCGTGCCCGAGCTGCTCGAGCCGGGCCTGTCCGCGAATGGCACGCGCTTCTCGCCCCGCGACGAGCTCGCGTCGATGGAGTCGCTCTGCGACGCGACGAGCAAGCGCTTCCCCGATCCCGTCGAGGCGAAGAAGGCACGCATCGAGCGCGGCACGCTGCGCGCGCAGGCTCTCGGCTGGCCCAACCTCTACACGTACACGAAGGCCCTGGGCGAGCACCTCGTCGCGATGCGCGGCGACGTGGAGTCCACCTTCGTGCGTCCGTCGATCGTCGAGTGCGCGCGCGAGCTGCCGTTCCGCGGGTGGAACGAGGGCGTGAACACCTCGGGACCGCTCGTGTGGCTCGTGGGCACCGTGCACCGCCGCATGCCCTTCGCCGAGGATCACTGCTTCGACGTCGTGCCCGTGGACTCGGTCGCGCGCGGCACGATCGTCGCGCTCGCGGAGCTGATGCGCGGCGAGCATGCGCGGGTCTACCAGCTCGCCTCGGGCGACACGAACCGCTTCACGTTCGGGCGCGCGGTGGATCTCACCTCGCTCGTGCGCCGACGCGAGTACGCCCGCTCCGACGATGCGTTCGAGCGCCTCGTCCTTCGTCATCTCGACAGCGTCGTCCACGACCGCGCAGCGGATCAGGACCCGTGGCTGCCAGCTGCCAAGAAGCTCACGCGCGGCGTCCGTGATCTCTTCAGCGCGTTCAAGGCCGAGCATCACCTGCCGAGCGCGGTGCGCGAGCGCTTCGGTACGGAGATCACGAAGTTCGCGCAGCGTCAGGCCAAGGAGTGGGGCTCGGCGTCGCGCACGATCGGTCAGGTCGTCGAGATGCTGCGGATGTTCCAGCCGTTCGTGTTCGACAACGACATCGAGCTCGAGACCCACAACGTGAGGCGCGCGAGCGAGCGCGTCGGGGCCGAGGAGCGCGCGCTCTTCGGCTGGGACCTCGCGTCGCTCGACTGGCGCGACTACTGGATGAACGTGCACATCCCCGGCCTCGACAAGTGGTCGCTGCCGCTCATGCACGGCGAGCGCATCCCCGAGGACCCCGTGTTCTCGCTGGACACGGACCTGCTCGAGCACACCACGCGCGAGGACGATCCGAGCGAGCGCCCGCGTGCCCTGCGCGCGACCGACCTGCGCGCCCACGAGGCCAAGCACGAGCGCAGCGGCGAGAGCGCCGCGCCGAACGACGCGGAGTAGAGATCATGTCGCTCGTCTTCGTCACCGGTGGCACCGGCTACCTCGGCTCGTACGCCGTCACGCGCCTCGTCCTGCACCACGACGCGAAGCTCGCGTTGCTCGTGCGCGCGAAGAACAAGAAGGACGCGATCGCCAAGCTCTGGAATGGCCTCCAGATGCACGCGGGGGCGCACGAGTCCGCCGCGTCGAAGGCCGAGTGGTTCGAGCGCGTCCTCGAGAACGTCACGTTCGTCTCGGGCGATCTCACCGCGCCCCACCTCGGCATGGATCCGCGCGTGCGCAGCGAGCTCGCCGAGCGCACGAGCTCGATCCTCCACATCGCGGCGTCGCTCAACCGACGATCCGAGAAGGCCTGCCTCAACGCGAACCTGCGCGGCACGCTGAGCGTGGTCGGCTTCGCACGCGACGTGATCGCCAAGCGCGGGAGGCTCGAGCGCTTCACCGACGTCTCGACCGTCGCTGTGTGCGGTCGTCGCTTCCGCGAGGTCGTGCAGGAAGACCTCGCGATCGACTGGGAACGCTCGGACTACGACCCGTATGCGCGCACGAAGAAGTTCGCGGAGCACATGGTCGAGGAGCTGCTGCCCGACACCGATCGCCTCGTCGTGCGGCCCTCGATCGTGATGGGCGACTCACGCTTCCCGCAGACGACGCAGTTCGACATGGTGCGCTCGTTCTGTGCGCTCGCGGACATGCCCGTCCTGCCGATGAGCGGGGCTGCGCGGCTCGACATCGTGAACGCCGACTTCGTGGGCCGCGCCATCGCGGACCTCCACCTCAAGCGCGACACGAAGCACCGCATCTACCACCTCTCGAGCGGCACCGGCTCCAAGAGCGCAGAGGCGATCGGCACGGCGCTCTTGTCGAAGTATCCGTCGCGCCGTCCGCCTCGCTTCGTGCCGCAGGCGAGCCGCGCCTTCGAGGCCACCGTGAACCGCATGGCGAACCTGCCCAAGGGCACGCTCTCGCTCTACGGCGCCCTCCTGAAGGTGTTCTGGCCGTACATCGTCTTCGACACTGTCTTCGACAACACGCGGGTGTGCGAGGAGCTGGGCGAGACGCCGGTTCCCTTCACGGAGTACTGCGGCGAGCTCTACCGCTGGTCGCGCGAGGTGAAGTTCGCGTACCCGTTCGTGCCGCTGCCCGAGCGCCTCGCGAAGCTCGCGGCGCCTTCCCAGGAGATCACCACATGGGCCTAGGGAGCATCCTGATCGAGCGCGCTGCCAAGAGGGCGCTCGAGACTGCGAGGGGCGCGCTCGATGCGGACCGAGCGCTCCAGACGGCGATGGGCGCGCTCATCGACGCGCGGCGCGCCGAGCACGAGAAGCGTCCCTCGCCGCGCTGGCGATCGGGCGAGCCGCTCGAGCTCTTGCTCGCGGGCTACGTGGGCTCGCGCAACACGGGCGCCGACGTGCGCACCGAAGAGATGATCCGGCAGTTCCGCCATCTGCTCGGCGACGAGCACGCGAGCCTCTCGATCCTCACGATCGATCCGAGCTGGACGCGCGGCTACTTCAAGACCGTACGGCAGCTCGAGGTGCCGCAGCTCTTTCCGACGTTCCTCTACGATCAGGTGCGCCGCTACCACGGCGTGATCGCGTGCGAAGGCTCGATGTTCAAGAGCAAGTTCGCCTCCGCGCTCACGACGATGATGGTGGGCGCGCTGGGCCTGGCGCGCGCGGAGGACAAGGTCGCGATCGGCTACGGCGGAGAGGCGGGCGCGATGGACGCGAGCCTCGAGGCGATGATCGAGGAGTACGTCGAGGGGAGTCTCATCATCACGCGCAACCCCGAGTCGAGCGCTGTGCTCGAGCGCCTCGGCATCGAGACGCGGGTGGGCACCGACACAGCGTGGACGTTCGGCTCGGACGAGGTCGACGCGCCCGGCGGGCTCTCGGAGACCTTGCTGCGACGCGCTGGCTGGGACGGCAAGAAGCCCGTCGTCGTGGTGTGTCCCATTCATCCGTTCTGGTGGCCGGTGAAGCCCGATCCGTGGAAGGCCCTCGTCCACAAGGCGACGGGCGCCCACGAGAAGACCCACTTCCGATCGATCTACTTCCATCACGACGCCCCCGACGTGGAGAAGAAGCTCGTCGGCTACCTCGGCAAGCTCGCGGGCGGCATGGTCGATCTCGCCCGAAGCCGCGACGTCTTCCCCGTGATCGTCGGGATGGAGGCCCTCGACCGCGGCGCATGCGAGCGCTTCCAGCAGCGCGTGGAGCTCACGACGCACCAGACGTGGCCGCTCTTCTCGAGCGACGAGCACGACATGTTCGAGCTCGTCTCGATCCTGCGCCGCGCCTCGCTCGTCGTGAGCTCGCGCTACCACGCGCTCGTGTGCTCGATGCCCGCGGCGGTGCCGTCGATCG
This sequence comes from Deltaproteobacteria bacterium, assembly GCA_017303575.1. GTDB lineage: Bacteria > Myxococcota_A > Polyangia > Polyangiales > Sandaracinaceae > JAFLCL01. Next base: position 16,618 of record JAFLCL010000081.1, read on the forward strand.
GCGTGACGATGGACGAGCGCATCCGCAACCTCATGAAGGATCGCGGCACGCCCGAGCTCTCGCTCGAGGTCGACGACGGGCAGCTCGACGCGAAGATCCGCGACCACGGCCTCGCGCTGCTCGACGCCATCGATGCCGCGCGTGGGCCGATCGAGCGATCGGTCGCGCGGAACCTGCGATCGATGGGCGAGATGGGCGCGATGTTCGTCGATCACGTGCGCGCCGCGCACCCGCGCTTCCCGTTCCGCGCGGGCCTCGGCGAAGGCAACGATCCTCTCGCGCACCTGCCTCCGCTGCCTGCGCTGCAGCGACGAATCCTCGAGACCCACGCCTCCGAGTCATCGCCCCGCTGACCCCAACCCTGGCCCTCCCTCGAAGTCGGGGAGGAGTTTCGTCCGGCTCCGATGAACCACTTCGTCCACAAGATCTTGAGCAACTTGGAGGCGTGGCCCGACCGACTGTTCGCTGTCGAGGTGCACGGTTCGCGTCTCGTCTCCACCGAGGGTCGACGCCTGCGCGCGCTCGTCGAGATCGCGCGTCGTGGTCTGCGTGACCACGGCGTGGTGGCAGGCGACCGGGTCGTTCTCGTGGCGCCGAACTCGACGCGCTGGATCGCCACTGATCTCGCCATCCTCGCCGAGGGCGCGACGGTCGTGCCGATGTACGCGCGGCAAGATCCCAAGGAGCTCGCGGGCATGGTCCGCGATGCGGATCCCAAGCTGGTGATCACGCTCGACGAGACGCTGCGCGACGCGATCGCTGCGCACGTCGACGTCGCGCCCTTCCTGCTGCTGCCCGAGCTCTTCACCAGCGCGGCTCCTTCGGAGCTCGAGCCGGCGCGACCGCTCGCGAGCGATCACCCGGTCACGATCATCTACACGTCGGGCAGCTCGGGTGAGCCCAAGGGCGTGATCACCAGCGTCGCGAACGCCGAGCACATGCTGCCCGTGCTGGACGTGAAGCTGCGTGAGCTCGCGGGCGCGCAAGGCGGATCGGATCGCGTCTTCCACTACCTCCCGTTCTGCTTCGCCGGCTCGCGCATGGTGCTGTGGGGCTGCTTGTTCCGCGCCAACGGCATCATGATGTCGACGTCGCTCGAGAACCTCGCAGAGGAGATCAAGACCGCGAGGCCCGAGTACTTCCTCAACGTCCCGGCGCTTCTCGAGCGCATCAAGAGCGGCGTGGAGAAGAAGATCGCGGAGCGCGCGTACCCGATCCGCGCCGGCTACGCCGAGGCCATCGCTGCGTGGCGTCGTCTGCAGCTCGCGAAGCAAGGCAAGGGCGAGTCGCGCAAGCGCGACGAGCTGGTGGTCGCGGCCGCCAAGCGCGTGATCTTCAAGTCCATCCGAGCGCAGATCGGAACGCAGATCAAAGGTCTCGTGTGCGGCTCGGCGCCGCTGCCCGAAGAGGTGCAGCGCTGGTTCGTGGAGCTGCTCGAGATCCCCGTGTTCCAGGTCTACGGGCTCACCGAGACCACCGCGATCGTCACGATCGATCGGAGAGACGCGACGGTCTCGGGGCGCGTGGGGCACGCGATCCGCGACGTGGAGATGAAGCTCGGCGACGAAGGCGAGCTGCTCGTGCGGGGGCCCAACATCTTCCCCGGCTACTTCCGACGCGAAGAGGCGACGCGCGCGGCCTTCACCGAGGACGGATGGTTCCGCACCGGTGACCAGTGCACCATCGACGAGCGCGGGAACCTCGCGGTGATCGGCCGCGTGAAGAACCTGCTCGTGCCGACCTCGGGCCACAACGTGGCCCCCGAGCCGATCGAAGAGCGCGTCCTCCAGTGCGTGCCGGGCGTCGAGCAGGCCGTCGTGATCGGACACGCGCGGCCCTACCTCACCGTGATCCTCACCGGCGACGTCGACGCGAGCGCGATCGAGGCCGGCCTCGAGAAGGTGAACGAAGGCCTGCCGCACTACCGACGCCTTCGAAAGGCGCACGTCGCCCGCGAGAAGCTCACGCCCGAGAACGGCCTCCTCACAGCGAACCAGAAGCTCCGTCGCAGCGCGATCGAGCGCCACTTCGCCAAGGAGATCGAGGCGCTCTATGCCTGATCCGCGCGACGCGAACGATCGAGCGAGCGGCGCCGAGGTCCTCGGCGGCGCGTGCCTCGCCGCGCGCTTCGCGAGCGGCATCCTCGAGGTCGACCTCGTGCGCGAGCCCGCCAACGAGATCGGCACCGAGATGCTCGCGGCGCTCGAAGAGCTGGCGCAGCTGTGCCGACGCGGCGTGATCGAAGGACAGCCGATCCGCGCGATGGTCACGCGGTCGACGGTGCGCCGAGGCTTCTCTGCGGGGGCAGATCTCCGAGAGCTGCACCGCGCGAACCAAGCCGCGCTCGGCTCGGGCGCGACCGACGCGGAGCGCACCGCCTCGGTCCGCGCGTTCCTCGATCGCATCCACGCGGTGATGGACGCGATCGACGAAGCGCCCTTCCCCACCGTCGCGGCGGTGCACGGCGTCGTCTTCGGCGGCGGCCTCGAGCTGATGCTCACCCACGACGTGGTCGTCGCCGATCGCACCGCACGCTTTGCGTTCCCCGAGCTCCGCCTGGGGCTCATCCCCGGCTTCGGCGGCATCCCTCGCCTCAAGCGTGATCTCGGCAACGCGGTGGTGCGTGACCTCCTGCTCACCGGTCGCTCGCTCGGCGCCGAGCGCGCGCATCAGGTGGGCCTCGTGTCGCAGCTCGTGGGCGAGGGACAGGCGGGCAGCGTCGCTGTCCGAACCGCCGAGCAGATCACCCGCTTCGACGGCGGCACGGCGCGCGTCGCGAAGCGCTTCATGAAGCACATCCCGAAGGACGAGCTCGCCAAGGAGAAGGGGCTCTTCTGTCACCTCTTCACGTCGAAGGCCGTGACCGAGGCGCTCACGCGCTTCGATCGCGCGATCGACGCGATGCCCTACCTGCCCGCGCGCCCCGGCGAGGGCGACGAGAAGATCACCCCATGAACCAGGAAGCCCTCACGTCCCGCCTGCTCGATCTGGCTGCGACGAAGTTCTCGCGTCCGCGCGCCGCGCTGAGCGCCGAGCAGGACCTCTTCGACGCGCTCGAGATCGACAGCGTCGACGCGATGACCCTGCTCACGGCGCTCGAGAGCGAGTTCCGCATCGAGATCCCGGACTACGAGATCCAGGACGTCCGCACCTTCTCGGCGCTCGCCGACGTGATCGCGAAGAGGCTCTGAGCACCATGCTGCCCGCGGACAAGTACGCCTCGCTCGGTGAGCTCCTCTCGGACGCGCTCGTCCAGTGGAAGCGCGAGCTCGCGCTGCTCGAGATCGATCGCAAGAAGGTGAAGCGATCCATGAGCTACCTCGACGTGCATCGCGAGGTGGCGAAGGTCGCGGCGTCGATGAAGGCGCGTCGCGTGGCGATCGTGCTGTCGAACCAGAGCCGATGGCTGATCGCGGCGTGTGCGGCATTCCGTGTGGGCGCGGAGATCGTCCCGATCGACTTCAAGCTCTCGGCCGAGGAGCAGCTCGAGCTGCTCGCGCACAGCCGGGCCGAGCTGCTCGTCACCGAGCTGCCGCTGTGGAAGCGGTTCGCGAAGAAGCCTCCGTGCGACGTCTTGCTCGTCGATGGCGCCGAGAGCGACGCGAGCGAGCGCGTGTCGGTGTGGGATGGGCTGCCCGAGCAGGCGATGCCGCCTCTCGTGAAGCGCGCGCGCGGAGACATCGCGTGCATCGTCTACTCGTCGGGCACGGGCGGTCGTCCCAAGGGCTGCATGCTCTCGCACGGCGCCTACCTCGCGCAGCTCGACGCTCTGATGGCGCTCTACCCGATGCGGCCGGGTCATCGAACGTTCTCGATCCTCCCCACCAACCACGCGATCGACTTCATGGTGGGCTTCGTGGGGCCGTTCGCGTGCGGCGCGACCGTCGTGCACCAGCGGACGTTGCGCCCCGAGTTCCTCGTGTCGACGATGCAGGAGCACGCGATCACGCACATGGCCGTGGTGCCGGTGTTGCTCGAGGCGTTCGAGCGCGCGATCGACGAGCGGCTCGACGCGCGACCCGCGTGGCAGAAGAGCGCGGTCGGACTGCTCGGCTCGCTCAACCGCAAGCTCACCGAGGACGTGCAGCGGCCGAGCCTCTCGCGACGCCTCTTGGGCTCGGTGCACGAAGGCTTCGGCGGCCGGCTCGAGGTGATGTTCGCGGGGGGCGCGTTCGTGGATCGGGATCGCGCCGAGCGCTTTCACGCGCTCGGGCTGCCGGTCGCGATCGGCTATGGCCTGACCGAGTGCTGCACCGTCGCGACGGTGCAGGACCTTCGTCCGTTCCGCGCCGACTCGGTGGGCCCGCCGGTGAAGGGCGTCGAGATCCGCATCGCGCCGCTCGGTGGCGCGACCGCCCTGCCCGACGATGGCGTGGGAGAGGTGTGGATCCGCGGCGCCACGCTCATGTCGGGCTACCTCGACGATCCCGAGCTCACCGCCGAGACCATCGATGCAGAGGGCTGGCTGCACACCGGCGATCTCGGCTGGCTGGACGCGAGCCGCCACCTCCACCTCGTCGGCCGCGCGAAGAACATGATCGTCACGCAGGGCGGCAAGAACGTGTACCCCGAGGACGTCGAGTCGGCGTTCGAAGGGATCGCGAGCGTGGACGAGCTCGCGATCTTCGCCTCGGGCTACGTGTGGCCGCGTCGCGAGTCGCTCGTGCACGAAGGGCTCTTCGCCGTCGTGCGCGGCAAGGTCGAGGCGCGCGCGCTCGAGAAGGAGCTGACGCTGCGCAACCGCAAGCTCCCCGAGCACAAGCGGATCGGCGCGTTCGTGATCGTGGAGCAGAGCTTCCCGCGCACCGCGTCGATGAAGGTGAAGCGTCAGGCGCTCGCGGAGAGACTGCGCGAGGAGCTGTCGCCGGGTGGCCACGGCTGGCATGGGCTGACGCGCGCGGCGAGCGCGGCGGGAACGGTGTCCCTATGACGAGCGCGCAGACGACGGAGACGAGCCCGCGGGTGTCGGTCGCCCCGAGCGAGAGCTGGTGCGCGATCGTGAACCCCGCGGCGGGCGGAGGGCGCTCGGGCAAGCGGGCGCCGAGCGCGCTCGCGCGCTTGAGGGAGCGCGGTCTCCGCATCGAGGCGCGCTACACCGACAAGCCACGCGACGCCGTGGATCTCGCGAAGCGCGAGCTCGATCGTGGCGTGCGACGCTTCCTGTGCGTCGGCGGCGACGGGACGACGCACGAGGTGCTGAACGGCGCGCTCGCGCAGCTCGGCGTCTCGGCAGGCAGCGAGCGCGTCACGCTCGCGATGCTGCCGCTCGGCACGGGCAACTCGTTTCTGCGCGACTTCGGGATCACGAGCGCCGAAGAGGCCGCACGACGCATCGAGCGCGGACACACGCGCAGCGTCGACGCGCTGCGCGTGGTGCATCGCGACGGCGAGCTCTTCGCGTTCAACCTGCTGGGGCTGGGCTTCGCGGCGCGTGCGGGCGCGCTGACGAACCGTCGCTACAAGCCCCTCGGCACCGCCGGCTACATCGCGGCCGTGGTGCAGAGCACGGTGGAGCTCGCGACCGACGCGTATCCGTTCACGACCGATCGCGCCGAGCGCGACGAGCGTCCCTCGATCCTCCTCTCGTTCTCGAACAGCCGCGCGACCGGTGGTGGCATGCAGATGGCGCCGCGCGCCGAGACCGATGATGGCGAGCTCGACGTCATCCGCATCGGTCCGATGGGCCGCGGCCGCTTCCTCTCCCAGTTCCCGAGCATCTTCGCGGGAACGCACGTCGAGAAGGAGGGCGTCGAGCAGTCACGCGCCAAGCGCGTGTCCTTCGATCTCGGCGGCAAGACCGTCGACTGCATGATCGACGGCGAGATCATCCCGCTCGCGCTCGAGCGGATCGAGGTGGTGCCGCGGGCGTTCGACGTGGTGGCCTGAGGAGGACGAGATGGCGACGACCGCAGAGACGCTCGGCGAAGTTCCGTTCTTCGCGCTCCTCGACGACACCGAGCGCAGCGCGCTCGCGGAGCGCGTCGATCACGTGAAGTTCGAGAAGGGCAAGGAGATCTTCAAGGCGGCCGAGCCCGGCGGCTCGCTCTTCATCGTGCGCAGCGGCGCGGTGGAGCTCTGGTTCAAGAAAGACAGCGGCGAGAAGGTCGTCGTCGAGACAGCGCGCGCGAACGACTTCTTCGGCGAGATCTCTCTGCTCGATGGCGGCCCCCGCACGGCGAACGCGACGTGCGTCGAGGACGTCGAGATGATCGTCGTGACGCGCGAGGATCTCGACGAGCTGTTCCGCCTCAAGCCCGCGTCGGCCATGGATCTGCTGTCTGCGACCGGACGGCGGTTGCGTGAGACGAACCGCCTGCTCCGCATGGCGGCGGCCAAGGACATCAACGAAGAGACCGAGGACAACCGCTCCGCGGTCGAGCGCGCCGCCGACTGGGTGACCGAGTTCTCCGGCTCGATCACGTTCCTCGTGCTGCACATCGTGTGGTTCGTGGTGTGGATCGGCCTCAACGTCGCACCGCTCGCGGAGAGCAGCGCGGGCGGCTTCGATCCGTTCCCGTTCGGTCTCCTCACGATGTGCGTGTCGCTCGAGGCCATCATCCTCTCGGTGCTGGTGATGCTCTCGCAGAACCGCCAGGTCGCGCGCGATCGCATCCGCAACGAGATCGAGTACCAGGTGAACGTGTCGGCCGAGGCGAAGGTCGCGCACCTTCACGAGAAGGTCGATCGGCTGCAGGAAGACCTCCTCAAGGCGCTCGAAGGTCGGCGCTCGCCCAAGGGGTCCACGTGACGCGCGAGAACCCCGACGCGCTGCCGGCAGCATCGTTCGAGACGCCGACGCTCGGCGAGCGTGTGGCGTCCATCGGCCTCTGGGGCGCGGGCGTGACCTACCTCGCGAGCGTGTTCCCCACGATGACCGTGCTGTCCGCGGCGCTGGGCTCGGAGCGCATCGAGTGGATGAACCGCTGGTACTGCCGCACGCAGATCCGGCTCACCGGCTCGCGGTGGAAGGCGATCGTCGATCCCGCCGTGGATCCGAAGACGCCGTACATGTTCGCGCAGAACCACACGAACATCTTCGATCACGTGTGGATCTACGACGCGACGCCCCACTTCAAGCAGGGCCTCGAGCTCGAGAGCCACTTCAAGATCCCCGTGTACGGCTGGTTCATGAAGGCGCGAGGCACGATCCCGGTGCGGCCGGGCAAGGAAGGGCAGACGCCCGAGGTGCTCGCGAACATGCGCCGCGAGATCGACGCGGGGCACTCGATCCTCGCGTTCCCCGAAGGGCATCGCACCACCACCGGACGCCTCGGTGCGTTCCGACGCGGCACGTTCTTCATCGCGCGCGATCTCGGTCTGCCCATCGTCCCGACGACGGTGACCGGCGCGTTCGACGTGATCCGCAAAGGGTCGCTGATCATCCGCGCGGGCAACGAGGTGACCATCCACGTGGATGCGCCCGTGTCGACGAAGGGCCTGCCGGACTCCGCAATCCCCGAGCTCGCGGAGCACGTGCGGTCGGTGATGGCCCAGCGCATCGACGATCACTGGAGGGCGCGCGGCTGGCGCGGTCCTCCCGAGAGCTCGCCCTCGCGCAACGAGCGCGAGCGACCCACCGAGACGGAGGACGCGCCATGAGCACGCCCACCAGCGAGCGGCCCGAGAGCGGGACCGTCGTTCACCTCACGTCGGGCGCGAACAAGGACGTCGCGCGCGACGGTCGCGCGTCGCGTGCGGAGAAGATCCGCGAGCAGCGGCGTCGCGAGCTGCTCGACGTGGCGCTCCACGTCTTCGCCCAGCGCGGCTACCACCACGCGCGCATCGCCGACATCATCGACGCAGCGGGCGTCGCGCGGGGCACGTTCTATCTCTACTTCGAGAGCAAGAACGCGATCTTCCATGCGTTGCTCGATGATCTGCTGGGGCGTGTGCGCGCGAGCGTGGTGGGCGTGTCGATGGGGACCAACGCGCCGCCGGTGAACGTGCAGATCCGAGAGAGCGTCGAGCGTGTGCTCGCCGCGTTCGTCGCGAGCCCCGATCTGACGCGCGTGGTGCTGCGCGAAGCGGTGGGCCTCGATGCCGAGGTCGACAAGAAGCTCGCGGACTTCTACGCGCGCCTCCACCGCTGGCTCGCGGACGCGCTCGAGAACGGCGCGCGCCTGGGCCTCTTGCGCGTGGCGAACGGCGAGCTCGCCGCGTGGGCAGTGCTCGGCACCATCAAGCAGATGGTGCAGCTGCTGGTCGACGGTACGGAGGACGAGCGGGCTCAGCGCCCCACCATCACCGCCGCGGCCGAGGCGATCCTCGACTACAGCATGCTCGGCCTCGCGCCCCGCTAGCGCACCAGGCATGGACAACCTCACGCACGCGCTCGCAGGCATCGTCGTCGCAGAGGCCGCGCTCGAGATCCGACGACGCCGAACGGGCAAGGAGGCGGGCAAGACGCTGACACGCGCTGCGTGGCTCGCGTCTGCGGGCGCGAACAACGTGCCCGATCTCGACTTCGTCTACACGGGCGTGATCGAGCGGCCGCTCGGCTACCTGATCCATCACCGAGGGCACACGCACACGTTGCTGCTCGCCCCGCTGCTCGCGCTCCTTCCGTGGCTCGCCTCGCTCGCGCTCGAGCGATGGGGCGCGCGCCGAGAGAACGAGAAGCCTCCCGACGGATCGCACCGCGGGTTGCTCTACGGCCTCGCGGTGCTCGGCTGCGTCACCCACCTCGTGATGGACGCGACCAACAACTACGGCGTCCATCCGTTCTGGCCGTTCGATGCGCGTTGGTACTTCGGCGACACGATCTTCATCGTCGAGCCGCTGTGGTGGGTCGCGCTCTCGGCGCCGCTCGTCATGACCGCGTCGAGCCGTGCGGGGCGCGCGCTCCTGGTGCTCCCATCCCTCGCCGCGATCGGGCTCGCGATCGTGAGCGGCGTGGTGCTCCCGCCGTTCGTCGCACTGCTCGGCGCGCTCGCACCGCTGCTCCTCTACGCGAGCAGCCGGCTCTTCCGACCTTCACGCACCTGGCTCGCGCTCGGCCTCGGAGTCGTCGTGCCGCTGACCTTCGCGGTCACGGGTGCCATGGCCCGCGCGCGAGGCGAGGCCGTCCTCGCGACGGCGTTCCCCGAGGACACGCTGCACGACCTCGTCCTCAACCCGATGCCGGGCAACCCGCTGTGTTGGAACGGCCTCTCGGTGCAGACGCGAGGCGATCAGCTCAGCTACCGGCGCCTGGCGATCAGCGTCGCGCCTCAGCTCTTTTCGGCCGAGGGCTGTCACACCGATCCGCCACGCGAGACCAGCGCGCCGCGCGTGCCCATCTTCGATGGCTCGACGGTCGACGTGCAGCTCTTCGACACCCTCGAAGTTCCGCGCGACCGACTGCGCACGCTCGCCGAGGAAGACTGCCGCGTGTCGGCGTTCATGCTGTTCTCGCGCGCGCCCTTCGTGGTCGAGGCGTACGACGCGCACGTGCTCGGGGACGCCCGCTACGACATGTCGCGCGAGCTCTCGTGGTCGAAGATGTCGATCACCGAGCCCATCGACCACGCGCGCTGTCCCGGCTTTCTCCCGGGGTGGGAGCCCCCGCGACGCGACATGCTCGAAGCCCCTTGATCGAGGCGCGCGCTCAGTGTTTCTCGCTCTCTCAGTCGGGTGGCACGAGCGACGTGAGCCACTCGGCGTAGTCGGCCGAAGGTCTGGGCACGCCGCTCGGCGGATCGCTGCCCGGCCACGGCTCGCCCACCACGGAGACGTTCACGTGATCGGCGTCGGCCACGCGATGAACGATGGCCGGCTCGGCGGCGGCGCCGTCGAGCAGCGTGAGCTGTCGAATCGGCACCACACGATCGCGTCGACCGTGGAGCAGCATCACCGGGACGCCCCGCAGCTCCGGGATGCGCGCGCAGTTGTCGAAGCGCAGACGCGAGACGAGCTCGCCCGGCAGATCGAGGAACGCGCCATCGCGGATCATCTCCTCGATCGAGCACCAAGCGCTCTCGGTGATCACCGCGCGTGCGTGCACCTCGACGTCGTCGCCGCCGCGGCGGGCGACGATCGCGCCGCCCATCGATCGCACAGCGACCTCGAACGTGGGCGCGCAGCCCATCGAGTGCCCGTAGAGGACGATGCGATCGGGGTCGACGTCCTCGCGTCCGCCGAGCAGCGCGAGCATGCGGCCGGCGGCATCGTAGAGGCCCGCTTCCGACGCAGTGCCGCTCGATCGACCGAAGCCGGGGTAGTCGTAGACGAGCACCTGGTAGCCGAGCTGCCACATCACCTCGACGCGATCCCAGAACCGCCCGAGGCTCGGTCCGTTGCCGTGGCTGAAGAAGATCGTGGCGCGCTCGGCACCCTCGGGCTGACGCGCGAAGATCCAGTGGAGCGAGGTCTCGTCGTCGACTTCGACGAAGCCCTCGTCGCGCAGGCCGGCGGGGATCAGGGACGGATGAGGCGACGAGAGATCGCCGTCGATCACGGGATCGGTCTCGTCCCATCGGTAGTCGTCCACGGACTGCCCCGCGAAGAAGAAGTCCTCGACGCGGACGCAGGACGCGAGCACGACGATCGTGAAGGACGCGAGGACCGCGCCGCGCGCGACCGTGCGCGACTCGCTCATCGATCGATCCCTCCGACGCGGTGTCGCACGGCGACCAACAGCGTGAGCGCACCTGCGCCGTCGGGCACGTAGCGGAGCAACGTGGTGTCGGACTCCCACGGGTTGATCCATCCGACCTGCAGCGCGAAGCCCGTGCGCTCCACCGGCGCGCCCGCTGCGTCGGTCTGCGGATCGAGGAACACCTCGAGGCCGACGTAGGGCGAGAGGAAGAGGAACGGTCGATCGCGTGGCGCATCGAATTGCGCGAGGCCGCCCACGCCGAAGAAGAACGAGCCCCACGTGTCGATGGGGTGCTCGAGGTGGAGGCCGATCTCGGGGAAGAGGCTCGGCGGCGCGAGATCGTCGAGATCGACGACGAGGTGGAGGCGCCCCGACAGAGACATCGCGAGGCCGCCGCGCGTGCGCGTCATCTGCCCGACCGCGCCCGCGTCGAGCGCGAGGAAGGCCGAGCCCATCGCGTCGAGCGCGATGTGGCCCATGACGTCGATGTCGTCGGTCACGCCGTGACGACCGCCGACGCGCACCTGAGGGGTGGGAAAGAACGCAGGCCCCACGCCGATCAGCGGTCCCCCGACGCTCGCGACGATCTCGCTGTTGCCGCGGCCCAACGTGCGCGCGAGGTTCATCGTGCCGCACCCGACGACGACGACGCTCACGAGGCCGGTGGCCAGCGAGGCCGCGCCTCGCACCGCGATCACGCGGAGCCGTCGCGTCAGCCGCGTACCTTGGGCTTGAGGCCGACCTTGCCGTCCTGGAGCACGACGTCGAAGTCGATCGCCTTGTTGCCGTGCTTCTCGCGCAGCTTCGGCATCATCTTGTCGACGCTCTGCTGGAGCGTCTCGAACTTCACGTTGTCGACGCGCTCGTTGTTCTTGCGACGCGCCTCGACGTAGCGGTCGTAGAGCGCGCGCATGTCGGCACCCCCAGCGGGTGTGGGAGCCTGTGGCTGCGGGCGTGACGGCGGACCGTCGGGAAGCGCGGGGCGCGTCCCAGTCGAGGGCCCACCACCGCCAGGCTTTCCGAACGTCGCCACGGCCGCGGTTCGCGCGGGGGCCGGCGCTGCGGCAGGCGCAGCCGGCGAGCCCGGACGCAGCGAGCGCGAGTGCACGCCCGCCTCCTCTCGGACGCCGCCGGTGACGGGCGCGGGTGCCGCGCGCAGCATGCGACCGATCGCGATTCCGCCCGACGATGGCGGAGGCTGATCCATGTCCGAGGCTCGCGCCGCGGGCGCGGGGACGACGGGCGGCTTCGCGCCTGGGATCGGCTTGGTGCCCGGGGGCGGCGGGGGTGGTCGCGCGCCAGCGACGCCCG
>JAFLCL010000082.1 GCA_017303575.1 Deltaproteobacteria bacterium
GAGGCGGCCGAGCTGCGCGCCAGCGTCTACGAGAGCCTCGGCCTCGAGGAGACCGCGCGCGCGACGCTCGAGCGTGCAGCACAGCACGCGCCGGGCGCGCCCGCGTGGCTCTCGATCCGCGCGCACGCGGCCGACACGGTGCAGAGCCGCGATCAGGCGATGGCGCTCTTCCGCGAGGCGCTGCTCTCGCGCTTCGACGAGCAGGGCCTGCGCGAGACGGTGATCGGCGACGCGATCGTGCGCGGCGAGCTCGACGACGCGACGCGCGAGATCGAGACGTACCGGCGCCTCTCGAACGACAGCGTGATGCGTCTCTTGCGCGTCGCCGCTTGGTACGAGGCGCTCGAGCGCGACGACGAGGCGATGGGCGCGTACCGCGCCGCGATGGAGCTCGCGCCCGACGAGGCCGACGCGCAGGTGGCGTATGGACGCGCGCTCCTTCGTGCGGGCCAGGACGATCTCGCGATGGGCGCGCTCAACGCCGCGCTCGAGCTGCGCCCGCAGGACGCCGAGACGCGCGAGCTCGTCGAGCACCTCCAGCCTCAGGAGCGAGTCGACGAGGCCTTCGCGGTGTCGGGGGCCGATCTGCTCGCGCGCGTGAACGAGGAGCGCGGCTATCCCTACCGCGTGCTCGAGGATCTCACCGTCAACTCGGTCTTCGAGAGCGGCCTCGGCTCGCAGTTCCACCAGTTCGCAGCGCAGGTGATCAACGACGAGGGTGGGCGCTCGCTGCGCAGCTACCCGATCACGTTCGATCCCGACGTGCAGCGCGTCAGCGTGCGCGCCGCGCGTGTGTACCGACAGGGCCGTCAGCTCGAGGCGACCGAGACCTACGAGCAGCAGCTCGGCGAGCCCGCGTACCGCATCTACTACGACACGCGCGCGCTCGTGGTGGTGTTCCCCGATCTGCAGCCCGGCGACGTGGTGGAGATCCGCTACCGCATCGACGACGTCGCGGAGCGAAACCTCTTCGACGACTACTACGGCGACATGCACTTCTTCCAGGGCGGCGCGCCGATCGCACGCACGGACTACGTGCTGATCACGCCCGCCGCGCGGCAGTTCTTCTTCAACACGCCGCGCATGGCCTCGCTCCAGCACGAGGAGACCGTCGACGGCGCGCGTCGGATCACGCGCTACTTCGCCGAGAACGTGCCCGCGATCCGCAGCGAGGACGGCATGCCGGGCGCGACGGAGACGCGCCCCTACCTCCACGTCTCGACCTACCAGACGTGGGAAGAGGTCGGCCGATGGTGGTGGGGCCTCGTGCACGATCAGCTCTACGCCGACGAGTCACTGCGTCGCACGGTGCGCGAGCTCGTCGCGGGCGCGCCCGACACGCGAACGCGCGTCCAGCGCATCTACCGCTGGGTCATCGATCACACGCGCTACGTGGGCCTCGAGTTCGGCATCCACGGCTTCCTCCCCTACCGCGTGCCGCAGATCGTCCAGCGCGGCTTCGGCGACTGCAAGGACAAGGCATCGCTGCTCTACACGATGCTCACCGAGGCCGGCGTCGATGCGCGCCTCGTGCTCGTGCGCACGCGCCGCAACGGCGCGCTCAACGATCTGCCCGCCTCGCTCTCGGTCTTCGATCACGCGATCGCGTACGTGCCCGAGCTCGACCTGTTCCTCGACGGAACGGCCGAATTCAGCGGCTCGACGGAGTTCCCGCAGATGGACCAGGGCGTGTCGGTGCTCGTCGTCGGTCCCAACGGCGCGGAGCTCCGTCGCTCGCCGGTGATGAGCCCCGAGCACAACGCGCGCGAGCGTCGCATCGAGATCGACCTCGCCGCCGACGGCGCAGGCCGCATCGAGGTGAACGAGACCGTGCGCGGCCACGAGGCGCCGAGCTGGCGCTCGACGTACCAGGCCGAGGGCACGCGCCTCGACCGCTTCGAGCGCGCGATGCGCAACACGTTCGCGGGCATCGAGATCGACGGCGTAGAGATGACGGGCCTCACCGACTACGAGGTGCCCGTGACCGCGCACTACCGCGCGAGCGTCCCGCAGCTCGCTGTGCGCGACGCGGATGGCCTGCGCGTCCCGCTCACGGTGATGGGCGATCTCCTGCGCTCGCTCGCACGCACCGAGACGCGTGAGCACGCGTTCGATCTCGGCGCGACCACGCGTTACGTCGAGGACCGCACGATCCGCCTGCCGGCGGGGTCGGACGTCGCGACGCTGCCCGAGGGCGGCCGCATCGAGAGCTCGTTCGGCACCTTCGTCATGACGGTCAGCCGCGAGGGCCGCACCGTGACGATCCACAGCGAGCTCACGCTCTCGCGCGATCGTATCGAGGCGTCCGAGTACGCCGAGTACCGCGCCTTCATCCAGCGCACCGACGCGGTCCTGCGTCAGCGCCTCAGTGTCTCGGGAGTCCGTTGATGCGTTTCGCTCCTCTTCTTCTGTGTCTCGCCCTGGTCGGTTGTGGCGGCGCGACCGTTCGCACCACGCCTCTCACCGCGGCGGACTACCGCACACGCGCCGAGGCGATGCCGCTCGATCCCGCGCTCGCGCTCGCGCGCGCCGAGGCCGAGCTCTTCGTCGACGGTGGCGACAGCACCGCAGCGCAGGCAGCGATCGCGCGCGCGGCCGAGCTCGGCGCGAGCCCGCTGCGCACCCGCTTGCTGGCAGCGATCGAGGCCGACGTGCACGGCCGTCACGGTGACGCGCTCGAGGCCTACCTCGAGGTCCTCCGCGGCACGGCGAGCTCGGGTGACCCGTGGGCGCACGCGATCGCCGAGGTCACCGTGGCCTCGATCCTCGAGTACGACGACTCGGTCCCGCGCTTCGTCGAGCGCGTGCGCCCCGTGTTCGAGGAGGCCTACGCGGGCACCGGCGTCGGACCTCGCGCGCGCTGGGCGATCGGCAACGTGCTCATCGACTTCGCGTACCGACGCGGCGAGATGGACGCTGTGCGCGCGCTCGCGACCACGCAGCGGTGCGTCACCACGATGCGCGTCGCAGGGCCGTTCGGGCCGCGGCAGCTGCTCGACTTCGATCGACAGCTCGCGCCCGAAGAGGCAGGTCCGCTCGCGGACAGCTACGACCTCGGAGTCGGTCGCGGACGGCGCGGCACGCGGGAGTCCGAAGCGCGCGGCTGCGCAGTGCACCTCGGCAACGGTCCCGTCGGGGGCGGCGGCACCACGTACGCCGAGGGCACGTTCTCGGTGCCGAGCGCGGGCACCTACACGCTCCGCCTCGAGACGCCGAACGCGATCGAGCTCTTCGTCGACGACCGCTCGGTCGCGCGTGTCGATCGACGCGTCGAGCCGGTGGGCCGCACCACGCTTCACGCGCTCACGCTCACCGCGGGCGAGCACCGGTTCATGGCGAAGATCGCGACGCGCCATCCGAACCCGATCCTCATCGTGGGTGTGTTCGACGGAGACCAGACCGACGACGTGGAGCTCAGCAGCCGTGAGACACGCGAGGCGCATCCGCTCGCCTACTACCTCGACGTGACTCGCGCGATGGCCCGCGCCGACTGGGTCTCTGCGCGCGAGCGCCTCGGGACCATCGACGCCGACACCGCACCGACCGTGCCGCTCGTGCTCGCGACCGGCATCGCGTTCGGCGATCCGCTTCGCGCGCAGACCGTCGCGCGCGACGACGCCCTGCGCTTCACCACCGAGGCGCGCGAGCGCGATCCCGAGGCTTGGTACGCGGTGATCCAGGCCGCGCGCTTCGAGGCCGACAACGGCCGCGTGCGCGAGGCGCTCGCGATGCTGCGCGAGGGCATGGAGCACCACCCCGAGGTGCTCGCGTTCGCGCTCACGCTCGTCGATCTGCTCGCGGCCCGGGGCTGGAGCGATCAGGTGGAGCCCGTGATCGCGGCGATGCGCACGCGTGTGCCCGACGCGTGCCGTCCGCTGCGCGCCGCGCTCAACCGCGCGCTCGAGCGAGGGCACGTGCCCGAGAGCGATCGACTGTCCGAGGATCTCGTCGCGTGCGACGCGCGCAGCGATGCGCGCCTCCAGCGCCTGTTCCGTCGTCGCGACTGGCAGGCGGCGCAGGTCGAGCTCGCGCGCCTCGCCTCGATGGAGCCTCGCACCACGCGCTTCGCGATCCTCGACTCCGAGCTCACCATCGCGCGCGCGCGGAACGATCAGTCGCGCATCGACGAGCTCCTCGTGCAGCTCGAGGCGCTGATGCCGCAGTCGCAGAACGTCGTGCTCGCGGAGGTCGATCGCCTGCTCTCGCGCGGCAACGAGCAGCGCGCGAGAGAGCGCCTGCTCGCCGCCTTCGCCACCGAGCCCGAGTCCATGGCAGAGCTGCGACGCCTCGGGCGCAGCATCTTCCGCGAGAGCCCGCTCGAGGCCTACCGACGCGACGGCGCCGAGGTGATCCGAGCCTTCGCCGCGTCGGGTCGCACCTACGAGAACACGCCGCAGGTGCTGGTGTGGGACTACACCGTCACGCGCCTCATGCCGGACGGCACGATCCTCGAGCTCACGCACCAGATCTACCGAGCGCAGAGCGAAGAGGCCGTGGACGATCTCGGTCAGTTCCAGGCGCCCGAGGACGCGCTGCTCCTCACGCTGCGCACGGTGAAGGCCGACGGCACACGGCGCGAGCCCGATCGCATCGCGGGCCTCGAGCACATCGAGATGCCGAGCCTCGAGGTCGGTGACTACGTGGAGTCCGAGTACCTCCGCGTGAGGCCGCCCGCAGCCACGTACGACGGAGGCGCGGTGGGTGACCGCTTCTTCTTCCAGAGCTTCGAGATCCCGTTCGACACGAGCCAGCTCACGCTCGTCGTTCCCGCGAGCGTCGAGGTGCGTGTCGATCCGCGCGGCGAAGCGCCCGAGACGGAGACGCGCGTCGAAGGCGACACGCGCGTCTACCACTGGGAGGTCCACGAGGCGCAGCCCGTCTCGCCCGAGCCAGGCGCCGTCAACGCGCGCGAGTTCCTTCCTTCGATCGGATGGGCCGTGCGCGCCGAGTGGCCGCAGCTCGTCGAGAGCCTGCGCGACGTGCTCGCCGATCGCAGCGTGCGTGACCCTGCGGCCGAGCGCCTCGTGCGCGAGATCGTGGGCGAGGGCGGCTCGAGCGTGGAGCAGCGCGCGCAGCGCCTCTACCACTGGCTCCTCGAGAACGTGGAGGACACGAGCGACGTGTTCGGACAGGCCGCGCCGATGCTCTCGGCGCGCACGGGCTCTCGCTCGCGCCTCTTCGTCTACATGCTGGGCCTCGCGGGCATCGACGCGGATCTCGCGATCGTGCGCAGCTATGCGTTCGACGCGACCCAGAGCGAGGTGCCCGACGACGACACCTACGGCGACGTCGCGATCCGCGTGCAGGGATCGACCGGTCCGATCTGGGTCGAGACCGGCATGCGTCGCTCGCCCTTCGGCACGCTCTCGCCGCTCGTGCGCGGTCAGGACGCGCTGATCCTCGATGCGCCCTTCGAGCGCGCGACGGTCTCGATGCCCCACGACGAGGTCGATCTCCACGAGGTCGACGTCGATCTCCGCGTGGCAGCCGACGGCGACGCGACGGCGACGATCACCGAGACCTTCCACGGCCTCGGCGCCTCGGGCTGGCGCAACGAGCTGGCCGACATCCCGGAGGCGCAGCTCGAGACGCTGTTCGAGCAGAACTACGTCGCGCGCATCCTGCCCGGCGCGCTCATGCGCAACCTCCGCATCACGGGCCGCGAGGATCCCGAGATGCCGCTCGTGTTCACGTTCGAGATCGAGGTCGAGGACATCGGCCGCGTCGAGAACGGCGCGCGGCTCTTGCCGACGCTGTTTCCCTCGAGCCTCACGTCGCAGTACGCGCGCCTGGCCACGCGTCGTCGCGCGCAGATCGTGCCCGCGGCGGCGCTGAACGTGCGCGTCGCGATCCACGCGCCGCCCGGCGGTCGTGTCGAGGCGCCCGAGGCGCGCACGCTGACGGGTCGTGAAGGCATGACGGTCACCTACGCCTCCGAGCCCGTCGCCGACGGCCTCGTGCTGACGCGCCGTGTCCGCATGCACCGCATGCGCATCCCGCCCAACGAGTACGCCGAGTTCGCGCAGCTCTGCCGCGCGACCGACGAGCAAGAGCAGCGCGAGATCCGCGTCGTCATGCCCTGAGCCTCGTCTGCGCGATCGACACGTGAGCGCGTAACGAGCCCATGAGCGGGACGTAGGTGGGCGGTGCGAATCACCGTCTGCCTCGTCCTGCTCCTCTCCGCCTGCACGGCCAGCCCACCGACCAGTGAGCGTGATGCCGCGCGGCCGGAACGAGACGGCGGCCCTGCGGAGGCGACCGACGCCGCGCCGGGCCCGCTCGATGCGAGCTCACTCGACGCCGCCCTCGAGCCGCCGGACGCAGGATCAGCGGTCGAGGGGTGCCCACCCGCGGGCCCCTTCGGTCAGCGTGTGGGCGACACGGCGGAGGACGTGGTGCTCATGGACTGCGACGGCGTCGAGCATCGCCTCCACGATCTCTGCGATCGCCGCGCCGTGTGGTTGTTCGAGCTCGCTGCGTGGTGCCCGCCGTGTCGCGCGTTCGCGATGAGCGAGGCCAACCGCGTCTACGATCGCTTCGCCGCGTCGAGCGACTTCGAGGGCTGGGTGGTGATCAGCGAGAACGCGAGCTTCGATCCCGCCAGCCGCATGGACTGCGAAGAGATCCGCGCGCGCTACGACCTGCACGCGCCGGTGCTCTTCGATCCCGAGGGCCGCTTCCAGGCCGCGTTCGGTGTGCCCGCCAACGAGGTCCACGTGGTGCTGGGTGGAGGCGCGGAGATTCGTCACGTCGATCAGTACGCGGCCGATGAGGTCGAGGAGCGGATCGCGAGCGTGCTGACGGAGTGAAGCGCCGATCACCCACGAAAGAGAGCGATCGGCGCGATCAGTCGGGGCAGCGCTGTGGGCAGCTGACGTGATGGTGGCTGCCGCAGCGACGCAGGCAGCCGCGGCGCTCGCCCTCGTCGCGGATCGACTGACAGCCCGCGTCGCAGCGATCGCTGTCGATGTCGCACTCGGCGCGGCAGCGAGCACCTTCGGTCATCGTCGTGTTGCACCCGAGCTCGCATCGACGCGCAGTGAACGACGCACCGCTCACACACTCTCGTCGGCCTCGGCAGGCGGTGACCTGCGCACGCTCGTCGGCGCGGCACGCATCCACACACGCGGAGGGCGTCTGCGATCGCGCGCCGCCTGCGAGCGCGACGAGCGCGAGGCCGAGAGAGAGCGCGAGGGACCTCGCGAGATCGAGGTGGGGTAGGCGCATGGCGTCGCATAGGATGGCGCCATGCCCGAGACCTTGGCAGCCGACCTCGTCCTCCACTACGCCCCGCGCACCCGCAGCTTCGGAGCCTTGTGGCTCCTCGAGGAGCTCGGCGTGCCCTACCGCCTCGAGTCGTTCGACCTCGCGACCAAGCACCACAAGAGCGCCGCACACCTCGCGCTCAACCCGATGGGCAAGGTGCCCGTGGTCGTCGACGGAGAGGTGCCCGTGTCCGAGACGGGCGCGATCGCGATCTACCTGTGCGACCGCTATCCCGCGGCGGGCCTGGCGCCTTCGTTCGATGCGACCACGCGCCCTGCGTACCTGCGCTGGATCTTCTTCGCCACGGCGCTCTTCGAGCCCGCGCTCGCCGAGAAGTTCGGCAAGTGGGAGCCGCGACCCTCGTCTCACGCGTGGGGCTCGTTCGATCAGGTGCTCGAGGCCGCGACGCAGGCGCTCGAGACCGAGCCGTTCCTCGTGGGCGGACGCTTCACCGCCGCAGACCTCCTCTGCGCGAACGTGTTCCGGTTCGGCATCATGTTCGGCGCGCTACCGAAGGAAGGCGTGCTCGCGGACTACGTCGGGCGCATGACGAAGCGGGACGCGTTCGTGCGCGCGAGCGAGATCGAGGCCCGCGAGGGCGCGCGCTTCCCCATGAAGAAGTAGGTGAGTCGCCTCGGGCGGCGATCACTGCGTCGGTGCGGGGGCCCATGCGCGGCCCGCGGGCGCTGGCGCGGCGCGGCCCTGCTCCACTTGCACGTAGTGGTAGTACCAGCCGAGCACGCGCTGCACGTAGCGCTGCGTCTCGGCGTAGGGCGGCACACCGCGGTAGCGGACGACGGCGCCCTCACCCGCGTTGTAGCCAGCGATCGTGAGGATCAGATCGCCGCGGAAGTTGTTCGCGAGGATGCGGAGGTAGCGCGTGCCACCGAGGATGTTCTGTCGCGGATCGAACGCGTCGCGCACGCCCATGTGCGATGCGGTGCCGGGCATGAGCTGCATGAGCCCCTGCGCGCCCGCGCGCGAGATCGCGCCGAGGTGGTAGTCGCTCTCGACGCGGATGACGGCGCGGATGAACGACTCGGGCAGCCGGTAGAGCGCGGCCGCCTCTCGGATGTGCGCGTCGTAGCGCGCGTAGCGCTCGGTCGAGGTGTCGCGCGTCCCACCGGTGGCTCGCGGCGCGTCGTCGGCGCGCGCCGGACGGGTTCGCATCACGACGCGCACGCCGCGCTCACGACGGGGCGGGATGTTCGTGAAGTGAACGACGCCGCTCTCGTCGGTGTACGTGAAGATGTCCGCGCTCGCCGAGGGCATCGCGATCGGGAGGCCGATGGCCAACGCGAAGAGGCAGACGGCGAAGGTGCGGAGCGTGCGTGACATGGTCCGTGGAGTCCGTCGGATAGCCTGTCGAGGATAGCGTCGTCAAAAACGCTGCGCACACCGCGCCGGGCCGACGGGCCCGAACGATCGAGCGCTGCGCTCACATTCCGACACGATCGTCGGGAGGCCGGCGTGGCACCATCGAGCGATGAGATCGCTCGCGATCGCGTGTGGTGTGGGGCTCGTGTGGCTCGCGGCGTGTGGCGACGCGCCTCCACCTCCGACGTCGATGCGACGCGACGCAGGCCCTCCGCCCGAGTGCCGCGGGGTCCTGCCCGAGCAGACCGTGTGCGAGGGGACCACCGCGATCACCTGCGACGAGGGCGGGCAGATCTCCTCGCGCGTCGAGTGCGCGGACAGCGGGCAGCTGTGCGTGCCCGGTCGAGGCTGCGTCGTGTGCTCACCCGGCACGATCGCGTGCGACGGCGAGACCGTCCTGCGCTGCAACGCAGACGGCACTGCGCAGACGCGAGGCGAGACGTGCGACGCGGCCGCAGGCAACCGATGCAGCGGCGGCGGCTGTGCGCGGCTCTGCGAGCAAGCGGAGTCCGAGCGCAGCTACCTCGGCTGCGACTACGTCGCGGTGCCTACCGCCAACAGCGAGCTCGACGCGATCTTCGAGTTCGCCGTGGTGATCGCGAACCCGCAGCTGGTGCCGGCCATCGTGACGATCTCGCGCGGCGAGGCGTTCTCGCGGACGGTGATCGTGCCGCCCTCGGCGCTCGAGGTGGTGACGCTGCCGTGGGTCGAGGCGCTGCGGCGGCCCATCCTGAGCTCTGCGGAGGGTGACTCGTACTTCAGCGCGCGCGCGGCAGACGGCAGCTACCGGATCCGCACCGACGTGCCCGTCACCGTCCATCAGTTCAACCCGCTCAACTACCTCGCCCTGCGCGACTGCGAGAGCGGCTTCGATCCCGCCGTGGGCGATGATCAATGCAACTCGTACACGAACGACGCGTCGCTGCTCCTTCCCGTGCACGCGCTCACCGGCAGCTACCTCGTGATGAGCCGCGCGACGCACTACCTCACGACGTCGCGAGGCACCGGCGGATCGCCGGGCTTCGTCGCGATCGCGAACACCGACGCCGTGCCGGCGATCGTCACGGTCCGCACGCGCTCGCACCTGATCGAGAGCGTCGACGGGTCGATCACCGCGCACGCGCCCGGTGATGCGTTCGAGCTCACGATCGCGCCGGGTGAGGTCGTCGAGCTGCTGAGCGGCATGCCCACCGATGGCTGCCCCATGGCGCTCGAGCCCGACCCTGCCTCGGGGGACATTCTCTACTGCAACGTCGGCGCGGACTACGACCTCACAGGCACCGAGATCGTCTCCGCGCAGCACCTCGCGGTGTTCAGCGGGCACAACTGCGCGTTCGTGCCGTACGACCGCTGGGCCTGCGATCACCTCGAAGAGCAGCTGTTCCCCACCGAGGTGCTGGGCACCTCCGCCGTGTCTCCGCTCGCGTACCAACAGCGCGGTGAGCCGAACCTCGTGCGCGTGGTGTCGCCCAGCGACGACAACACGATCACGTTCACTCCCACGCCCATGGAGGGGCCCGAGACGATCGTTCTCGATCGTGGCGACTCGGTGGAGGTCGCTGTCTCGCGCGCGACGCGCGTGACGGGCACGGCGCCCATCCTCGCGGCGCGCTTCTTCGTGGGGCAGGACTACAACGGCCTCGGCACCTCGAGCTCGGGTGCGCCCGGCGATCCTTCGATGGGCCTGCTCGTGCCCGACGCGCAGTGGCGCAACCAGTACGTCTTCCTCGCGCCCGACACGTACTCCGACGCCTACATCGACGTCATCGCGGCGGTCGGCGCGCGCGTCGAGCTCGATGGTCAGGTCATCGGCACGCTGCGCGACGCCATGGGCACCGGCGTCACCACGGCGACCCTCGCGATCCGTCCCGGCGTGCACCGCATCACGGCCTCGATTCCCGTGGGCGTGCACGTCTACGGCTTCGGCAGCTACACGAGCTACCTCGCGCCCGCGGGCCTCGACCTCCGCGAGATCGCAGACCCCCTGTGAGCACGCTGCTCGCGACGCTCGACGGGGTCGACTTCGCCTCGCTCGAGGATGCGTACGGTGCCGCGATCGACGTGCCCGCGCGCCTTCGTCGGATCGCGTTCGGCGAAGAGGACGACGCGCGCAGCGCGCTCTTCGATCTCGGCGCCGGCATCTTCCACCAAGGCGGTTACTACCCTTCGGCTGCGCCGTGTGTGCCGTTCTTGATCGAGATCACCCACGGGCGCGGCTCGACGATGACCGTCGGACGCAACGACGCGTGATCAGGGGACGACGTGTGCGAGCTTCGCGGTCGCGAGCACGCCGCGGATCGCGCGGATGCGATCATGGCTGTCGAGCTCGATCGTGAGCACCGAGCGCGAGGCCTGACGCTTGCGCTCGGGGATCATGTCGACGACGAGCGCGGGCTCCCCCGTCCCAGAAGCCACCCCGTTCAGCCACGCGATGCGGCTCGAGGTGATCACCAGCTTCTGCGCGGTCGCGATCTGCGTGATCGCGATGCGGCGTGGATCGGTGACGCGCACGACGACAGCGTGGAACTCGCCGGCTGCGTCGGTCTCGAGCACGCAGTCGTCGGACAAGAGGCGCGTCACCGCCTCGATCTCGCCCGAGCCGACCGCCGCCACGAGCTGCATCAGCGCGCGCATGGTGCGCTCGCGCTTCTCGTCCGTCGGCGCGCGCAGCTGATCCTCGTCGATCACGAGCTTGGACCGCGCGCGGTGGTGGATGACACGCACGTTGCCCGCTGTCGTGCCGATCATCGCGGCCGTCTCCTCGACGTCGAGGCCCACGACGTCGCGCAAGACGAGCACCGTGCGCTCGCGTGCACCGAGCGACTCGAGCGCGCAGAGGAACGCGTAGCTCGCGCTCTCCGACAGCGCGTAGCGTGCTTCGGGGCCGGGGCTCAGATCGGGCGCGTCCTCCGCGAACGGGACGCGCACGGGCGCGCCTTCTTCGAGCGGCTCGGGCAGCCACGGCCCGAAGTACTTGCGCGCCTTGCGACGCCTGAGCGCGTCCTTGCCCAGGTTCACGGCGACGCGCGTGAGCCACGGGCCCAGAGGCGCGTCGCGATCGGGCGGTGGGCTCGCGAGCACGCGCACGAAGGTCTCCTGCACCACGTCCTCGGCGTCGGTCGCGCTGCCGGTGAGGCGGTACGCGATCGAGAAGAGTGCGCGCGATTCCCTGCGGAACGCGGCCTCGATCGCGTCGCGATCGGGCGGGTCACTCGGACGTTCGGTGACGACGGAGGTCATGCAGAGAGCGCCGTCGAGCCTGCCACGGATCGTGACGGCGCCCTGCGCGTCACGAGCTTGCTCGCCTCGAGCGCGCTCGCGAGCACGCCATCGAGAAGGAGCCCGCGCGCACCGACCCAGTCGCCCACGAGGTAGACGCCGTGATCGCCGCGCGACAGCGGCTCGACACGCACGCTGGGACGAGCCGCGAGACCACCCGGGGCATCGACGCGCGCACCACACGCGAGCGCCGCAGGCGCATGGCGCTCGACGACCACGTGCTCACGCCAGCCGGGGATCGCGCGATCGAGCGCGACCTCGATCGCAGCACGATCTTCCCGCGGGCGCGGCGCACGATCGCCGAGGTAGAGCGCGGCGTGCACCATCGCGGCGCCTTCGGGCGCGAGCTTCGCGGTCGCCGAGTGCACCGAGACGTACGTGGGCTCGGTGGTTCCGAACGCACCCTTGGCGGCGCCCTCGGGCAGGCGATCGAGGCCGAGGTCGAGGCACGCGAGGCGCAGCGCTGGGCCGCTCGGTCGGATCGCCCGCGCGACGTCGTCGCCGAGCGGAGTGAGCAGACCCTGCGCGAGCGAGGGCGGTCCCGCGATCACCACCTCGTCGGCCGCGAGCGTTCGATCCTCGAGCCGCACCACGAAGCCGCGCGACGAGGGCTCGAGCGCGCTCGCGCGTGCACGCAGCGCGATCGACACACCCGCGTCCCTCGCGCGCGACGCGAGCTGCTCGACGATCGCGCCCCAGCCTCCATCGGCGTAGCGCACACCGCCGATGGCCGCTGCGCGCAGCTGCGCGATGACCGCGGTCGCCGAGGCGTACGCGGGGTCGGCGCCGTAGGTCGCGACGCGCACGAGCATCTCCACGAGCGCGCGCACACGCGGCGTGAGGCTCCGTCGATCGAGCCATGCGCCGAACGTCAGGCTCGGATCGCTCGTGCCACCGACGAGGGCAGGAAAGAGTCCGCCGAGCGAGAGTCGATCGCGCGCGTCGAGGAAGCTCGTGCCGAAGAACGAGCCCACGCCGCCGGGCAGCACGTGCAGGCGCTCGCCATCGTCGACGAACGTTCCGTCCGACGCGACGAGCGGGGCCCGAGGCATCACTCCGAGCGAGGCGAGGATCGCGCGCGACGGCTCGAAGATCGCGTGCGGGCCTTGGTTCAGCGTGAAGACTCCCTCAGGCAAAGCCGCAGTCTCCCCTCTCCGCGTCTCCCCGCGGACCTCTTCGCTCGCGCCTCGCCCACCGAGCCGTGTGCTCGCCTCGAGCAACGTCACGCGACGCCCCGCCCTCGCGACCGCGAGCGCACACGCGAGCCCGCCGATCCCACCGCCGATCACCACCACATCCGTCCGCGCCTCGGTCGCCATCGAGCACCTCCGAACCGCTCCACGCACGAGGCCACGTACGCGTTACACGCTCGCGCGGAGCGACGTGCACGCGGCTGCACATGCGCGCGGCGCGCTGCACGCGAGGGGGCGAGTCTTCGGCGAATTCACCCGAATTCGCAGGTCTCTCGTGTGGACGCTCGGTTGCAATGAGCGAGGCCGAGGAGATGACGATGACGAACCAGACCCAGACCCACACCGCGATCCAGGCCCACCCCGTTCGCACGACCTCGTTCGTCCTGCGCGCCGTCGGCGGCGGGCTCGCGGCCACGTCGATGGTGCTCGTGAACCTCGGCTGCGGCTGCAGCGGCGTGGACACGACCGACTGGACCTGGGGCTGCCTCGTCGAGGCGGAGGTCGATGGCGCAGAGGCGCAAGCGCGCGCAGACGTGGACATCGACGGCACGAGGGTGCGGCTGTCGTCCGCGCAGCGCGATGTGACGATCACGATCCTCGGTGGGAGCCTCGAGACGCTCCCCCTCGGTGAGCAGCCCGTCGATCGAGGCATCGACGTCACGGTCTGCGAGGGCGATGCCTTCAGCGCATGCGTCCCGGTCCGCGACGCGGTGATCGAGGTCATCGATCTCGGCGGAGGCCTGGCGCGCGCGAGCTACAGCGGCACGGCGATCGACCTCGGAGGCCGCGAGGTGTCGGCTGAGGGAACGTTCGTCTTCGTCCGCGGCGAGCCGGGCTCCGGCATCTGATTCGCGACCTGGCGCATGGCTCACCAGAGCACAGCGCTCATCACGACGAGCGGCTCTCGAGGAAGCGCGCACGCGCCGCGCGGCGGTCGAAGCGCGCGCGTCCGATGCCTTCCCACTCGGCCTCGGACACGACCTCCACGCCGCGATGCTCCAGCGTCGCCTCGATCAGCGCGCCGTCGAGGCTCGTGACGACGCGGCCGAGCACCACGACGTGATCGTACGAGTCCGAACCTGCCTGCCCGCCGTAGCGGATCGCGAAGTCGCCACAGAAACGTGCCCCGAGGCGCGCGCCTCCGATGACCTCCACGAGCTCCACGTGCGGCGCCTCGTCGAGCGTGCCCGGGTATTCGCCGGGGCCGCTGGCCGACGCCTCGGCGTGCTGACGCACGAATGTCCGCGCTCGCTCGAGGAGCATCGACGTGTCCATCGTCGGGCTCGTGCTCATCGGGGCAGACGGAAGACCGTGCCGTAGCAGTCGATGATCGAGCTATCGAGGAGCACCTCGCGATCGGTCTCGACCACGCGCACCCAGAGGCGCCAGCCTGCGGCGGTGGCCGCGTCCGCGCGATGGAGCGAGAGGCCATCGGTCCGCACGATCGACGCAGGCGGCTGACTCACGCACGGCGGCGCGAGCTCGCGGATCGCCGCGTCGAGGCCGTCGAAGTCCGGGATCAGCTCCGGCATCGTCATCGTGAGCGGCTCGGTGGCGAACACCGTCGCGCAGTGATCGGAGGACTGGTACGCGAGGTAGCGAGGCGGAACGCGCGTGCTCGTGAGGCGCGCCAACATGTCGTGGAGGAGGTTGTGACCGAGCGCCTCCACCACGGGCCCGCGCGCGACGATGCTCCCATCGACGTGCCAGTGCTGGCTGTCGACGGGCACGTCGCCCGGCTCGAAGTACTGGATCTTCGAGTCGACGTAGACGAAGCGCTTGTCGCCCACGACGAGCTCCTTCATCGCCTCGAGCACGCGCTTGGTGAGCGGGCCCGCCAGGCCGATCGCCTCGTCGAGCGGACACCAACAGAAGACGACGCCGTCGGTGCGCACCTCTTCTTGCGTCGGCACCGGTAGCTGTCGCTCGAGCACGTAGACGTTCGGGAACGTGGCCTCGAAGGGCGCGATCGCGCGCGAGCCATCGGCCGGGTACGCGGCGATCGTCGTGGGCGCCATCTCGTCGACGATGGGCTGTGGCGCGCGCGCAGTCTTGGGTGGAGCGCGTCGCTTCGTGGAGCCGTGGTAGGCGCCCTCGCCGGTGAAGGGGGCGACCTTCTGGGTGGCGATCGAGTGCTCGGTGCGGAGGTGCGTGAGGCTCGTGTCGGGGTTCATGTGGGGAAGTCGAACATCGCCTGGAAGTACTGGAGCTTGCAGCGCGGATCCGCGGAGCGGCGAAGCACCTCCGGGACGCGATCCATCAAGTGTTCGTCGACGTTGCCGCGGGGCTTGCCCTCCGCGTAGCGCTTCGTGATGCCAGCCGCTGTGTTGTACGCGACGTTCTCGACGGGCGCGCCCTGGCGATCGAGCACCACTGGCAGCCGCGCCCAGTCGTGCTCGACGAAGAAGCTCTCCGCGCCCCAGCGCAGATAGAAGCCGAGCTTCTCCATGCGCGGGAGCCACGGTGGATCACCGATCTGCCAGAAGCCGCGGCCGCACAGCACGTGCTGCGAGTGACCGATCGCGCGACCCGACGCGAGGATGTGATCGCGCGCGTAGTGCTCGACGATCGCGCCCAAGAGGAGCCGCGAGATCTTCTGTCCCCGCTGCTCCTTGCAGACGACGAAGTTGGCGATGTGGTGGTAGCCGCGCGGCTTGAAGCGCACGACGTCGGGGAACCAGAAGCGGTCGAACCACCGGTGGCTCGGATCGTCGCGGTCACGCTGCTCGAAGTCGACCGTCTCTTCGATCGTCGAGTGCCGCAGGTTGTTGTACCGACCGGTGAAGAAGAAGATCGTGTCCTTGCTGCGACCGACGAGGATGGTGGCCACGATCTCGCTGCGATCGCCCACGCGACGCGAGAGCACGAAGCGGTGGCCGGTGACGCCCCAGATGTGCGCGACGCCGTGCGGCGAGATGATCTCGAGCTGCACGCGCCGCACGACCTCGACGGGGAGGTGACCCCCTCGATCGTCGCGCGCGTCCTCGAGCGAGCGACAGAGCAACGAAGAGATCGCGCGCGCGATCTCGGGCACAGCGCTCGACACGATGCCGAGCTCCATGTCGTCCTCGAGCGTCACGTAGTTGGGCAGCGTGGGCGCCGCGCTGCCCGCGTACCGCACGTAGGCCGCGCGGAGCACCGAGGTGGGAACGAAACGATCGCCTTCCTCGAGGTTCACGTACTTCTCGAGCGTGCGACCCGCCGCGCGGCCATCGCGCCATCGCGTGATGCCATCGAGGATCTGCGTCTCGAGGCCCGCGTCACGACGGCCGGTGAGCGAGATCTTCGGCGAGTGGCCGGGGTCGTCGTAGGTCGTGCCGAAGTCGGTGACCAGCGTTCGATCCGCGCCCGCGGCGAGGAGGAGCTCGACGATCTCGAGGTGCCCGCGGCGCTTGGCGAGGATGAGCGCCGAGTAGCCGTCTTCGTTCTGCGCGTCGAGGTCGGCGCCGACCTTCACGAGCACGCTCGCGAGCTCGGTGCGCCCTTCACACGCCGCGCGGATGAGCGGCGTGTTGCCGTCCACGTTCTTCGCGTCGAGGTCCGCGCCCGCCTCGATCAAGGTGACCGCGATGTCGTGGTAGCCCTCGCTGACGGCCCAGAGGAGCGGCGTCTCGTTGCGCTCGGCGAGGCGCGCCTCGAGCCCGTCGCGCGTGATCTTCTCGAGGACCTCGTGCAGCTTGAAGGGCCGTTCCACGAGGCGATTCTATGCGAACCGAAGAAGGCAGAGCGGGACTGGATGCCCGACGCAGTCCACGCACGCTCGGCTCGGGGCTCCCGCGCGCGGCGACGCCGCCAGTGCGCCGGTGATTGTGTGCGAACGATCTCGACGACCTCGTACGATGAGCGGGTGACGACGCCGCACCACGAAGCGACGCGCCCCACACGCACCGCGTGGCGTGTGCTCGCGGGCGCCCTCGTGCTCGTGCTCGTGTCCGGCGCGCTCGTCGGCGCGCGCGTCTGGTTCTTCGGCATCGAAGACGGCGACTTCGCGACCGAGCCGCTCGCCGACGGAGGCGCCGTGCGTCTGCGTCGGCTCTGGGGAGGGGACGCGGCGCCTGAAGCCGAGCTCCAGCGCGTCGACGCTGACGGACGCGTGCTCTGGGCGGCCTCGATCGAGAACGTCACGACGCCGTACGTGCTCATCATCGGCGACCGCGTGCTCACGCGCATGACGCGGCGACCGTTCGTGCACGCGTGGCTCCGGAGCTACGCACTCGACTCGGGCGCGCTCGCATGGGAGCAGCCGTGTGACGACTCCGGCGACGGCTTCTCGTACACGACCCAGCTGACGGTGATCGATCGAGAGCGTGTGCTCGAGATCGTGCCGACCCGCGAAGGGAGTCGCCTCCGACTGCGCGAGCTCGAGCGGGGAGCGCTGCGCTGGGACGTGGCGGGGCCCGCGCACGCCCCCGGAGCTCGGATCGCGCTGCGCACGTTCGGCGGTGCGTGGTTCCTCGACTCGGACGATGGCGTGACGAGCGCGCGGCTCGATCTCGAGGACGGCTCGCTCGATCCGGGCGCGCCGTCGGATGCGCTCGGCGTGTGCCGCACGAGCGACGACGTCGTGCACCTCGCGCGGAGCGGCGAGCTCGTGGTGCGCGACGCGAGCGGTCACGACGTGACGCTCGGCCGACTGCGGACGAGCGGGCGCATCGTGTGCGCGCGAGACGGTGCCGATCTCTTCGTCGCGTGGACCGACGACGAGCCGACGGGGCAGTCGAGTCCGACCGTCCCCGCCCTCACGCAGCGTGATCACATCGCGCTGGGTGCCTCGAGCACGGGCCTGCTCGCGCTCGTGTGCGACCGCGCCGTGGTGTGGGCCATCGAGAGCGCGTGGGGCTACCTCGACGTGGGCATCACGCCGCCGTCCGATGTCGCGCGCTGGACCCCGCGCACGGACGGCACGTCGCTCGTCGGGGAGGTCGTCGAAGCGCCCCGCTTCGTCCACGACGAGGTCGGCTACGAAGGCGGACGGCACGCACCGGTCCGCATCGAGCGTGCGACCGGGCTCGCCTCGGCCGGCGCCGCGAGGTGATCACGACGTGGTCGCGTCGTGATCAGAGCAGACCATCGATGCGGTAGCTGACCTTCACGGTCAGCGTGCGCTCGCTCGAGAGCACTGGCTCGTAGACCATGTCCTCGCGCCACACGAGGAACAGGTCCGAGCCCGGCGCGTAGCGCCAGCGGATGCGCAGCATGCCGATCGCGCGGCGGCTCTCTTGATCGACGCGCGCCACCAGATCGGCCTGGAGCGTGGTGAGCGGCGTAACGCGCACGAGGCCGTTCAGCGCGTACGTGAAGAACGGATCCGCGCCGCGGAGCTCGACGCGATAGACATCCGCCGAGAGCACCACGCGCAGCTCGGGGATCGGGCTCCACGCCGCCTGCACGTAGCCGTTGTGGCGCTCGCCACCGAAGTACGCGTTGCTGATCGCGTAGGTCGCGTAGAGGTACGGGTTGAAGTTGTCGGGCGTCGCGAGCGAGGCCGAGATCGTGACGCCTTCGTACGTGCCCGCGGGCACCACCACACCGGGCACCGGCTCGAAGTCGCTCTGCACCACGTCCTCTTGGTAGGCGCCATAGAGGATGAGGTCCCAGCCCGTGTCGCTCTCGAGGTCGAGCGAGATCGAGCCCGTCGTCGTGAGCAGGCGATCGAGCTCGGGGCTCGTCTCCATCACGCCGGTCGCGAGCAGCGTGATGCGTCGCAAGAAGAAGTCGCTCGTGCGCGCGACCAGAGGCAGCTCCGCGAGCGCGCGCGGCACACCACGACGACGCACGAACCCGAGCGAGGGCGCGAAGCCCGCATCCTGGTAGAGGAAGTACGCGCGCGGCTGGGCCCACTCGCCGAGGTAGCGCACCTGACCGAAGGCCGCGATGCCCTCGCCCGTCTCGAGCGGCTCGCGCGTGATCGGATCTTCGTCGAGGCCGTCGCGGCTCGTGCCCAGCGCGAACGCAGAGAGCTCGAGTCGCTCGTCGAGCGTGCGCCACAGAGCGTCGGCGCCGACCGTCGTGTGGTTGCCTGGCTCGCCGTCGTACGCGCCGGCGCCCTCCCACAGCGGCTGTCGTCCGACGACGATCGCGCCCACGTACGACGCGCCGTCGTCGAGGCGCACGCGCACGCGTCCTGCGAGCGAGTTCACCATGCGACTGCCTTCGTCGGTGAGCGTGTCGAGCAGGCCGAAGCTCACGGGACCTTCGCGTCCGTAGAGCTTCACGCCTGCGATCACCGGCACCGCGCGCGCGCTCTGATCGAGCCCGATGCGCCGCGAGTAGAACGGCTGGAGGATGCCCGACACGCCGAAGTCGAAGACGTCGAGGCCGGTGAGGAAGAACGGTCGACGCTCGGGATAGAAGAGCGGGAAGCGATCGAGGTTCACGAGCGCGTCGTCGAGATCGACCTGCGCGAAGTCGGTGAGCAGCGTGGTCTCGAGCCACGTGTCGTTCACGAGGCGCATCTGCGCTTCACCGCCTGCGGCGAGACGCAGCGTGTCGGGACGCGTTCCGTCCGAGCCCGCGCCGCGGTGCTCGATCAGCACGTACGGCGTGACGTTGAACGGCGCGCCGCCGCCGAGGCCGGTCACGTTGCGGATCTCGCCGTAGTGGAGCGCCGACCACGGCCCGAACTCCGCGGGCATGCGGGACCAGTCGTACGTCGCGATGCGGGCCGCGTGATCCCGCGACACGTTGAGGCCGATCGTGCGCACCACGCCGGGCTCGACGTCCGAGAGGCCGAGCGCGACCGCGGGGATGCGCACCTCGGCGATCCAGCGATCGGGCAGCACCACGACGGCGGACTCCCACACCATGTCGACCTCGCGACGGAACAGGCGCCCGTTGTCGATCGCGAGGTAGTCGAGCTGCGTGCCCGCGGGGTTGAGCGAGAAGCCGAGCGTGGTGCGTCGATCGCGTCGCGCATCGATCTTCAGCGTGACGGCGTCGTCCGCGTAGAGGTCGGTGCCGTCGCGGGTGCGCTCGATCTGCCGCGGCAGCTGTCCGGGTGCGTAGAACATCTCGAGCGCGAAGTAGATCGCGCCGTCGTCGAAGAGCACACGGAAGCGCGTGTCCACGGGCGGTCGCTGATCCGGATAGGGCACACGCTCGCGAAAGCCATCGGCGTACGGCGCGCGTGACCACGCGACCTCGTCGAGGTGACCGTCGATCGTGATCGGATCGCCGTGGGTCGAGACAGCGCCTATCGTCGGGGGCGCGTCGGGGATAGGCAGGGATGCAGGCTCTTGGGCGCGAGCGCGACCTCCGCAGGTCATCGCCGCCAAGACCAAGAGCGCGCTCGAGACCGATCGCACCGACGAGCCATCCAGACGCACGGGCCGCGATGCTGTCATGCGCAGACCGCCGCGCACGCGGCATGGTGACTGGTCGGCGACTCGAGTCTGGCGTAGGAGGCGCTCGCGAGGTGTCGAGCATGCACGGCAGCAACCCCTCCGATCCCATCGTCGAGCGCTTCCAGCGCGCGATCGCAGACAAGCGCCGATGTCGCCGCTGCGGCGGGACGATGCTCGCGTCCAAGGCGCTCGCCGTGCTCCACACGCGTCGCGGAGGCACGGTGGGCTTCACGATTCCGTTCGGGTGCGCTCAGTGCGGCCACCACTTCCAGCTCGAGCACGGCTACGCAGTCCCCACCGCCGCGGCCGTCTTCTGTGTGCTGCTCGCGCTCCCGTGCTGGGCCATGGTGGCGATGCCGATCGGTTGGGCCTCGACGCACGGTCACGCGATCGATGGCTCCGTGATCTGCTCGTCCGCGATCTTCGCGTCGATCGGAGGTTTGTTCTCGTTCGGCGCCGTGCGCCTCGCGCTGCACGTGCTCGAGCCCCGACGGTGCGCGCCGCTCGGGCGGTGAGAGAGCGCCCCCGCTTCGAGTCGGGCTGCGGCGGAGGGGGGTCCGATGCTCAAACATCCTCGGCCTTCGGCCTGCGGAACTCGCCCTGGACCCCCCACCACCGCGTCCCTTCGGGTCGTGAATCGATCGTTTCTCGGTCCCTGAGTTTCCGCGCCTCCGCAGCGCGCCGGTGTCAGCCCTTGTCGGCGAGCTTGCGTCCCATCTCTTCACCGAGCGTGCGGGCGCGCGCTGTCGCCGTCTCGACGGCGTTGATCAACGTCGTGCGCAGGCCGCCCGCCTCGAGCGAGGCGAGGCCTGCGATCGCTGTGCCTCCAGGGCTCGTGACCATGTCCTTGAGGCGGCCAGGGTGCTCGCCCGTCTCGAGCAAGAGCTTCGCGGAGCCGAGCACTGTCTGCGCGGCGAGGAGCTGTGCCGAGTCGCGGTGGAGGCCCACCTTCACGCCGGCGTCCGAGAGCGCCTCGATGATCAGGAACATGTACGCGGGGCCCGAGCCCGAGAGGCCGGTCACCGCGTCGAGGAGAGACTCGTCGAGCACGACGGTCACGCCCACGCTGTCGAAGAGCGCACGCGCGAGCGCGACGTCGTCCTCCGTCGCGTGCGTGCCCGCGGCGATCGCCGTCGCGCCCGCGTCGACGATCGCAGGCGTGTTCGGCATCGTGCGGACGACACGCGTCTTGGCGGGCAGCAAGGCCTCGATCGCCGAGACCGGGATCCCCGCCGCGATCGAGATCACGAGCGCCTCC
This sequence comes from Deltaproteobacteria bacterium, assembly GCA_017303575.1. Lineage (GTDB taxonomy): Bacteria > Myxococcota_A > Polyangia > Polyangiales > Sandaracinaceae > JAFLCL01. The sequence goes on from JAFLCL010000082.1 coordinate 21,717, forward strand.
GGGCGCACACCCTTCTTCACCTCGGGCAACAGCCGATCGAAGACCTGAGGCTTGGTGGCGAGCACCACGACGTCGGCCAGGCGCGCGGCCTCTTCGTTCGAGGAGATCACACGAACGCCGTGCTTGGCCTTCAGCTCCTCGAGCCGCGCCTTGCGCACGTCGGTGACGAGGACCTGCTCCGGCTGGAGCGCGCCAGAGGCGAGGATGCCCTTGATCAACGCGCCGGCCATGTTGCCCGCGCCGAGGAACGCCACGGTCTTGTCGAGCTTAGGAGGGGGAAGCGACGTCATGCGGCGCGAGTCATGGCCCGATCGACAGGCCGGGGAAAGGACACACGAGCGAAATCCCGCGCGTCGACGGCTCGCCCCCTCGCAGCGACCGCTCACCCACGAACCTCTCACGCTCGGAATCACGGGGGTCACGCTCGTCGTTCCGAGCCGTCATGCTGGACGACGTGAGGACCGCCTCGACATGAAGAGCCTCTTGCTGTGTCACCTCGACGACGACGCGTCTCTGGCGAGGCGAACGCGTCGTCCGATCGTGCTGGCCTGCATGTTGGCGTCCTCGATCCTCGCGCCGCTCGTCGACGAGCTGATCCTCGGCGGCTTCTTCGCAGAGGGCTACGCGCTCGCGCTCCACGAGCTCGTGATCTACGCAGGATGGGCGGTGCTCCTCTCGGCTCTGGTCGCGGGCGTGGTGGTGCACCTCTCGCTCGCGGACCGGCACATGATCGGTCCCTTCGCCGACACTCTCGGCCTCTCGGCGCTCGGCGGCGCCGTGCAGTGTGGCCTCGTGCTGATCGCGCCTGCGTTGGTGCGCGCACTCTCGGGAGGACCCGCGTGGCACGAGGCGCTCGCGATGCCCGTGATCGGCGGCGTGATGGGCGCGATCGTCAGCGCGCCCATGGGGCTCGCGTTCGGCGGCGTGTTCCTCGTCGCGGTGCGGCCCACGCAGAAGCTGCTCGCCGTGCCCACACACTCGGGGCCTTCAGAGGCGTGGCGACACGCGGGGCTCGTGCTCGCGATCGCGAGCGTGCTCGCGGGCGTGCTCGCGTACTTCCTCGAGGGCACGTACTGCCAGAGCCTGTTCTTGGTGATCGCCCCGGCGCTCGACGTCGACGTGCCCATCGGCTCCGACCTCGCGTGGACGCGCCTCGTGGTCGTCCCCGCACCCCTCGTGCTCGGTGCGCTCGTGTCGTTCGCGTGGGGCGCGGGGCTCTCGTGGCGCATGACGAGCACACTCGCTGCGCTACGAGCCGGCGAGCATCCTCGCTGGGTGATCGCTCCGACCACGCAGACGTCGTCTCGACTCCTTCCGCTGCGCGCCGACGATCGCGCGTCGAGCTTCGCGGTGCACGTGCGCGACCAGGAAGCCCCCTACCGCGCCGCGCCTGCTGCCCTCGCCCTTCTCTCGAGGGACGCGTGATGATCGATCGCGTCGAGGATGCCCCGACACTGCGCGCGCGGGCACGACGCACGATCGTCGCCGCGGCTGCGCTCGCGTCCGCCCTCCTCGCACCCCTCGTCGATGAGCTGATCCTGGGCGAGGCGTTCGGTCACGGCCGCATGGACGGCGGCGAGGTGCTCGGGTTCGGCGCGTGGGGCGCGCTCGCCGGCGCAGCGCTCGGCGGCCTGACGATGTGGCTGGGACTGCGCGTCTCGGCGGCTGCGCACGTCGTGTGGATCGCGATGCTCGCCGGCATCCTCTACCTTCCGCTGCTCCTCTTGGGCGCGCTGATCCCCACGGTCGCAGCGGGAGGGCCGGGCGATCTCTTCGGCATGCTGGGTGGCGTGCTCATGGCCGCGATCGTCGGCACGATCGCGAGCGGTCCCGCGGGCCTCTGCTTCGGCCTCGTGTTCGTGGCGGGTCTGGCCGAGGTCCACCGCCACCACGAGACGCCCACCCAGGAGACACCGATCCGCGCCTTCCACGGGGCCGCGCGGTTGTTCGGTGCAGCCACGCTCGCATCGCTCCTCCTCGCGTGCGCGCTCGAAGGCTCGTTCTGTCAGCTCGTGTTCTTCGTTCTCTTGCCGAGCGTCGGCATCGAGGCGGCCCCGGGGACCGACATCGCCTGGATGCGCTTCGTGATCTTGCCTGCGCCGTTCGCGCTGGCCGCGCTCGTGACGCTCGCGCGGTGCGCATGGCTCGATCGACGGATGCGCCTGACCGTCGAGGCGCTGCGACGCGGTGAGCATCCGCGCTGGGTCCTCGGGGAGCTGGACGAAGGCGGCCTTCGGAGCGAGCTCGTGCCGCTGCGTCACGACGACGGCGCACGCCGGGAGAGCGCGCTCCTGGTCCACGCGCGCGATGCACAGGCGCCCTATCGCGGACGCGGTCGAGTCGTCACACTGCTCGGTCCGTGAGCCGCGTGCCCGACGACGACACGATCCGCACCGGGGTGCGCGTGAGGATGATCACGGCCACAGCGATCGTGTCGGCAGGCCTCGCCCCGATCGTCGACGAGCTGGTGCTCGGGGACGCGATGAACGAGCCGCGCATGTCGAGCGGGACACTCCTCTACGGGGCGTGGGCCGCGCTGCTCGGCGCGATCGGCGGCGGCCTCGTCATGCGCATCGCGCTCGATCGACGCTCGCCTCTCCACGTGCTGTGGCTCGCCACGCTCGCGGGCATCCTCCATCCGCCGTTCCTGATCCCGCAGCTGATCCTGGACTCCGAGAGCCCGGTGCTCACCGTGCTCGCCGTGGTGGCGCTCGGGGCCGCGGTCAGCGCGCCGGTGGGCCTGGGCTTCGGCGCCGTGTTCCTCGCAGGGCTGGCGGGGGTGCACGCCGATCTCACGACGCCCACGCGCGCCACGCGCTCGCGCACCTGGCTCGCCATCGCGCGCCTCTTCGCTGCGGCTGCGGCCGTCGCGCTCCTCCTCTCGCTCTGGCTCGGCGGCTCGTACTGTCAGCTCGTGTTCTACGTGCTCCTGCCTGCCCTCGGCCTCGAGGCGCCTCCGGGCACCGACCTAGAGTGGACACGCCTCTTGGTGCTGCCCGCGCCGTTCGCGCTCGCGGCGCTCTCCGCGTGGCTCGTCGCGCGTCGCGAGGAGATCGTGTCCCCGCCGCGCGCCGAAGCCGTGCCCGAGACGCCAGCGGGCACGTGACAGCCGCCTCGCGAGAACCCGTCCGCCGGTGTTTCTCGACTCGCGGCCCGTTTTCGGCGATAGGATTGCGCCCCATGCGCCGTTCCGTCCCTCTTCGCCGCTCCTCCCTTCTGTGGGCTTCGCTGCTCGCGCTGAGCGGCTGCTCGTTCGTCGTGGACTTCGATCGCTCGCGCGTCGGTCCCGATGCAGGGATGGACGCAGGGCCCGGCAACGACGGCGGCCCGCGCGACGACACCGGCGCCGATGCGTTCGCCGCGGACGACACGGGAACCGAGACGGACGACACGGGCATGGAGGTCGACGACACCGGCCCGGTGCCCGACGACACCGGCACCCCGGTGGACGCCGGGACCGATGCCTTCGTCCCGAACGACGCGTTCTCGCCGTTCGATGCCTTCGCGCCCGCGGACGCGTTCGAGCCGCCAGATGCGTTCTCGCCCGTCGATGCGCACGTGACGCCCGATGCCTTCGAGCCGCCCGATGCCTTCGAAGCGCCGGACGCGTTCGAGCCGCCCGACGCGCACGTCGAGCCCGACGCGTTCGAGCCGCCCGACGCGGCGATCTGAGAGCGCGGGAGCCTTCCCCTGTCGATTCCGTCTCGCGCGCCTGCGTCGACGGCGACCGATCGCGCTCACGCCGCGAACGCGACGTCGAGCACCATCATCAGCGCGAAGCCCACCATCGTGCCCCACGTGGCGAGGCTCGCGTGCGGCCCTCGGTGCGACTCCGGAAGCACCTCGTCGCAGATCACGAAGAGCATCGCGCCCGCAGAGAAGCACAGGGCCGCGGGCAGGAGCGACGCGGAGATCCCGAGCACGCCCGCGCCGAGCACCGCGCCCACCGGCTCGACCAGGCCCGTCGCGCAGCCGATCGCGACAGCGCGGCGCGGCGAGTAGCCCTCGCGCAAGAGCGACACGGCGACCACGAGCCCCTCGGGCACGTTCTGGAGGCCGATGCCGATCGCGATCGGCATCGCGAGCGCCAGCGTCCCGCTCGCACCTCCCACGCCCACCGCGAGGCCTTCGGGGAAGTTGTGCAGCGTGATCGCGATGACGAAGAGCCACGCGCGCCCGAGCCGCGTCCGATCCGCGCCCTCGGGCCCCTTGATGAAGTGCTCGTGCGGCGAGAGGTGATGGAGCACGGCCACGAACAAGGTGCCGATCGCGAACGCGATCACCGCGACGCCCATCCCCACCCATCGGCCCTGAGTCTCGGTCGCGCGCGAGAGGCCGGGACCGAGCAGCGAGAAGAACGTGGCCGCCAGCATCACGCCGCCCGCGAAGCCGCCGAGCATCGCGCGCCCTCGCTCGCTCAGGTGTCGAACGAAGAACGCGAGGCACGCGCCGAGCGCCGTGGCGCCCGCCCCCGCGAGCAGACCGAGCACCAGCGCTTGGACGAGGGGCGACACGCGTCTCGCGACTCAGTCGAGCGGACCGATCGGAAGCGCGTCCGATCGGTAGAGCTCGAGGACCTTCTGGATGTCGACGTCCATGCGTCGATCGGCCGACACCATCGAGACGTGCTCGCGCACGGCCGCGTGCATCTCACGGCTCGCGGGATGGCAATTCTCGGGCTTCCGCAGGTCGACGGCCTGACAGACCGTGAGCAGGTGGATCGCGGAGATCGTCTCGACGAGATCGAGCACGCGCACGCTCTCGCGCGCGGAGATCGTGCCCATCGAGACCTTGTCCTGGTTGTAGCTCTCGGTGCTGCGCGAGAAGACGCTCGCCGGCATCGACATCTTGAGCGCCTCGGCTGCGAGCGCGGACGCGCTGATCTCCATCGCCTTGAAGCCGTGGTGCGTGGCCTTGTCGGCGCCCGTGCGCGCGTTGAGGTTCGCCGGCAAGCCCGCGTTCGTCGCGGGGTTACAGAGCATGCCGACCTGTCGATCGAGCAGATCGCCGACGTTGGCGACGACGTTCTTGATCGTGTCGGTCACGAGGCACGCGTGGCCGCCGTAGAAGTTGCCACCGTGGAGGATGCGGCCCTCGGGGAAGCCCTCGCTCGGGCCTTCGATGATCGGGTTGTCATTCACGCCGTGGATCTCGGTCTCGAGCATCGTGCGCATCCACGGCAGGCAATCGAGGATGAGCCCCGCGACGTGGGGCGCGCAGCGGATCGAGTAGCGATCCTGCACGCGCGCGGGCGTGTTCTTCTCCCACACGCGCTCGCGGATCCAGCGCGCGAGCTGACGCTGTCCGGGGTGGGGCTTGAGCTCGAAGATCCGATCGTCGAAGTGCCCCGGCACGCCGTGCAGCACGTCGGACGCCATCGCGGTGAGCACCGCCGTCATGCGCGCGATCTTCCGTGCGCGCACCCACGAGAGCGCCCCGAGCGCGCTCATGACGCTCGTGCCGTTCATGATCGCGAGCGACTCCTTGGGCCGCAAGACGAGCGGCTCCACGCCGAGCACCGCGTGCGCCTCGGGCGCCGACACGATGCGACCATCGACCCACGCCTCGCGCTCGCCCGCGAGCAGCGCCGCCACGTAGCTGAGCGGCGTGAGATCACCCGACGCACCGACCGAGCCCTCCTCTGGGATGCACGGAACGACGCGTCGATCGACGAACAGACACAGGCGATCGAGCAGCTCCTGCCGCACCGCGCTCGCGCCGAGCGAGAGCGAGCTCGCGCGCACCGCGACGATCGCCGCCGCCTCGCGCGCACCGAAGAGCGCGCCCGTCCCGCAGCCGTGGTAGCGGACGAGATTGATGGGCATGCGCGCTGCGACGTCGGGCGAGACCTGGAACTCGACGGACGCGCCGAAGCCCGTGGTGACGCCGTAGATCGTGCGACCGCTCGCGAGCGCATCCTCGACGAGCTTGCTCGCGCTCGCGATGCGCGCACGCACCTGCGGATCGGGATCGATCGCGATCGACGCGCGCGCATCGGCGATGGCGGCGACGTTCTCGATGGTGAGCGGCGTCTTGCCGAGGAGGACGACGTTCCTTTGGGCCGCAGTGGTCATGGCCGCGCGACGTTAGCGCGTCGTTCCGGCGAGCGCCTCGCATCCAGATCGTGCGAGGCTCGCCGCATGAAGCGTCCCGCCCTCGTGCTCGCCTCGCTCGCGCTCTTCGCGCTTCCGTCTTCGGCCTCCGCCGACATCGTGGAGCCCGGCTTCGTCGAGTCGTGCACGCTCGCGATCGTGCAGCCCGCGCACCCCAACGAGGTGTGCATGGCGTGCGACACGTTCCACGGCGCGCCGACACGGTGCGACGAGCAGTTCGCGGCCGAGGGCTACACGCAGGCCTGCCGCTCGCGCGGTGCGTCCGTGTGGTCGCAGATCGGCTGCCGCGCGCGCACGCCCGAGGATCCGCCGGCACCTCCGCCGACGGCAG
>JAFLCL010000083.1 GCA_017303575.1 Deltaproteobacteria bacterium
GGTGGCGGAGGCGGCGGCGGCGGGGGAGGAGGCGGCTCGGGCGGAGGCGCGAACGTCACCGAGAGCATGTCGTCCTCGACGACGGCTTCACGGACGACGGCGGTCGCGAGCACGACGCCCGTCGCGATCGCGCCGTAGAGCGCGGCCGACGCGGCGAGCGAAGCGCCGAAGCGCCTCATGTCGGTCAACGGCCTGGCAGAGAAGTCGTCGAGCACGTTCACGTCCTCGGGTTCGTTCGAGGCGCGTACGTAGAGGTCTCGCGTGGCGTTTCCGTGACGCCCACGTGCGTTCGCGTGACGCATTCGTCGCGAGTCGCGACCGAGGCCGTCCGAAGCGTGCTGCGGTGAACGAGCCGTCTCGCGCGTGTGTCGCGACCGTGACGGCAGGCTCGCGCAGGTCGCGGCGAATCAGCCGATCAGATCGCGCACCGCGTTGGCGACGAGCAGCAGCAGCACGATCGCCATCGTCACGCCGAGCCACATCGCAACCGGCGGCGAGCGATCCACGAGGTGCGACATCGCGAGCGACCCACGCTTCATGAAGGTGACGGGGCACTGCACGGCGAAGCGGCCCGAGAGGATCAGGTGCAGCGTGTCGAGCACCTCCGAGGCGCTCTGGAAGCGGTGGGCCGGGTCACGCTGGAGGCCCTTGTTCACGAAGTGCGCGTACTCGGCGCCGATGCCTCGCTGCGGCGTGCTCGCGAACATGGAGGCTGCGCTCGGCGGGTCGTCCGTCTGCGCGCCGTGGAGGAGCGAGGTCAGCGTCTTGTGGTGCGCGCGGAGGTGCTGGAGGCCGAGCATCTCGTGGAACATGAGGAATGCGGAGTAGAGATCCGATCGTGGGTCGAGCTGATCGTTGGCGCCGCGCGCTTGCTCGGGCGACATGTAGAGCGGCGTGCCGATGAGCGAGCCCACGCGCGTCGTGCTGGCGCGCGAGGGCGCAGCTGCGCCGCCGGGCACGTCGGCGAGGCTCGCGCTGTCGTGCGAGCGCGTCAGGCCCGCGACGGTGCGGGCCACGCCCCAGTCCATGAGCACCACCTCGCCGAAGCGACCGACCATCACGTTCGCGGGCTTGATGTCGCGGTGGATGATGCCGCGCTCGTGCGCGAACTGGAGCGCGCGCAGGAGCTGCTGGAAGATCTGCACGCGGCGCGCGACATCGAAGCGGCGCACGTAGTCGGGCTCGCCGGCCCGCAGCTTGTCGAGGATGGACTCGAGCGTCTCACCGTCGACGAACTTCATCACGAAGAAGAAGCGGCCCGCCTCGTCGATGCCGACGTCGTGGATGGGGACGATGTTCGGGTGCTCGAGGCGACCGATCGTCCGCACCTCGTCGACGAAGCGCGCGACGGCCGCGGGCCCCATGTGACCCGGGAGCAAGCGCTTCATCGCCACGGTGCGACCGATGTCGCGATCCTCGACGAGATCGACCTCACCCATGCCACCCTTGCCGAGCTCGCGCAGCGTCGCATAGCGCGGGCCGCTCGAGGACGAGAGCACGACAGCGTCTCCTTCGAGCGCGACGCGCGGCAGCACCGACGAGTTCAGCGTGATCTGCGCGCTCGCGGAGAGCGACAGGCCTGCGGGCGCGAGACCGGCCGGGAGATCGCCGAGACCGGGCAGCGTGCCTGCGCGAGGGCTGTCGATGCGGATGGGGATCTCGTCGAACGCGGCAGCGATCGTGGCGCCCAGGCCCAGGTCGTCTGCCATCAGCGTGCTCGACAGCGCGTCGCTCGACTTCGAGTCGTGGACGGTGTCGGCGAGGCTCGTCGTGCCATCGCTCATGCGTGGGCTCCTGAGGAGGGTGGGCATCGACGAGAGCGTCGAGGCAGGAAGGGGTGGCGTGCGGTCGTGAGTCGCGTCGACGAGCATGTGCGAAACCATGCGCGACGAACAGGGACGAGGTCCGTGTCGAACCCTGGCGTGGCTCTGAAGAAACGTTGCGTGATCCCTCAGGTCCGCGCGAGACGTTCGCGGAGGTGCGCGCGGAGGGTCGCGTCGCTCGTGAGCTCGATCGCGCGCTCGAGCGCGCTCGAGCGCCCGGTCGCGTCGCCGATGCGATCGGCGAGGTGGGCGCGCGCCAGCCAGTACGGCGCGTAGGCGGCCACGTGCTGAGGCCCGAGGCCGTCGAGGAGCAGCGCCGCGCCCTCCAGATCGCCGATCTCCACCCGACCGACCGCCTCCGCGATCGTGCTGCCCGTCGTCGGCGCCAGGCGCGCGAGCACGCCGTAGAGGTGGACGATGGCGCGCCACGGCGTCTGGCCCGTGAAGAGGCGCTGGCAGTGCGCGGACTGGATCGCGGCCTCGATCTGGAACGGGCCCGGACGGCGCAGGCTCGCCGCGGTTCGCAAGAGATCCTCGGCCGAGAGGATCGACGCACGATCCCAGCGCGCCGTGTCCTGCTCGGCGAGCGGAACGAAGCGGCCCTCGTCGCGCGAGGCAGCGCGGCGTGCGTGCCTGAAGCGCACGAGCGCGAGGAGCGCGAGCGCCTCGGGCTCCTCGGGCAGGTCCGTCGCGAGCAGCTCCGCGAGGAACATCGCCTCGTCCACGAGGCTCGCGTCGTCGGTGGCGAACGCCGCGTAGATGCCCTCGATCACGGCATGGAGACGCGACGCGAGCTCGCTCGCTTCGGGTGCCTCGAAGGGGATCGCGGCGTCTCGGATCTTTCGTTTCGCGCGCACGAGGCGCTGTCCCATCGTCGCGCCGGGCACGAGGAAGGCGCGGCCGATGGCCTCCGCGTCGAGGCCGAGCACCGTCTGCAGCATCAACGCCGTGCGGACGCTCTCGTCGATCGCCGGGTGCGCGCACACGAACATCAAGCGCAGTCGCTCGTCGCCGAGCTCCTCGACGGGGCGCTCGTTGCGCTCCTCGAGCGCCGCCGTGATCGCATGCAGCGAGGTCTCGCGCGCCACGACCTCGTCGTGCCTGGCGCGCTGGAGCAGCTGGTTCTTCGCTGTCGCGCTGAGCCACGCGATCGGCTCGTCGGGGACGCCCGTGGTCGGCCATCGCTCGAGCGCCAGGCGGAGCGCATCGCCCACCGCGTCCTCGGCCGCGTGGATGTCCCGGAAACGGACCGCGAGCGAGGCCACGAGACGACCGTAGGCTTCGCGCGCGACCCGCTCGACGAGGGGCGATGCGTGGCTCGCGTCCATGCGGAGCGACCGATCCGCTCAGCCCCGCGGCATCGGCGGCATGACCGGCCTGATCTCGACGTGACCCGACAGCGTTGCCGGGCACTTGGCGGCGTAGGCGAGGGCGGCGTCGAGGTCCTTGGCTTCGATGACGAAGTAGCCGCCGAGGTGCTCCTTCGTGTCGGGATGCGGACCGTCCTGCACGACGCGCTTGCCCTCGCGGAACGAGACACGCGTGGCCGTGTGCGGGGGCAGGAGACCATCGCCGTTCACCACGGCGCCCGAGCCCCGCAGCTCCTTCACGTACGCGGTCCACGCGCCCCAGTACGCAGGGGCCTCGGTCGGGCTCTCCCGCTTCGCGAGGGCCTCGTCGGTCTCGAAGAACATCAGCATGTACTGCATGGGTCTCTCCTCTCGTTCGTCGGCGACACCGCGTCGCTTCCGAGGATGGATGCGCGGCCCTTCGGCATTTCGACACGGCCCCGAGAATTCTTCGAGGGGCCTCGGGAGCGACATCCGAGATGAGCACTTCCCATCCGCGACCGCGGTCCCCAACATGGGGCCGTCGTGCGTGTACTCGTCTTCCTCTCGTGCCTCTTCGGCCTGGCCTCCTCGATCGTCGTCGCGCCTGCGCGCGCTCAGGAGACCACCGAGGCCGCTCCCGTCGTCCGTCCACCGAGGCTCCTCGAGGGTGCTCGCCCCGTCCCTCCTCCTGGCCTCGAGTCGGAGCGGGAGGAGGTGCTCCTCGAGATCATCGTGGGGACGGACGGAGCGGCGCGTGACGCGCGCGTCGTGACGCCCGTCGGTCGAGGCTTCGATGAGGCGGCCCTCGAGGCGGCGCGCTCGTTCCGCTTCGAGCCAGCGACACGCGATGGCACCCCGATGGCCGCACGCATCCGCTATGCGGTCCTGTTCGAGCCGCCCGTCGAGCCCGTCGTCGAGCCCGAGCCGAGCCCAGACGCGGAGGAGGTCACGACCGACACCGACGAGGTCGCGGAGCCGGAGCCCACGGAAGAGCCCGTCGAGGCAGCGCCCGGGCCGATCGTGGACCCGGACGCGATCCCGGACGACGAGCTCGCGACCTTCGGTGCGACCGCCGTCGTCGAGCCGCCGCCGCGCGACGCGACGCGACGCACGCTCACGAGCGAGGTGCTCACGCGCATCCCAGGCACGCGCGGGGATGCGCTCCGCGCCGTCGAGCTCCTGCCGGGTGTCGGTCGTCCCGCGTTCGGCGGCGGCAACCTGCTGGTTCGTGGCGCAGCGCCGGGTGACTCCGAGGTCTTCCTCGACGGCAGCCCCGTGCCGCTGCTCTACCACTTCGGCGGACTGACCAGCTTCTACAACTCGACGTTGATCGACCGCATCGACTTCGTCCCCGGCAACTTCAGCGTGCGCTTCGGGCGCCGCATCGGCGGCATCCTCGAGGTCGATCCCCGCGATCCGCGGCGCGATGGGTACCACGGCAACGTGGACATCAACCTCCTCGACGCCTCGTTCGTCGTCGAGGGACCGATCGGTGACAACGTCACCTTCGCGGTCGCCGCGCGGCGGAGCTACATCGACTTCTTCTTCAACGAGATCGTGCCCGACGGCGTCTTCAGCGTCGTCGCCGCGCCGGTCTACTACGACTACCAGGCCAACGTCGTCTGGCGGCCGACCGACAGTGATCGCATCCGGTTCTTCCTCTACGGCTCGAGCGACGAGCTGCGCCTGGTGTTCTCGTCTCCCTCGGACAACGACCCCAACATCCGAGGCAACTTCGGCATCGTCACCCAGTTCCATCGCGGACAGATCAGCTGGCGCCATCTCTACGACTCGAACGTGGAGCAAGACGTCATGGTGTCGTTCGGCTGGACCCAGCTCGCGTTCAACTTCGGTGAGGCCACACGACTCGAGCTGAGCACGCTCCCCGTGCAGCTCCGCAGTGAGTGGCGCGCACAGCTCTCCCCGACGGTGCGAATCACCGGCGGCCTGGACTGGCAATACAGCCCCACCGACATCACGTTCCGCGGCGCCCAACCCACGCAGTCCGAGGGCATGCCGAACATGGCGGCGCAGGCGGGCTCACGCGTGTCGCTCGACGCGCAGGCGAACGCCTATCGCCCCGGGCTCTACCTCGAGTCCAACGTACGCGTGATCCCAGAGCTCGATGTCGTGGCAGGCATTCGGGTCGACTACTTCCGGGAGATCCAGAGCTGGACGGCCGATCCGCGCGTGTCGGGTCGGCTTCGCCTCACGCCGAGCGCCGACGACGTGCAGGTGGCGCTGCGCGCGGGCGTCGGAGCGTTCTCGCAGCCTCCCGAATTCGCGGAGTCCGCCCAAGGCGTCGGAAACCCCGACCTCGGTCCGATCCGAGCCATTCACACCACCCTCGGCAGCGACCTGCGTTTCGTGCCGCAGCGTCTCTCCTTCACACTGGATGGCTTCTACAAGCACATCGTGGATCGTGTGGTGGGCACCGCAGGCGGAGTCCCGCCGTTCTACACGAACGCGGGAATCGGACGCATCTATGGGCTCGAGCTCGGCGCCCGCCTCGAGCCGGGCTCGGCGATTCCCGTCTTCGGCTTTCTCTCGTACACGCTGATGCGGAGCGAGCGCCAGGACGGTCCCGATCAGCCGTGGCGCCTCTTCGACTTCGATCAGACACACATCCTCACGGCCGCCCTCGTGTGGACCATCGGGGACGGCTGGGAGGCGGGTGCGACGTTCCGCCTGGTGAGTGGCAATCCCTACACACCCGTCGTGGGACGGATCAACGACCTCTCCACGGGCGTCTACCGCCCTGTCTACGGAGACGTCAACAGCGACAGGAACCCCTTCTTCCACAGGCTCGATGTGCGTGTCCAGAAGCGGTTCGAGATCGGAGACTTCAGGCTCACAGTCTACATCGACGTCCAGAACGTCTACAACGCGACCAACCGCGAAGGTGTCAGTTACAACTACGACTACACGCAGTCGAGCGACATCGCGGGACTACCGATCATCCCGTCGCTCGGCGTTCGAGGTGAGCTGTGAGTCGGCGCGCCCGTGAGTCGACGTTTGTCCTGCTGCTCCTCGCATGGGGCTCCTCGGGCCTTTCGGCGTGTGGGCCCGGGTTCGATCCAGCCTCGTTCATCGAGCGCCCGCGCCTCGTCGGCGCCGAGGTGCGCGTGGAGGGCGCGCCAGGTCGTGCGACCCCGCTCCCCGGCGACGACGTCACGCTCGAGCCGTGGTTGCTCCAGCCCGAGGTGCCCTCGCCGGTGCGCGCGAGCTACGTGGTCTGCGCCGCGACCGATGTCCGTCGCGGGGCGGCGGGGTGTCGCGCCATGCCGCTCGCGTTCGTGCCGGCGACGCCGCCCTCGGAGTCGCTCCCGCCCGTCGCGTTCACCGTCCCTCCGGAGGCCGAGCTCGCAGGCGCGAGCCAGCTGCTCGTCCTCGTCGCGAGCTGCGATCGCGGCGCGCTCCCCAGCCTCGATGCGTCGACGTTCCTCCCCACCTGCGACGATCCGATGGCGCGCGCCGAGCTCACCACGCTCCAGATCCCGCTCGCGTTCGACGCGATGCTCGCGAACCACCACCCCACGCTCCTCGACGAGGCGTTCACCGTCGACGCGGGCCCATGGTCTCCTCGCACCGAGAGCGCACCCGCGAGCTGCGCGCTGGCCGAGCCCGACGAGACCCTGCCGCGCATCGTGATCCCCAGCGACGCCGCCCCGCCCGACGCGATGGAGCCGTTCGCGGTGACGCTCACGTTCACGACCGACGAAGACGATCGCGAGACCTACGGCTCCGCAGCCTCGCCGCTGCGCGAGAGCCTGCAGATCTCCCACTACGTCACCCATGGCCAGATGGAGCGCTCGTTCTCGGCGGTCGACGCGATGAGCGACCCCTCGATGCCCGTCGCGATCGACTGGATCCCCCCAGCGTTCGTCGACGTGCCCGAGGCCGGCGCGGTGGTGCGCTTCACGTGGATCGCGCGCGACCTACGCGGAGGCTTCGCCCGCGCCGATCGCGCGCTCTGCCTGGTGCGCGGGAGCTGAAGGAGCGCTTGCGGGGATCGCGCCGAGCTCGATCAGCTCGAGCACCAGCCACACGAACGCGAGCGGGCCGATCGGGTTGGGGCCGTCGTTCCACAACATCGGAAGGAGCTGCGCGACCCAGATCGCCATGCCCAGCACCACGGCAGTCCACCATCGCGCCCGTGATCGCCACGCGTGCTCGTGACTGAAGAGGAAGACCGAAGGGATCACGACCAGCGCGCTGTCGTAGTAGAAGAGGTAGAGGTTGAGGCTGATGCTGGCGAGCATCGCGATCGATCCGAGACGCACCATGCGCTCGACGTGCGTCGATCCCGCGCGCCAGTCCGTACGCGCCTGCCATCGCAGCGCGAGGCCCCAGCTGCCGAGGATCGCCGAGAGCGCGAGCACGATGCCGCGCGCGATCTCGCGACCGTGCGCGGGCGTGTCGGTCGGTGAGCCCGCGAGCTTCCACAGCGCGGTGCGGAGGAACGCGTAGAGCGTGAGCTGCTTGCGCCACGAGTCGGGGTTGAGCTCGTGCCGGTCGACGAGCACGGCGAGCCCACCGCGGAAGCCTTCCCAGCTCTCTCGCCCGAGCGGGATCGAGAGCGCGAGCAGCGACGCGAGCGTCGAGGCCCACGCGACCGTGAACGCGCGTGGACGCGAGATCGTGCCGATCGCGACCAGCGCGATGGCGAGCGGTGGCTTGGACCAGAGCAGGCCGGCCGCGATCCCCGCGAGCACGTCCTTCTCCGCGCACCACCCGTAGATCACGACGCACGCGAAGAGCAGGTAGATGCCCGTGAGCTGCCCGAGGTGCAGCGCGAACACGAGGCTCGGGCAAGCGAGGCCCGCCATCACGAACGTGAGCGCATGCTTGCGATCGAGCCCAGGGATCCGGGACAGCGCGAGCATGCCGACGATCGTGGTGAGCGTGCCGAGCACGAGCATGACCCAGTACGACCCCTCGGTCCCCGCGAGCGAGAGCGCCTCCATCAGCGGCACGGTGAACGGCGGGTTCGCGAACGTGCGATCGGGATCCTCGTAGCCAGTCCCTCCCTCGCGCGCGAGCTCGCCGGCGCGATGAAAGCAGTAGTAGTCGCGCAGGTAGAGCCGATCCCCCGCCTCCACGTCGCGTACGAGGATCAGGCCGAGGTAGGTGCCGATGACGAGCAGCCAGAAGAGCGCGAGGAAGCGCGCACCATCGTGCCCATCGAACTGGCGGAGGAAATTGCGCACGCCCGTCTCCTCGCGGAAGAGCTCAGACCTGGATCGAGTGCTCCGCCGGAAGCGGTCCGGGGATCGCGCCGAGCCCGTCGAGGCCGCGTGTCTGGGCCATCTCACGGAGGTCGATCTCGATCGCGCGCGACATCGTGGAGATCGGCGTGTCGTTCGCGCCGCCTTCGAATGGGTTCTCCGAGCTGTCGCTGATCTTGTCCATCGTGTGGAAGAGCCACGCGATGAGCACCGTCGTCGGCACGGTGAGCCACACCAGCGGACCTCCGAGATCGGAGAGCTGCGTGTGCGTCGCGAACGGCAGGAGCGCGATCAGCAGCCACACGAAGATGAGGTTCATCGTCGCGTACTGACGGGGGTAGGGGAAGTTCTTGATCCTCTCGCAGCGGCCCTGCAGATCGAAGAGGAGCGCGAGGCAGCGTTCCATCTCGACGTGCCGGTGCTCCGTGAGCCCGCGTGAGGCGAGCTCGCGGAGCGTCTGCCCCTGGAGCGCGATCACGTGCTGTGCGCGGTTCTTGAGCGGACGCACACGATCGAGCTCCGCGTCCGAGAGGTAGGGCGCGAGCGCGTGGAGCACGTCCTCGCTCCTCTCGGGGATGTGGAAGTGGGCCTCCTGGTAGGCGCGGTTGTGCGGCAGCTCCATGCCTTCCCACGCGCGAGGCTCGCGCAGCTGGAAGCGCAGCGCGGTGAGCCACGCGAAGTGTCGGAGGAGGAGCAAACGCTTGGTCTCGGCGTCCTCTTCGGCGACGAAGCCGTGCACGAGGTTCGACCAGCTGCGGCTCGCGTTCACGATGCCACCCCAGATCTGTCGTGCCTCCCACAAGCGGTTGTACGCAGCATTGCCCTTGAAGCCCGTCACGAACGCGACGGCCACGCCGACGAGCGCGACGGGAGGCCATGGCAGGTGCGGCAACGGCATGCCGACGGCGGCGAGCGCCGGGGGTGTGAAGCCGATCACGACGAAGACGAGCGTCTCGCGAAGGGTCCAGAAGAAGACGTCCTTCAGCGGGTAGTGCCGACCGATGTGCATGGCGCGCGGATGGTACGCGGGAGTCGCGGGAAGGGGCGAAGCGACGCAGCGCTCGAGGGGAGCGGAGATCCCTCGAGACCGACGGGCTCAGCGGAACTCGTTCAAGTGCGTGATGAACCAGCGGTCGCCCCACGCGATCATCGTGCGGACCTCGATCGCGTGCGGACGCCCACCGATCGTGTAGTCGAGCCACGAGTGACGCTGCGCCCAGTACGGCAGGCGGTTCGTCTCCTCGCGCAGGCGCACCCAGCCTCGACGCCCGGTGAAGCGGAACCCGCTGAACGCGACCTGCGTGAGGTCGCCGTGCGACTCCTCGAGCAGGCGCGCGTGGAGCTCGTGGATGTCCTCTTCGTACGCGCGGAAGATGCGGTCGTAGAGCGCGTTCGGATCCGAGATCGCCTTGATGAGCGCGAAGGCTTCGCGCGAGAGGAAGAGCTCGTGCGAGGGCGCGGGCTGATCGGGGACGCACGAGTCCATCAAGAGGCGCCGCATGCGATCGGTGACGTCGCCCAGGCGTGGTCGTCGCGGCGGATCGGTCAAGCTCGCGCGGTTGGACTCGGGGATCTCGGTCGCGGCCGCCGACGGCGTGGCGGTCGTGTCCTGTGCGCGGAGCAGCGTGGTGGAGAGTGCGCCGGGGAGGGCGAGGGAGCTCAACGAGAGCCCGAGGAAGTCGCGTCGCGAGGTCATGCGCCGGCCTTCGTGATCTCCACGCGATCTCCTGTCAAATCCATGGTGGATCGCCCTTTCTTGGTGAGCCGGAGATCTCGTTGCTAGCCTGCTCGCCGTGCCGATCGGTCGTGTGATCGCCCTCCTCGCGTTCGTGCTCGCGTGTGCTTCGCACCGCGCCCAGGCACAGGACATCTCTCGTCCAGCGTGGGTGCGATCGCTCGAGGTCGTGCAGACCGGCGTCACGATCCGCGCAGGCCCGAGCACGCACGCGCCGCGTCGCGGCACGGTGCGCATCGGCACGTTCCTCCCCGTGGAGGCGCGCGTACGCGGGATGGGCTGCGCGTCGTGGTACCGCATCGGCGTCGATCAGTTCGTCTGCGAGGACCTCGTCGCGCCTTCCGCGGACGCGCCGCACGGCGACGCGCTGCCGGCCGTGCCTGCGGGCGAGCTGTTGCCTCGTCGGTACGCGTTCGTGGCCGCCGACGGCACGTGGGCGTATGCGCGTCCGAGCGACTACTTCATCGACGAGATGGTCGAGTCGCTCGGTCGCGGCTTCGGCCTCGCGGTGACCGAGCAGGTCTCGCAGCAAGGCGTCACGTTCTTCCGCAGCCTCGGCGGCGTGTGGGTTCCATCCGAAGTGCTCCGCTTCGCGCGCGGCAGCCTCTTCGAGGGCGTGGAGATCACCGAGGGTCGCCTCGACGTCGCGTGGGTCGCGCGCCCGAACGCCGAGCTGCGCGCGTGGAACGGTCGCGCGCCCGGCCGGCTCGTGCGCAGGCTCGGTCGTCGCGACGTGGTGCACGTGATCGAGGACGTGGGCCGCGGCCTCTTGCGAACGAGCGAGGGCGTCGTGCGCGCGCGCGACGTGATCCGCACGACGAGCGACGCAGTGCCCGCGGAGGTGCGCATCGACGCGGAGGGCGGAGGCGAACGTTGGATCGACGTCGACCTCACGACGCAGACACTCGTGGCCTACGAGGGCTCGCGACCGGTGTTCGCGACGCTCGTCTCGACGGGGCGCAGCGGACCTGGGCACGAGACACCGGTGGGCGTTCACCGCATCTGGGTGAAGCTCGCGGAGGACACGATGGACGATCTCGATCGCACCGATCAGGAGTCCAACTACGCGATCGAAGCGGTGCCCTGGGTGCAGTACTTCTCGGAGGGCATCGGCCTCCACGCGGCGTTCTGGCACGACGACTTCGGCCACCCCCGCAGCCACGGCTGCGTGAACCTCTCGCCGCGCGACGCGCGTCGTCTCTTCGCATGGACGACCCCCGACCTCCCTCCGGGCTGGGACGCGATCCTCACGACCGAGACGCAGCTCGGCACCATCGTGCGCGTCCGCGGCCGCGCCTCCCGTCGTTGACGTGAGGTGAGCGCGAGCTCGGGCTCACAGGCGTGGCGTCTGGCCCCAGGTGAGCGATCCGCGCGTTGCGGCACCGCCCGCGCACCGAGTCGTAGTCGGCCGCGAGCCGTCGCAGCGCGGTGCACGACCCTTCGGTGCCGCGAGCGAACGCTCTGACCGAACGATGACGGCGCCCCCGGGGCAACTGTGACGGTGAGTACGTCGGCGCAACGCAGAGTGACCGACATGTCCAGCCTGCTCGCTCCCCCGCTCGTGCGCCCACTCGGCCCAGTCCTCGAATCGAGCCCGCGCGTGCTCGCGCTTGGCGGGACGATCCCCGAGCGCAGTCCGCTCGTGTGGAGCACGGTGATCCCCTTCGCGCTCTGCCACGTGGCGGTGCTCGCGGCAGTCTTCACCGGCGTCACGTGGCAGGCGGTGCTCGTCTGCATCGTGCTCTACTTCGCGCGCATGTTCGGGGTGACTGCCGGCTATCACCGGTACTTTTCGCACCGCACCTACGAGACCAGCCGCGGCTTCCAGCTCGCGCTCGCGGTGCTCGCACAGTCGAGCGCGCAGAAGGGCGTGCTCTGGTGGGCGGCGCACCACCGACACCACCACCTGCACTCGGACGACCCCGCTGATCGCCACTCGCCCACACAGAGGGGCTTCTTCGAGAGCCACTTGGGCTGGATCTACCGCAAGGACGCGGACCGCTTGGATCTCGCGCGTGGCCGATCTCGCGAGATTCCCCGAGCTCCGCTTTCTCGATCGGTTCTGGCTGTTGCCGCCCGTGGTGCTCGCAGTCACCGTGCTCCTTCTCTTTGGATGGAGCGGCCTGGTGATCGGGTTCTTCCTCTCGACCGTGCTCACCTGGCACGGCACGTACACGATCAACAGTCTTTGCCACGTGTTCGGTGCGCGACGCTTCGCGACGAGAGACACGAGCCGCAACAACCCCTTCCTCGCGATGCTCACGCTGGGAGAAGGTTGGCACAACAACCACCATCGCTACATGAACGCGGCGCGCTGTGGCTTCTACGCCCACGAGATCGATCCCACCCATCTCGGCCTCCGCATGCTCGAGAAGGTCGGCTTGGTCTGGGGTCTCAAGCGCGTGCCCGAGCGCGTGCTCGAGGAGGGCCGCCGCCAAGACGCAGCGCGGGCGGCCGCGAAGGCGGAGGTGGCGTGAAGGGTGTCGGTCACGCCCGCCGAGGCCGACGTGGGTGACGCAGGTGCGGAACCGTGCGCCCTCGTCGCGGACTCGAGCATGGTGCAAGTCGACTGCATCACGCGCGGCCCGCGAGGGTACTTCGCGACCTACATCACGAGCCGTCCAGCGGACGGCGACTGACGAGGCCTCGACCTTTCGGTACGCGCGTCCTTCGCGCAGGGTCCACGGCGAGGTCACCGGGGCATCACACGCTCCGACGCTCCCGGTGATACAAGCGAGCCCATGCCTGCGTGGCTCGAAGAGATCCTGCCGATCCTGATCCTCCTCGCCGTCGTCTCGGTCGTCGTGTGGCGACTGCCGAAGGTCGATCTCGGTCACAGCCCGGAGTTCCTGCGGCGGCGCTTCCTGAACTGGTTCCCGCTCGGGATGACGTACGCGTTCCTCTACATGGGCCGCTACAACCTCGCAGCGGCGAAGAACGATCTCGGCGATCTGATCTCGAACGAGGACTTCGGCACCATCAAGGCCGTCGGCACGATCGTGTACGGCGTGTCGTTCCTCTTGAATGGTCCGCTCACCGATCGGATCGGCGGCCGCAAGACGATGCTGATGGCGGCGGCGGGCTCGGCGATCGCGAACGTGCTCATGGGCGCGGTGCTCGTGTCGGGTGTGCGCACGAACATCGTCCCGATCTTCGCCGTGCTCTACGGCCTGAACATGTACTTCCAGAGCTTCGGCGCGGTCTCGATCGTCAAGGTCAACGCGGCGTGGTTCCACCTGCGCGAGCGCGGCACGTTCGGCGGCATCTTCGGCATCCTGATCTCGCTCGGCCTCTACTTCGCGTTCGACTGGTGTGCGCTCATCGCCGAGAACGCCGAGACGCAGTGGGTCTTCTTCATCCCCGCGATCCTGCTCGGGACGTTCTTCGTCGCGACCTTCGTGTGGGTGCGCGACACGCCGGGCGAGGCGGGCGTGAAGGACATCGAGACGGGTGACGGTGGCGTCGATCACGGCGCGGGCGTCGCGAAGGGCGGCTTCAAGGAGACGCTCGCGGGCATCGTGAAGATCGGCGGCCTGATGCTGCGCAACCCCGTGATCCTCGTGATCGCGGCGATCGAGTTCTGCAGCGGCTTCCTCCGCTCGGCGCTGATGGACTGGTACGCGATCTTCCGCGTGCAGGTGCACCTCGACAACTTCATCGCGGGCAACTGGGGCATGGTGCAGTGCTGCGCCGGCATCCTCGGCGGCGTGCTCGCGGGCGTGATCAGCGACCACGTGTTCCAGTCACGACGGGGACCGATGGCGTCGATCCTCTACGGCGTGATGGTCGCGGGCGCGATCGTCATGTGGCTCACCATCGAGAACGGTCTCGTGCTCTCGATCATCGCGACGGTGATGATGCTCGCGATCATCGGGGTGCACGGCATGCTGAGCGGCGCCGCGAGCATGGACTTCGGCGGCAAGCAGAACGTCGGCATCGTCGTCGGCATCATCGACGGCCTCGTCTACCTCGGTCAGGGCGTCCAGTACCTCACGCTCGGCCACATGGTGCCGACCGGAGACGCCGCTGCCGTCGCGCGCAACTGGGTCGTCTGGCCGCTCATGATGGTCCCTGCGGCGCTCGTCGGTCTCGCGCTCGGCACGCGCATCTGGAACGCCAAGCCCGCGAGCAAGACCGCCGCGGCCCACTGATCGTTTCCCGCTCCACGAGACGTTTCGTCTCGATGTGAGGCGAACGCGTCGAGGTCGTTCGCAGCGCGTCGGCCCCTCCTTCACGACATGACGCACGTGCCATGATGGCCAGGTGACCATCCCTCCGCGCGAAGAGCCGTCGGGTCGGAGCGAGCCGTCGAAGGAGCCGCCCAAGCGCGTCGTGCCCATCCTGACGCTCGCCTCCCACGCGCCCGAGCGACGTCACATCGCGACGGAAGAAGAGACCGCCGACGAACGCCGCCTCGCGGGCATGCGCGCCCACTTCGCGCGAAGGCCGTGGGCGACGTGGGTGATCCTCTCGGTGATCGTCCTGATGTTCGCGCTCGAGGAGGCGCTCGGCGGGAGCGAGGACGACGTGGTGCTCGTGCGCCTGGGCGCGTGGGTCGCCGGCGAGATCCAGCTCGGCGCATGGTGGCGCCTCGTGTCCGCCGGGTTTCTCCATGCGGGCCTCCTGCACGTGGGGTTCAACGGCTACGCGCTCTGGATCGTGGGCTCGAGCGTGGAGCGGATCCTCGGCACCGCGCGCTTCCTCGTCGTCTACACGGTGTCGCTGCTCGTGGGCGGCCTCGCCTCGCTCGTCCTCAGCAACGCCGACGTCGCCGTCGGCGCGTCGGGCGCGATCTTCGGGCTCTTCGGGGTCGAGGCCATCGTGGTGTTCCTGCGCCCCGATCTCTTACCCTCGCACATCCGGCAGACGCACGGCCGCAACGTGCTCGTGAACCTCGCGATCAACGTGATCGCATCGTTCCAGCCGAACATCGGCACGGTCGCGCACTTCGCGGGAGGCCTCGCGGGCGCGGCGCTGGCGCTCGTCTTCGTCCCTCATCGCTTCGAGCTCCATCCGACCACGCCGTCGTGGGCTCGTTCGGCGGCGGTCGTGTGTGCGCTTCTGCTCGCGACGGGCCTCGGGTATGCGCTCTTTCACGCGACGCAGTCGAGTGGTGAGGTCGCGGTCCTCCGCGTCATGTAAGAGTCGGGGGATGTCCGACGTCGGCGAGCTCCGGTACCGCGCGGTCCTCGATGCGTTGCTCTCGCTGCGCGGCGCGATCGAAGGAGAGCGTCCTCCGAGCCATCGCGCGCTCGCGTACCGCGAGGGGTGGTCGCGCGGCATCGCGCCGCGCCTCGACGTGTGGGAGCCGCACGAGCGCGTGACGCGACGCTCCGTGCTGCTCGTGCACGGGGGAGGCTTCGTCGTCGGTGCGCGCGACATGAAGCCCATGCGCGTGCTGGGCTCGCGTCTGTCGGCCGCGGGCGTGACCGTCGGCTCGATCGACTACCGCCTCATCTTCCGCGGCGGACGCCTCGCGGCTTCGCTCGCCGACACGCGCGACGCGCTCGCGTACTGGCGTGATCGCTGCGCGCGACGCGGGCTCGACGCCGATGGCGTCACGATCGTGGGCCTGTCGGCGGGCGCGACGCTCTCGATGATCGTCGCGGGCGAGCCTTCCTCGCGCGTGCGGAGTGTGGTGTCGTGCTTCGGTCTCTACGAGCTCGATCACCTCGAAGGTCCGCTCGCCGCCCTCCTGCCGCGCCTGCTCTTCGAGAGCCGCGATCGCGCGCGCTGGGCCGAACGATCTCCCCGGCGCGCCACGCAGCCCGCGGTGCCGACGCTCCTGCTCCACGGCACGGACGACGGCCTCGTCCCTGTCGCGCAAGCGCGTCGTCTCGCGGAGCACCGCGCGTCGCTCGGGCTGCCCACGAGGCTCTCGATCTTCGAAGGCGCGCCGCACGGCTTCTTCAACCAGACCGGTGAGCACGCCGAGCGCGGCATCCGCGAGATCCTCGCGCACGTCCTCGAGTGATCGCGCCCGAGCGCTGCGTCGCGTCTCTGCGCTGCGCTCGTCGGGAGTTGACGTCGCCGCGTCCGGCAGCAGAGTCGCGCGAACCTCCGGAGGCATCGTGCGTGACGTCGACATCGTGGTGGTCAGTGACGTGGTCTGTCCGTGGTGCCTCATCGGCGTGACGCGTCTCGACCAGATGCTCGCCGCGCGACCCGAGGTGCGCGCGAACGTGAAGTTCCACCCGTTTCTGCTCGATCCCACGACCCCCGACGAAGGCGAGGATCTGCGTGAGCGCCTCGAGCGCAAGTACCGCATCCCTGCCGCGCAGATGTTCGCGCGGGTGGAGGCCGCGGCGAAGGACAGCGGCATCCCGCTCGACTTCGAGAAGGTGCGTCGCTCGGTCTCCACGATCCGCGCGCACACGCTGATTCGTCTGGGCGAAGCGAGCGGTCAGTCGGGGGCACTGAAGCGTGCGCTCCTCCGCGCCTACTTTCTCGAGGGACGAGACGTCGGCGCGATCGACACACTCGTCGAGATCGCGCTCGCGCACGGGCTCGACGAAGCCACGGTGCGCGAGCGTCTCGCCGATCCCGCCGAGCTCGCGGCCACGCGCTCGATCGCGCGCGAGGCCTCGGAGCAAGGCGTGACGGGTGTCCCGTTCTTCGTGTTCGACGACAAGCTCGCTGTGAGCGGCGCGCAGAGCGTCGAGGTGCTCGGGCAAGCGCTCGACCGCGCGCTCGCGATGAGGGCGTGACGCGCGGACGCTACTCGTTGGACCAATCGCCGCGCAGGTAGCTCTTCAGGCTCCAGCGACGGTTCGTCACGTGATCGAGCACGCTCTCGTCCTGCGCGCGGATCGTGCGGCGCTTGTCGCCTCGCTCGCCGCTGCCGGCTTGCGTGCGTCGCGCGCTCGCACGGGCCTCGTGGGCGGCCGACGTCGCACGTGCATGGAGGCGGGTGCGCAGGACGGCGAGGGCCGTCGCGCGGTTCTGGTGCTGCGATCGCTCGCTCTCGCAGCGCACGCGAAGACCGCTCGGTCGGTGGTGCAGCATCACCGCGCTCTCGGTCTTCTGGAGGTGCTGACCTCCGTCGCCGGAGCCTCGACACGTCGACCACTCGAGATCGCGATCGTCGATCGTCACCTCCACCTCGCGGGGCTCGGGCAGGACCACGACGGTGATGGTGCTCGAGTGCACGCGACCGCGCTTGTCGTTCGGGGGCACGCGCTGCCAGCGGTGTCCACCTGCCTCGTTCGCGAAGAGCTCGACCGCGCCGCGTCCCTTCACACGAAGGACGGAGAAGCCTGGGCGCGACTCCACGAGCTCGAGGTCAAAGCTCCCTCCGGATCGCGAGCCTCGCGTAGATGGCAACTTGCTCCTTGACCAGGGCCTTGGCGTCATCGCCGCCTTCGGCGGCACGGATCTCGATGAACAACGACACGACACACCTCCGAGCCTCGGAGATGCTTCGTGCCTGGGTTCCTGACGCGTCAGCCGCGGCCGAGGATCGATCGCACGCCGCGGCTCACCTGCTCGAGGCCCTTACGGCGCATCGAGCGTCGCGACTCGCGCGTCGCCACTTCCTGTCCGTAGTCCGCGAGCGTGCTCTCCAACGCACCGGGCACGGCGACCCACACGTCGTCGAGCACGATCGAGTAGCGCTTGACCACGCCGCGCTCGAGCGCGCCGACGATCGCCTGGATGTGCGGCCAGTGCGTGCGCTTGTGCGGCAGCGGAGGCGGCGCGAGGAAATAGCGCGCGTCGTCGATGAGGATGACGTGCGGAACCTCGGACGCCGCGATGACGTCGATCTCCTGGACCAGAGGACACTCCTCCGACTCGCCGCTCGAGGTCGCACCGCCACACCAGTGGCTGTCGAGCCAGAAGAGCGCGGGCTCCTTCAGATCTCGGACGATGGTCTCGAGCGAAGGGACCGAGTGCCCCTCGACGACCGTCACGGCCGGAGCATCACGAAACCGGTCGCGTGCGGCGGCCGCCCACTTCGGCGAGAGCTCGACCGTGACCACGTGACGAAAGTGCGAGGCCGCCCATTGGGTGGTGTTCCCCATGAACGTGCCGGTCTCGACGAACGTCGTGGCCCGGCTCGCGTCGCGCAGCCGAAGAACCAGTGCCTCCGGCGGTCCCATCCTCACTGCGCCCATGGAGCTCTCCTCTGATGTGTCATCCGAACCTCGTGAAGATCCCGTCGACCTGGAGCAGGTGCCCGCTCTCTGGCTCTGCGAAGCCGGGCTCGAGCGACACGAGCCCGAAGCCCAGCTGCCGCATGCGCTCGACCATCGGGGCCATCAGCGTCTGACCTTCGTAGAGCGGCTCGAGCGAGAGCTCGAGCTCCACGCCGCGCATGTGCCGCAACGTCTCGACCGCACCGTCGAGCACCGAGGCCTCGAAGCCCTGCACGTCGATCTTGAGGAACGAGGGCGTGCTCGCCAGCTCGTGACGATCGACGAGCGCATCGAGCGGCTTCACGGGCGCGATCTCGGACGACACGTAGGCCGACTCGGGCGCGCTCGTCACGTGCTTCTCGAGGATGGGGAGGGCGGAGCTGCTGTAGGAGTTCCGGGACACGTGGATCTCGAGCTCTCCAGCCTCGGCGCCGACGGCGACCTGGTGCGTGTCCCATCGGCCATCTGCGCGGGCTCTCTCGCGGAGGCGCGCATACGCGCTCGAGAGCGGCTCGAACGAGACGATCTTGCCCTCGTAGCCGTTCTTCCGAAGGCCCTCTCCGTACTGACCGATGTTGGCGCCGACGTCGTACACGCAGCGAATGCCCAGCCGCGACAGGAGCACGCTGCGCCGCGACTCGATGGAGCGCAGCGGGTCGTAGCGGACGAGGTCCCACCCAGCGCCGCGCACGGCGCCCCGGCCCCACCTCAACAATCGCCCACCCAGAGCTCCACCGCGGACGACCATGAGACCTGTACTCCTCCGCTACAGATGCGCGGATCCTTCGAGACGTTCGGAGGCGGAGCCGTGCACCGAGTCTCGGCCCGACGCAACCCCGCATCGTGTCGAGCGACTCTCTCTCACGCAGCCGCGCGTCGCGGGAGCCTCGCGGCCAGACGCGCCCAGATCGCGCGCCGTCCCGTGGGCTGGAGCGCGGACGCCGTGGCGAGGTGGAGGAGGCCGACGAGGCTGGCCTTGAGCAAGAACGCAGGCCAGCTGTGCGTCGCGGGCAGCCATGCCGCCTCCGCCGCCGCGAGCCCCAAGCCGACGAGCGCGGCCGTCGCGCCCGAGGCGTGGAGCCGCAGGGCGGTGCTGCCGCGGAGGCCCAGCGAGTCGTTGATCGCGTACCCGTAGATCACGAGGAAGAGGACTGACACCAGCCCCGAGGCGATCGGCATCCCGAGCACCCCGAACGCGTGCAGCGCGAAGAACGTGGCCGGCACGCGCACGCCGACCTCGAGCGTCGCGATGAACGCGCTCTCGCGGATCTTCCCCGACGCGGTGAGGACCGTGGCCGACACGAGCTCGCGGGCGCCCAGCATGCCCGCAGCACCGAGGAGCACGTTCAGCAGCGTGCCTCCGAACTGATCGCCACCGACCCACAGGCCGATGAAGTCGGCGTTGATCACGATCACCACGGGGATGGTCGCTGACACCACGAACGCCCAGATCGCCAGCAGCTCGCGCACGGGCGTCGCCATCTGCGCCGCGCCCTTCTCGCCGTGGAAGTGCGAGAGCGCGCTCATCACCGAGTTCGCGATCGGCGTGACGAAGCCCATCGCCACGCGCAGCGTGCGATCGGTCAGCGCGTACACCGCCGCCGCGGTGGGGCTGATCAACGCGGACACGAAGGCGACCTCCACGTTTGCGCCGATCTGGAGCGCGATGCGGCTCACCGTGTTCGGGAGGACGAGCCGCACGAACGCGAGCACCTCGCCCCACGGCGCCCACTGAAACGGCAGACCGAGGCTCCTCCACGCGCTCACGCTCCACACGAGCGCGATGCCGAGGCCCACCACGGCGCTCGCGACGGAGCCCAGGCCCAGCGCGGTGACACCCAGCCCGGAGAGGAGGCCGACGACGATCACGACGATGTCGACGATCTGTCCGCCGAGCCTCGCGGCCGCGGCGATCTCGGTGCGCTGCCAGGCCGAGGGCACCGCGAGGACGTTGCCGAGCGCGAGCGCCCCCGCCGCACCGACCGCCGTCATGGCGAAGGTGAGCGACAGCGCGGCGTGGGAGTCGGCCGGTGCCTGGATCCACTGGGGCACCCGCGCCGCGACCGCAACGCCCACACCGGCCATCGCGACGAACACGACGAGCACCAGAGGGACCGCCGCGGCCGTGGTGCGCGCGAAGCTCTCGCGATCGGCCGCGCCCCACTGCGTGGCGAGACGTTGCGCGACGACCGCGGAGATCCCCACGTCGAACATGGCCAAGAGGCCCACGACGTTCGCGGACGCGAGCCAAGCGCCGTAGACGTCGACCCCGAACGCGTCGAGGTACATCGGCACGAGCACGATGCCCTTCACGATCGAGATCGCCGCGCCGACGTAGCTCGTCGCCAGCGCGACCATGCTGGCGCGTGTCCGACCGCCGCTCACGAACGGTTCCGGTAGCGTCGGACGCGCAACGTGCGTCGTCGAGGCCTCGGTCGGTCGGACATCGCGGCCGAGCGTACCCGCGTGGACGGCGTCGTCCACTCACGGATGGAGCGCGCCGCTACTCGGCCGCGTCGCGTGCGGCCTCGAGATCGCCTGCCTGCCACGCGTCGAAGAGCGCGAAGACGCGCGCCGCTTCGTCGGTGGCGTTGAGCGTGCGGCGCATGATGCCCGCGCCGTTCAGGCCGTGCAGGTAGCCGGGGTAGTAGCGGCGCATCGCGCGCACGGCGCGCATCTCTCCGCGCTCCTCGATGCACGCTGCGAGGTGCTCGCGGCACAACGCGAAGCGCTCCTCGCGCGTCGGTGGCGCCACGGTCTCGCCTCGATCGATGCGCGCGCGGATCTCGCGGAACACCCACGGGTGCTCGATCGCCCGGCGGCCGACCATCACGCCGTTGCAGCCCGTCTCGCGCAGCGCCGTCTCGGCCTCGTCCGCGCCGTTCACGTCGCCGTTGACGATCACGGGGATCGAGACGACGTCCTTCGCCTTCTTGGCCCAGCTCCAGTCGGCCTTGCCGCTGTGGCCCATGTTCGCGGTGCGGCAGTGGATGGTGAGCGCGCGAACGCCCACCCCTTCGAGGCGCTTGGCGAGCTCGACGATCGGTAGCTCGTCGTCGAACGACCAGCCGATGCGCGTCTTCACCGTCACGGGCATCGACACGCGCTCGACGACCATCTTCGCCATGGAGACCATCGCGTCGGGCTCGCGCAGCCAGCCGGCGCCTGCACCACGGCGTGCGATCTTGGGCACCCAGCAGCCGCAGTTGATGTCGATCCATGCAGGCTCGGAGCGCTCGGCGACCTCGGCCGCCTCGGCGAGCCGCTCACCGTCGGCGCCGTAGATCTGGATCGCCGTCGGCTGATCGCCGGGCAGGAGATCGATCTTGTGCGCCGCGCCCTTGCATCCGCGCAGCAGGCCCTCGACGTTCACGAACTCGGTGACGCAGAGATCGGCCCCGCGATCCCGACAGAGCTTGCGGAACAGCGCATCGCTCACGTCCTCCATCGGTGCGAGGAGGAGCGCGCGCTCACGCAGGGCTGTGTCGAGGTCGAAGGGCACGGCGGAGGGCGAGGTGTGCTGCATCGGAGGCCTCCGAGCAAAACGGCGTGGGCCGAATGGGCTCGTGATCCCGTCCCGGGTGGCGTACTGGTCCGACATGCCCGACGCGCGCCTCGTCACCATCCGCTTCAGCCACTACTGCGAGAAGGCGCGCTGGGCGCTCGACCGGGCGCGCGTTCCCTACATCGAGGAGGCGCACCCGCCGCTCTTGTCGTGGCGCGCGACCTTCGGCGCGGGAGGACGCCGCACGGCGCCCGTCTTCGTCACGCGCGAGGGGCACGTGCTCTCGGAGTCCACCGAGATCCTCGAGCACGCGGATCGACACGGCAGCGCGCCGCCGCTCTTTCCCGATCCGGCGACGAGCGTAGGGAAGGATGTGCATGCGCTCGAAGATCGCTTCGATCGCGAGCTCGGTCCGCACGTGCGTCGCTTCGCGTACGACTACGTGCTGCGTGGCGATGCGGACGTGATCGCCGATCTGCTGAGCTCGGGCGCTGGCTCGTTCGAGGCACGCCTCGCGCGCCGGCTTCGTCCCGTGCTCGTGTTCGGGATCCGACGTGGCCTGAAGGTCGATCCGGCGGGCGTCGCGCGATCGAAGGCCAAGCTCGACCCGTTGTTCGGCGACGTCGAAGAGCGGCTGCGCGACGGTCGGCCCTACCTCGCGGGCGACACGTTCACCGCCGCCGATCTCACCTTCGCGTCCCTGGCGGCACCGCTCGCGTACCCCGAGGCCTACGCGCGCACGGCGGTCCCGTTCGATCGCCTCGGCGCAGACACGCGCGCGATGGTCGAAGAGTTCCGAGCCCGTCCCGCGGGCCGATTCGTGATGCGGATGTACGAGGGGCGGTGAGGCGTCCGCCTACTCGCGGAAGACCTGATCGCGCGCGGCGTCGCTGATCGCCTGGACCGCGGGGTTCTTGATCCGTCGCTCGACGGTGATCGCGTAGAAGCGCTCGCGCAGCTCGGGCGCGCGGCCCACGACCTCGACGTCGTAGTGCTCGCGGAGCTCCTTCTCCATCGCGCTCGGGCCGGGGAACACGCCCTCGCCACGCTCGCCGAAGAGGTTCATCAGCGCGCTGTCGGCGAGCTCGGCGACGATCAGCGGACGCACCCCGTGGCTCTCGAGCCAGCGGTCGAGGCCGCGGCGCATCACCGTGCTGTCGGTGGGCAGGAGCAGCGGCTGGCCCTCGAGGTTCTTGGGGAAGGGGCCCGTGAGACGCGCAGCGACGTCCTTGCGCGCGAAGAAGCTGAGGCCGCACTCGCCGAGGAGGTGGTTGAACGCGCGCACGCGCGAGCCCGGCGTGATGGGCGAGTCTGCGATCACGAGATCGAGCGCGCTGGCCGACAGATCGGCGAGAAGCCGATCGGTCTTGCCCTCCGTCACGACGACCGAGACCCGCGGCTGACTGCGCAACGCGGGCTCGAGCAGACGATGCGCGATGAGCTTGGGCACGACGTCCGAGATGCCCACCAAGAGGCGCATCGGTCGACCGCTCGGACGGCCCTTCAGCGTGTCCTGCAGCTCCTTGCCGAGCGTGAAGATCTCCTCGGCGTAGCGGTATGCGATGCGGCCCGTCTCGGTGAGCTCGAGGTGCCTCCCCGTGCGCACGAAGAGCTTCTCGCCGAACGACTCCTCGAGCGCGCGGATCTGCCCGGAGATGGTGGGCTGCGCGAGACGCAGGACCTCGCCCGCCTTCGCGATCGTGCCCTCGCGCGCGACCACGTAGAAGTAGAGGAGGTGATGGTAGTTCAGCCACTCCATGGGCTCGCAGCGTAGCTGTGAACCGTCGCGCGACGACACGATGCTGATCGTCCGGCGGACCGTCCGGCGGACGGTCGCGTGCGCGGTGCCACCCTCGATCTCCGAGAGATCCTGACGATCCGGGCGCGCGGTCGCGCGGCACGTCGCGTGCGATGCGAACGTGCATGCACACCGAGTCGTCGTCGTTGGGGGCCGCTTCGTTCGTCGTGCGCGGCGGTGCGATCTTCGTGTTCGCCTCGCTCGCGGGCTGCGCTCGCTACTACGCGGGACATGGCTACGCGGTTGCGTCCGCCCCTTCGCGTGCGCCGTATGCGATCAACGAGCCTGCGCCTACGGTGGTGTACCTGACGCAGCCCTCGGTGAGCGCGAGCGTCGTGGTGCAGGCGCCGCCCACCGTCGTCGCGACGAGCGCGGGCTCCGAGGTGCGAGCCGAGGGCGCGGCATCGTCGTGCGTCGCGCCTGCGCCCGAGGTGACCGACTGCCGGATGCGCTGCACCGTCGACTTCGATCGTCATCGCACCGACTGCCGCGGCGCGATCACGCTCGATCCGAGCACGCACGACTACCGCAGCACCGAGCAGGCGCTCTTCCGCGTCGACATGACGGGCTACCGTGAGCTGGACGTGGAGATCGAGGCCTGTGATCCGAGCGGGTGGGTGCTCCACGTGGGCGACTCTCGCAGCAACGACGGCTGGGGCGGCGACGCGGCGGACGTCTCGAACGATGCAGAGCTCCAGGTGAACGGCGCGCCGGGCTCGCTGTCGTCGCAGCTCTACGCGAGCGACGAAGGAAGCGGGCGGCTGGTGCGGCCCGCGGATCGCCGACAGGTGGCGCTCGGCGACCGATGCGAGCGGCATCGCTACGGGCTCGCCGATCAGCGCGTCTCGTACGACGACGGCACCGCTGTCTGTGATCCAGCGCTCCTCCGCGTCGAGCCCCCGAGCGATCGGGAGGGCACCCCCGACGCGATCTGGTGGGTGGGCGTGAACCGCACCGTGCGGGGTGGAGATCGGGTGGGCGGCGGCGTGCGCGAGGCCGTGCTCTGCCTGAGATGAACGCGCATCGTCGCGAGAATCTCGAAAGATCGGGCGGGATCGTGCACCATCGATCCGTGCCATATCGGCCGTCATCGTTTCCCACCGGCGCTCGCACGCTATCGACCGACGAGGTCGCATCGCTCGAGCGCGACATGGCCGACATCGTCGCCAAGAGCCACCTCTTCAAGTCGCTCGACGAGGCCACGCGCAAGGAGCTGCTCGAGAGCGCGTTCGTCATGCAGTACGACGGCGGCGAGATGCTCCTCCGCGAGGGCGACCCGGGCGACACCATGTACCTCGTGATGGAGGGCACCGTGCGCGTGCACACGCACAGCCCGCAGGGCGAGATCCAGCTCGCGGAGCTCGGTCGAGGCGCGTGCATCGGTGAGGTCTCGGTGTTGATGGGGTCGCCACGCACGGCGACGGTCGATGCCGTGACCGACGTGACGTGCGCCGTGCTCGCGCGACACCGCGTGCAGCGCATCCTCGACGCACATCCCAAGGTGCGAACGTTGCTCGAGGCGCTGGTCGAAGGGCGCGCGCGCCAGACCGTCGAGCGCATCCTCGGCGGCTGAGAGCGAGCTGCGGTGCGGCCCGATCGCATCGCGCGCGTCGCGTTCCTCGCAGCGCTCTACCTCGTGCAGGGCCTGCCGTTCGGCTTCCAGGCCAACGCGCTCTCGGCGCTCCTGCGCGACGAGGGCGTGTCGATGACGCACATCACGCTGACGACAGCGCTCGCGCTGCCGTGGTCGCTCAAGGCGCTGTGGGCGCCGTTCGTGGATCGACATCACTGGTCTCTGCTGGGTCGTCGTCGATCGTGGATCCTGCCGATGCAGGCGCTGCTCGCGCTCTCGATGATCGGCGCAGCGTTCGCCCCCATCCGGCCCGACCCGTGGCCGCTGCTCGCGCTCGTCTTGGTGATGAACCTCTTCGCCGCCACGATGGACATCGCGGTCGACGGGCTCGCGGTGGATCTGCTCGCGGAGGGCGAGCTCGGGGCGGGCAACGCCGCGCAGGTGGTCGGCTACAAGGTCGGCATGCTCGCGGGCGGTGGCCTGCTCGTGTGGGCCAGCGAGCGCTTCGGCCTGGGCTGGAGCGGCCTCTTCCTCGCGATGAGCGCGGTGGTGGGTGTGGTGCTGGTGATCACGCTCTTCGTCGACGAGCGACGCCTCGCCCACACGGGCCCGAGCGCCGAGGCGCCCGCGCACGTGAGCGTCCGCGCGATCCTCGGGACGCTGCGCGAGGCGATGGCCAAGCCTTCCGCGCGCTGGCTCGTGCTCTTGCTCGTCACCTACAAGCTCGGCGAGTCGCTCGTCGATCCGGTGTTTCTCCCACTGCTCGTCGATCAAGGCATCGAGCGCGCGACGATCGGGCTCTGGGTGGGCACCTACGGGATGGCGGCCTCCATCGCGGGCTCGCTGCTCGGCGGTGTGCTCGCGAGCCGGCTCTCGGTGGCGCGCGCGTTCCCCATCGTCGGATCGCTGCGCGTGCTCGCGCTCTCGATGCCGTGGGCGATCGCGCTCCTCGGCGTGCGACCGATCGGCGCGCTGCCGGGCGCCTTCGTCATCGCCTCGACGTGCGCCGAGCACCTCGTCTCGGGCGCGCTCACCACGCTCATGTTCGCGTTCATGATGCAGCACACCGACCGACGGATCGGCGCCACGCACTACACGCTGCTCGCGACGCTCGAGGTGCTCGGCAAGGCCCCGCTCGCGATGGCCTCGGGCTGGATCGCCGACACGATGGGGGCGGGCGTCTCGTTCGGCATCGCGGTCGCGCTCGCGGCGGGATGGGTCGTGCTCTTCACCCGGACGCGAGAACGTCTCTCAATCGCGACCTGATCCGCTCGATTTCTTGCGGTGCGGTCGGGATGTCGGGCCTGCTTGGCTTTTGGAGGGAGCCCCATGTCACTTCGAGTTCTTTCGTCGTCCGTGTTCGTCGTCGTCGTCCTCTCACTCGGTGGTTGTCCGAGCCCCGAGTCCACGCCCGACGCGTTCGTCGCGGACCGCGACGCGTTCGTCGTCGAGCAAGATGCCCCTCCGGTCGTGACGGACGACACGGGTGTGCCGGTCGACGCCCACGTGGTCGCGACGGACGACACGGGCACGATGATGGCGGACCCCGATGCCTTCGTGACGCCCGACGCGGTGACCGTCCCGGCGACGTGGACCCAGGTCCACACGGCCCTCCAGTCGAACTGCACGCCCTGCCACGTGTCGATCGCCTCGGGCGGCCACAACATGGCACAGGCCGACGAGATGGCGGCGTACACGGACTCCCAGCTCTCGGCGACTGCGTGCGCGGGCCTCACCAAGGGCGCCTGCGCCGCGATGCGCGTGCGTGCGGGCAGCATGCCGCCGGGCGGCGGTCTCCCCGAGCCGACGCGCAGCGAGGTCGCGGCGCTCCTCGACGGGTGGGTCGCGGCGGGACAGCCCGCGCCGTGATTTCCCCCATTCGCGGGTGATCCACGGAGGCTCGGCGCGATGGCGCCGGGCCTTCGTCGATCGTGGGTGGAGGTTCTCGCGCCGACTTGCGGTGGTGCTGTGGCATGCTCGGCGTACCTCGTGAGCACCTCACCGCCGGGCAAGAACGCGGGCGCGATGAAGATCCTCGATCGCCTGCGCGACGACGCGCGCATCAGCGCGAGTCAGTACGAGTCCGTCTATCACCAGGCCAAGCGCAGCGGTGAGCCGATCATCGAGCTCCTGATCGACACGAACGCGATGTCCGAGCACGAGCTGCTCAAGGCCGTCGCGCACATGTACCAGACGCGCTTCGTCTCCACCGAGCGCCTCGCCAAGGCGGGCATCGATCGGCAGACGCTCTCGATGGTCCCGCGCCGCGTGTGTGAGCGCTACCAGTGCTGCCCCATCGTGTTCGACTCGCGCACGCAGTCGCTCTCGATCGTGGTGGCCGATCTCGACGACGACGTGCCCAAGCACGTCCAGGTCGTCAGCGGCGTGCGCGAGGTGCGCGCGTACGTGGCGCGGCCGGCGGCGATCACGGCGTCGATCAAGAAGTACTACGGCGGCGACCCGATGGCGTTCTCGAAGCTCTTGCCCGACAAGAGCAGCGGCCTTCCGCCGCCGATGGACGAGAGCGGCGGCCCGATGGGTGGGCTCGACCTGGGCATCGGGGACTTCGATCTCGGCAGCGGCGCACGCCCCGCGGCCCCCCGTGGCGCGCCCGC
>JAFLCL010000084.1 GCA_017303575.1 Deltaproteobacteria bacterium
GTGGTGCGCGGCGTGCGGTGCGCACGCGTCGTGGCAGTCGCCGCACGCGGCCGCGCAGACGGCGGCGAGGCCACGGAGGTGCTCGGAGTCCGTACTCGCCAGCGTGATCATCGCGCGGCAGAGCGCGGCGCACTCGAACGTCGTGCGCGAGCAGGCGGCCATCATGGTGTCGCCGGTCGCGAGCGACGCGAGGCAGTGCGCATGGCAGGCCTCGCACGCTGCGAGGCACGCGGCGACGAGGCTCGCGAGCTCGTCGTGCGCGGCCGCGGGAGGCGTCGTGCCACCGGGGCTGGACTGCGCGCCGCAGCCGCTGACGGCGGTACCGAAGGTGTGGGCCAGGGCGGTGCTCGCCAGGGAGGACGAGGCGACGAGGAAGGCTTCGCGTCGGTTCATGCCGACACTCTCGCGAAGGGACGGTCGTGCCGCAACCGCTCGCGTTCGTCGTCCCGACTCGGGCATGCTCGGTGCTCTCCCCATCGGTGTCGCGCGAGCGCGCGACGTCGTCACCGAAGGCGCACCGCATGAAGTCCATACGATCGCGAGGAACGTCGCGCGTCAGCCCGCTCGCGCTCGGGATGGTGGTGGGGCTCGCGGGCTGCACCGGCGAGCTAGACGCGGGGCCTTCGGGCACCACCACCGAGCTCGCGCCGGTCACGCCGGCACCGCCGACGATGCACCGGCTCACGGCCGCCGAGCACCGCGCGACGCTCGCCTCGCTCTTCCCCGGCTACA
Source organism: Deltaproteobacteria bacterium (assembly GCA_017303575.1). Classification (GTDB taxonomy): domain Bacteria; phylum Myxococcota_A; class Polyangia; order Polyangiales; family Sandaracinaceae; genus JAFLCL01. The sequence continues at coordinate 733 of JAFLCL010000084.1, forward strand.
CGCTGCCCGACGCGTCCGACCTCCCCGGTGACACGTCGCTGCACGGCTTCTCGACCGTCGCCGCGAGCGAGCTGACGATCGACGCCGTCGCCGCCGAGGAGCACGAGCAAGCCGCGCTCGATCTCTCCGCAGCGACGATCGCGACGGCCGAGTCGCGCCTGGCGTTCTACGGCTGCGACGTGGCGACGGGCGACGACTGCGTGCGCTCGTTCCTCACGCGCTTCGGGCGCCTCGCGTGGCGTCGTCCGCTCAGCGCCGACGAGACGACGGCGATGATCGAGCTCGATCACGAGCTCGCCGGCATCGTGCGCGATCCGTGGCGCGCGATCAGCTACGTGACCGCAGCGTTCCTCCAGTCGCCGCACTTTCTCTTCCGCGTGGAGATCGGCGAGCGCGACCCCGACGACGACCGCCGCCTGCGCTTCACCAGCCTCGAGATGGCGAGCCGCCTCTCCTTCTTCCTCTGGGGTGGTCCGCCCGACGACGCGCTGCTCACGCGCGGCTCACGCGGGGATCTCGCGACGGAAGAGGGCGTGCGCGACGCAGCGCTCGCGATGATGGAGGACCCGCGCGCCCGCGCGCAGATGATCCACTTCTTCTCCGAGTTCTTCGCGCTCGAGCGCCTCGAGGACGCCGAGAAGAACGCGGAGCTGTTCCCCGAGTGGACGCCGAGCCTGCGCGACTCGATGCGCCTCGAGATCGAGGAGCTCGTGGGCGACGCGTGGGATCGCGACGCAGACGTGCGCGAGATCTTCTCGACCGACGCCACCTTCGTCGACAGTGAGCTCGCCGCGCTCTACGGCCTTCCCGATCCGGGCGCGGGCCGCCGCGTGCGCACCACGTTGCCCGCAAGCGCGCACCGCGGAGGCTTGCTCGGCCGCGGCGCGATCCTCGCGACGTACGCACACGCGACGATCAGCTCGCCCGTGCGCCGCGGAAAGTTCGTCATCTCGAACGTGCTGTGTCGCGACATCCCACCGCCTCCGCCGGGCGTGCCCGAGCTCCCCGAAGACGACGGCTCACCGCGCACCCAGCGCATGCGCCTCGAGCGACACGTGTCCGATCCGCGCTGCGCCTCCTGCCACGAGGCCATCGATCCGCCCGGTCTCGCGCTCGAGCACTTCGACGCGATCGGTCGCTACCGCACGATCGAGAACACGCTGCCGATCGACGCCGAGGTCGTGATGTTCGGCACCGATCTCGAGGGCGCCGATGGCCTCGGTGACTACCTCGCAGGATCGCCCGCGGTGGGCGCGTGCTTCGCGCGTCGCATGTTCCGCTTCGGCGTCGGTCACCTCGAGACCGAGGGAGAGCTGCCCGCGATGCGACAGCTCGAGCGCGCCCTGCGCCTCGGCGACTACCGCATTCGTGAGCTCGCGATCGCGCTCGTGACGAGCGACGCGTTCCGCTACGCCTCGATCCCCGACGCGGTCTGCGAAGAGGACGACACGCGCGCCTGCGAGAACGCCTGCGGCGCCGGCGTCGAGACCTGCACGCACGGGAGCTGGACGGAGTGCACCGCGCCCGCAGGCGGCGTCGAGCTCTGCAACGGCATGGACGACGACTGCGACGGCGTCTCGGACGAGGCGATCGCGCGCGACTGCACGAGCGCGTGCGGCGCTGGCACCGAGATGTGCGTCGGCGGCTCGTTCATGGCGTGCTCCGCACGCACGCCGGGCCTCGAGACCTGCAACCGCGCCGACGACGACTGCGACGGCACCACCGACGAGGGCTTCCGCGCGGTGCCCGTGGCGGGCAGCTACACGACGCTGCGCTCGTTCCATGCTGGCTGCGACGGCGCGGCGCAGCGCGTCGGCGAGCAGTGCAACTCGGCGATCGACTCGTTCTGCACCGCCTCGGCCGACGTCTGCGGCACCGCCGGGTTCGGTCCCGTCGAGAACAGCGGTGATGCCGCGCACCTCACGTGCGTGTCGGCCGAGCGCGTGGAGACGAGCTACGCGGAGCTCTCGGCGAGCCACGCGGGATGCGATGGCACGACGCAGCGCGTGGGCCGCGAGTGCAACGCTGCGATCCACCGCTTCTGCAACGCGCGGGGCCTCACCACGGGCTTCGGGCCCGTGCAGACGGGCGGCGCGGCGGCGACCATCGCGTGCGTGCGCGACGCGGAGGTCGTCGGCACCACATACACCGAGCTCTCGACACACCACGGCGGCTGCACTGCGGCCGTGCGGTCGGGCCCCGACTGCAACGCGGCGATCCATCGCTTCTGCGTGAGCCGCGGCGCCACCAGCGGCTTCGGTCCCCTCGAGAACGGCGGCGACGACGCCTCCATCGCCTGCGTGCGGCCCTGAGGTGAAGCCATGACGGAGATGCGCATGAAGAAGTCCGCCTCACGCTTCGCCCTCGATCGCCGCACCTTCCTGCGCGGCGCGCTCGCGACCGGCGCGAGCGTCGCGCTCGGCACACCGCTGCTCGATGCGATGCTCGACGGCAACGGCGTCGCGCACGCCGGCGGCGAGCCGCTCGCCTCGCGCTTCGGCCTCTGGTTCTTCGGCAACGGCGTGCGCCCGGAGCACTGGATCCCCACGGGCACCGGCACGGACTGGACGCCAGGCGCCGAGCTGCGACCGATCGTCGACGCGGGCCTCAAGCCCTACGTCAGCGTCGTCACCGGCGCGGAGATCAAGACCGCGACGCATCCCCATCACTCGGGCATGACCGGGATGCTGACGGGCATGCGCTACTACCAGAACGGCACGACGCGCGACACGATCGTCTCGACGTTCGCGGGCCCGAGCGTCGACGTGATCGCCTCGCGCTGGATCGCCGAGCGCACACCGACACCGTTCCGCTCGCTCGAGCTCGGCGTCACGCGCTTCCGCGGCACCGACGAGGGCACCACCTTCCAGCACCTCTCGCACAACGGGCCCAACGATCCGAACCCCAGCGAGTACTCGCCGCTCGCCGTCTACCGACGCCTCTTCGCGATGGCGCCCGACGCGACGTTCGATCTCGCGCGGCGCAGCGTGCTCGACGCGGTGGGCGATCAGATCCGAGGCCTCCAGCCGCGCGTGTCGATGGCCGATCGCGCGCGCCTCGAGCGCCACTACGAGAGCGTGCGCGCGATCGAGCTGCGCCTCGCCGCGAGCCATGCCGCGTGCGCGGTGCCCGCGGAGCCCGTCGATCCGGGTGACGATCCGATGGGGCGCGAGCGCATCGCCGATCAGAACGAGCTGATGAGCCAGCTCTGCGCCATCGCGCTCGGCTGCGATCTCACGCGATCGTTCTCGATGTTCTTCTCGACCGCGGGCTCGGGCGTGATCATGTGGCCCGTGGGCGCGGCCAATGGCCTGCATCAGATCAATCACGACGAGGGCCCTCCGTTCCCCACGGTGCACGCCGCCGTCGTGTTCACGATGCAGCAGCTCTCGCGCTTCCTCGGCATCCTGCGCGACACGCCCGACGGCACCGGCAACCTCCTCGACACGTGCTCGATCCTCGTCACGAGCGAGCTCACCGAGGGCTGGCGCCACACGAACACGGACTTCCCTTGCCTCATCGCGGGCAAGGGAAACGGGCGCCTGCGCGGCGGCATCCATCACCGCGCGGTGGGCGCCAACACCTCGCATTGTGGCCTCACCGCGTTGCGCGGCGCAGGCATCGACGTCGGGAGCTTCGGCAGCGCGGAGGGCGAGGTCACGACGCCGTTCGCCGAGCTGCTCACGTGATCGCGGAGCTCGCGCGGCTCGGCAGGGGCGCGGTGTCGTCTGTCAGCGCCGCCTCGGCTTCGATGTCGAGCACGAACGACGCGTAGTCGACGGGCTGACGTCGCGAAGGGACCGGCGGGGGGACCGCAGCGAGCGCGCGCGACAGCCGCGCGCGATCGTGTCGATCGATCTCGATGAAGCGCAAGCCCAGGCCCCACACGCTCGCCCCGCGCGAGATCTCTCGCCCGTAGCGCACGACGCGCGCCCGCGCGTCCATCCAGTCGCCGTCGCGCGGCACCTGGAACGAGAGCCAGACCTCCTCGCCCGGCTCCACGCCGAACATGCGCGTGGCGATGAACGCACCATCGCGCGAGAGATCCACGAGGTCGCTGCTGATCCGCTGGAAGCCGAGCTCTCGTACGCCTTCGCAAGGGAGCGTGACGGCGTGGCGCGTGGCGGCGCGCCTGTGAAACGTGGGGAGTGTGGACACGGTGCCTCCGACGACAGCGAGTGGACCGTGCCGTCGGGATGACGGCCGGGCGCGTTCCTGAGAGGAGCGCGCGAGGAGGTGCGCAACGCGCGTGCCGAGCCACCGCCGTGCTGCACGTCAGAGGCGCGCGGCCTCGGGTGCGCGTACGCTCGACCGCGATGCGCGCCTACTTGCTCGTCGATCACGGCTCACGCCTCGAGGCCGCGAATCGAGTCCTCGAAGAGGTGGCAGCCGCGTTCTCGTCACAGCTCGAGCGAGGCGCGAAGGTCGCGTTCGCGCACCAAGAGGCCGCAGCTCCCTCGATCGAGGACGCCGTGGCGTCACTCGCGCGAGAGGGCGTCACCGCGCTCACCGTGATCCCCTTCTTCCTCGCGCCCGGCAAGCACGCCACGAGCGACGTGCCGCGACTTGCGCGCGAGGCCGCAGACAAGGCGGGAATGACACTCGAGGTGCTGCCGCCGCCACTGCCCGAAGTGCCGGCCGAGCTCGCGCGATTGCTGGTGACGTCCCTACGCGCGCGGTGATGGAATTGCTGTCCGTCGCAAACCACGCGCGTGATGACGGGCACGCGGGCGCGAGAAGAAAACTCGCACACCTCCTCCTGCCGTCTTAACGTCCCGCCTCCATCATGCGCCCACTCTTCAAGGCGACCGATGCGTTCCTCCGCGCCCGCCTGCGCGCCCGCGGCTACACCACCGAGCACGTGTCCACGCGGCACGGCCAGGTCCATCTGCTCCGCGCGAAGGGTGACGGTCTCCATCCACCGCTCGTCGTGCTCCATGGCCTCGCAGCGGCTGGGCACTTCTACGAGAACGTCTTCGATCCGATGCGCCCGTTCGTGCGCTCGGTGATCGCGCCGGACCTGCCGGGGCACGGCAAGAGCCCGCTCCCGCACCACGCCCATCCGGGTGACCTCGCCGACGCGATCGGTGAAGCGCTCGCGTCGCGCATCGACGAGCCCGCGATCTTCTTCGGCAACTCGCTCGGCGGCGCGGCGGCGATCCGCATCGCGAGCCAGCGCCCCGCGCTGGTGCGCGGTCTCTTCCTCGTCGCCCCCGGTGGTGCGCCGATGCCGCGCGCCGAGCGCGAGCAGTTCGTGAAGCGCTTCGATCTCGCGACGCACGACGACGCGCTCGGCTTCGTCGATGGTCTCTTCGCGGAGCGTCACCCGTTCCGTCACGTGCTCGCGTGGGGCACGCGGCAGAAGTTCGCCCGCCCCGAGACGCGCGCGCTGCTCGCGCGCTTCGACGAGTCTGCGTTCCTCCGCCCTGCCGATCTCGCGGCCCTCACGATGCCCGTGCACGTGGTGTGGGGCGGCGCGGACGGCATCCTCCCCGCGGAGCACCTCGCCTTCTTCCGCGCGCACCTGCCCGCGCACGCGCGCATCGAGGTCGTGCACCACTACGGCCACACGCCGCAGATGGACCACCCGCGCGAGCTGCACCTGCGCCTGCGTCGCTTCGTCGAGCGCGTGGCGTCCGAGCGCGTGCGCACGAGCGAGCCCGTGATCGTGAGCGCCTGAGCTCGCCGCTCAGCGCCAGCGCGCTGCGAACCTGCACACGGGATCGCCGTTCACGCGACACGCGAGCTCGCGCGCCCACACGATGGAGCCACCCGACAGCTCCACCGATCGCTCCGCCCACCCGAGCACCGTGAGGCAGTGCGCGCGGTGAGGCGCGTCGAAGTCGCGCAGCGTGACCTCGCAGCCCTCGCCCTCGCCGTCGTGCACCTCGCGCGTCTCGAGCGTGCCCGAGTCGTAGTGGTGCGACCAGAGCTTGGCGCCCTTGCTCACCGTGTAGGACGGCGAGCCGAAGCGCAGGAACATCTTGAGGATGGTGGGCATCGAGAAGTCTGCCGAGGCGCGCCCGAGCTCACGCGCCAGCGCGAGATCACCGCGTCCCCACAGCCGATCGATCTCCGTGGTCACCTCGAGGTAGAGCGAGAAGGGCGCCCACTCGTGCGGCTGCACGCGCGCCTCGAGACGCGCGCGGCTGTCCGCGGAGAGCGCGTACTTGAGCTGACGCGCGCCCGGCTCGCCGAAGCGATCGCGCACCCACTTGAGGCGCGCGGTGATCACCGACCCGCGGACGTTCGCCACGCCACGAGGGTACGCCCGCGGTCCACGCGTCGAGAAGGACCCCGCAGGCGTTTCCGCGTCAGGCGATGCGGAGCACGACAGCGGCGGCGCCCACGCCGGCCTGCGCCGCAGGCTCGGTGAGCAGGCTCGCGAGGATCGGCGGCTCGGTGCGCGGATCGTCCTGCAGCACCGTCACCACCTGCGCGATCGATCGCATCGAGAACGCGCTCACCGATCCCGCCATCACGAGATCGCCCGGCTCGAGCGGCGTCGTGCACTGCGTGATGCGGGCGACGAGCGCGCCGTCCTTGGCCTCGTCTCGCGGCGTGAGGCGCTGCGGCTTGCCCGATCGATGGAGGTACACGCGGCACGGGCCCGCGCTCACCACGTGGAGGTCGCCTTCGTCCATCGCGATCGCCGCGAACGCGCAGTCCGGTAGTGTGCGCTCGACCAGGCGATCACAGGCCTCGGCGAGCTCGCGCCGCACACGATCGGCGGCGGCGACGAGCCGATCGACGCGCACGCGGCGTGCGCCTCCCGCCTTCTCGTGCGCCTCCTCGAGCCCTCGCTCGAAGCCGCGCGCCACTGCCTCGAGCGCGAAGGGCCAGCTGCGCGGAAGGCCCAGGCCCGAGGCCACGAGGAACACTCGGCCGCCCTCGAGCTTCAGCCCGGAGTGACGCGTGATCTCTCCATCACGCACCTTGGACTTGGCCACGCTGATGTGAGAGTGGGCCCGCATGCTTCAGGCCTTGCCGAAGCCGAACTGGCTCGTACGCACGACGGCCGAGGCGCCGCCGAGGAAGAGCAACGTGACGACGGTGACGATCACCACCGCGATCCACGTCTCGACGTCGGGCACGGTGTCCGGGAGGAAGCCGCCCTTGGGCAGACCCGCGATCTGCGTCGCCCAGTAGTTCATCGACACGAAGCGGATCGCGAACGGCATCATGCCGAGCGCGAACTCGATGGCGCCGAGGTGGAGCGTGGACATGAGCCCCGAGGCCTCGGTGATCAGCGCGCCCCAGAAGAGACAGATCGCCGAATAGCAGAGCGTGAGCAGCGCGAGGGCGCCGATCATCCGCAGCGTCTCGTCGATGTTCTCGATCATGGCGCTGGGCTCGGTCGCGTAGGCGCCAGCGTGGAGCACGAGCACGCCGATCGCGAGCAGCGCGAACGCGAGCGTGGCGCCCGAGAGGTACTTGCCGAGCGTCAGCCCGAAGCGGCCGGTCGGACGCAGAAGGAGGTAGGGCAGGGTGCGCGTCTCGACCTCTTCCGCGATCGCGCCGGAGTTGAAGAGGAAGGGGAGGAGATAGGCGAGGAGGCCGAAGAAGCCGGTCCGGATCGCGTCGCGCACGAGCAGCTGCGGATCCTCCGGATCGACGACGTAGCGCGCGGTGAGCGTGGCCCCGACGACGAGCACCAGCGCGATCAACGCGAAGCGCAGCTTTCGGCCGCGGAGCAGGCGCTTGAAGTTGAGCTTGTAGACGGCCGCGACGGACGTCGCGAGATCCGGCACGGGGAGGAGGTTCTTGCTCACGCGCCAGCCTCCTTGCTCGTGGCCTTCTTCGGCGTCTCGGGCTTCGCCGCGTCCTTGGGCTTGCTCACTCCCTTGGCCGACCCTTGCGCGGCGTCGGCGCCCGTGCCGGCCATGCCCGCGCTTCGCTCGACGAGGTAGTGGAAGAGCGCCTCGAGCGTGGCGTCGGGGCTCGTGAGCGCGCGGATCTCGAAGCCGCCCTCGAGCGCCTGCTTCGCCACTGACGAGTAGGTGTCGTCTGGATCGTGCGAGAGGAACTCGACCTCGCTCGCGCTCGGGAACGTGACGGTCTGCACGCCCGGCGTGGCCGCGAGCACGCGGGCCGCGAGCTCACGCGGCTTGTCGCACTCGACCCGCACGTGGTGCGGATGCTCGCTCAAGAGATCGCGGATCTCGTGCACGTTGCCTTGCGCGACCAGCTGACCGCGCGCGATGAGCAGCACCTGCTCGGTGAGCGCCTCCACCTCGTGGAGCACGTGGGTCGAGAAGAGCACGACGGCGCCGTCGTCGGCGCGCTTCTGGATCTGCTCGAGGATCACGTGACGCGAGGTGGGATCGGTGCCGGTGAGCGGCTCGTCGAGGAGGATCACGTCGGGATCGTGCACCACGGTCTGCGCGAGCTTCGCGCGCTGACGCATGCCGCGGCTGTAGCCGCCCATCGCGCGATCCATCGCCTTCTCGAGGCCGAAGTCGGTCAGGGACTTCGCGGCGCGGTCACGGGCGTCCTTCGCGCTCATGCCCGACAGCTCTCCCATCGCGCTCACGAATTCGAGCCCTGAGAGGTCGTCGTACAGCGCATCGGCCTCGGGGCAGAGGCCCACGCGTCGCAGGACGTCGGGGTTCGCGAAGGGCGCCTGCTCGCAGACCTTGATCTGCCCGACGCTCGGCGTGAGCAGGCCGGCCACGAGGCGCATGAACGTGGTCTTGCCCGAGCCGTTGGGACCGAGGAGGCCCCACACCCCCGGCGTGCACTGAAGGCTCACGTCCTGGAGCGCCGTGACCTTGCCGTACCACTTCGAGACGCGGACGGCCTTGATGGACGGGGCGCTCACTTGATCACCTCCGCGCGGCGCAAGCGTTCGTGCGCGCCGAACAGGCCGAGCGCAGCGATCGCCACGAGGATGGGCGCGGCGTGGAACCACTGGAGATCGCTCTCGCCCTCGACCTTGAAGAGAGCGTCGGCGACCGTGCCGAGCAGGCCCGTGAACGAAGCGAGGTAGAGCCAGGGGAACTCGCCGTTTGCGATCGTGTCGACGATCGACGCGATCGCGTGCGGCACGACGAAGAGGAGACCCCACGCACTCATCGTCAGCGCCCGGCTCGGCGACACGCACGAGACAGCGACCGACGCGGACGCCATGAACACCGAGAGGACCAGCGCGTACACGACCATCGGCGCGAGGAGGAGGAAGTCCTCCGCGCGATTCTCCGGCTGCGCCGTGACGCCCGAGATGAGGACCACGAAGAGCCCTCCGAGGAAGGTCATCGCGAAGATCAGGATCGCGATCGCCGAGACTCGGCCCGCGAGGTACTGCACCGGGGTGACGGGCTTCGAGAAGTAGAACTGGAAGGCCTTGAACGTGAGGTCCTCGGCGATGGCTGCTGCGCCTGCGCCCAGCGTCACGAGGCTCACCACCAGCCAGGTCTCGTAGCGAAACATCTCGCGGAGGGCGCTCGAGCCCATGTCGACGGTCTCTTCGGCCTGCCCCATCTGCGCCGCGAAGTAGCGGCCCGCGCCGAGCGCCAGGCACGCGATGAGCGGCGGGAAGATCGACAGGAACACGGCAATCTTCACGAGCCAACTGCCCCACGCGCGGGCCAACCCCTGGCGCAACATCACCCAGGAGTTGTTCGACGGAGGGAGGCGCGCGCCTTCGTAGGGCTTGTAGCCCAGGTCGCGGATCGTCATCGCGGCGCGAGGCTACTCGACGGCTCCGAGCGGGGCAATCGCGCTGCGCGGCGCAGGGCGTTCTGCGAGAGTGGCTCGGGCGCGCGCTCGCACGTCGCGCGCGTCTTCCGAGCTGCATGTCCCTTCCCGAGCACATCGTCCTCGTCCCCAGCGCGGCCTTCGGCGATGGGCGGCACCCCACGACGCGCATGTGCCTGCAGGCGGTGCGGTCGTTCTCGCCAGCGGTGCCGTTCCGCATGCTCGACGTGGGCAGTGGGACGGGCGTGCTCGCGATCCTCGGTGCGAAGCTCGGCGCGAGCGTCGCCGTGGGTGTCGAGATCGACGTCGAGGCCAACCGCGCGGCCACGACCAACGCCGTCCGCAATGCGGTCTCGGACCGGGCGACGTTCGGGACGGCATGGCCCGACGGCCCGTTCGATCTCGTCGTGGCCAACATCCTCCGGGATCCCCTCCTCCATCTGAGAGGCCAGATGGTCGCGAGGCTCGCGCGAGGAGGAACGCTGGTCCTGTCGGGCCTCACTTCCACCGACGTCGCCTTCTTGGTGGCCGCCTACGCGCCGCTCTTGGGCGACGCGCGCCCCGACATCTTCGCGAGCGAGGAGTGGCGCACGCTCGTGTGGCGCCGTGCGACCGTGCCGAGCGCATGACACCGCGGGATGTCCGTCGTGATCACGAAGCTTTTTTTCTGGGCTGCGCCAACCATCCGAGCAGGGGTGTGCGAGGTTTCAGCCCGCATGACGCCCGCACGTGCCACCGCCCTCGCGATCCTGATCGCCACCCTGGCGCTCACGGCGCGCGTCTCGGCGCAGACGCAGGAGTCGATCGAGCACCGCTACCAGAGCTGGCTCGGGCTCTTCGCGCACGGCCCGATCCATCAGGACCTCTGGCTCTGGGTGGACGTCCAGCCGCGCTTCTTCGAGCCGCTCGAGCCCGCAGCGTTGCTCGTGCGTCCGGGCTTGAGCTGGCGCGTCATCCCCAACTTCTTCCTCACCGCGGGCTACGCCTGGACGCCCTCGTGGCGACAAGGACCGGAGCCCCGCAGCTGGGGATCGTTGACGTTCACCGACGAGCACCGCGTCTGGGAGCAGGCGCTGCTCGTGCTGAGCGACGACGCGTCGGGCATCGCCGGTCAGGTGCGCGTGCGCGTGGAGCAGCGCTTCCGCACGAGCGGAGGTGACGACGTCGGCGTGCGGCTCCGCGTGCTCTTGCGCGGGCAGGTCCCGCTCGTCGCCGATCGCACGTGGAACCTCGTGCTCTGGGACGAGCTCTTCGTCCCGCTGAGCGACTCCGACTGGGGGCAGCGCGCGGGCTTCGATCAGAACCGCATCTTCCTGGGGCTGGCGTGGCAGGCCATCCCCACGACGCTGCGCCTCGAGCTCGGCGCGATGCACCAGTGGATCGTGCGAGACACGCGCGACACGGGGAACGTGATCGCCGCGCTCAACGCGTTCGTCGGCTGGCGCTGAGCCTCAGCGCCCTGCACACGCGAGCGCGAGCTTCGCGAGGATCGCGATCGCAGCGTCGAGCTTCTCCACGGGCACGAACCCGCGACCGTGCAGCTGCACGGTGCCCGTCTCGACGCTCAAGCCCTCCAGGCCGATCGCGCGCGCGCTCGAGAGCGCCTCGAGGAACGCAGCGCGTCTGGGCGGCGTGAAGAACGCCCGCGCAGCGTCGTCGTGCGCTGTCGAGACGATGAAGGTCCTGTCGAACGCCTCGTCGCCCACCTGCACGTCGCGCAGGCCCTGGGTGAGCGAGTCGAAGAGGTCGCTCAGCGCGCCCTGGTGCGGGCGCACCACGAGATCCCCCATCGGCGCCGGCACGTCCGCGACGAGCTGGAACGTCCAGTGCTCGCGTCGACGACCGTTCGTGCGCAAGCGTCGGTTGCGATGTCCGAGGCGCACGTTCGCCCCGTCGAGCTGTGCTTGGAACGACACGCCGGGATGCGGCGTCAGCAGCGACACACCGCGTCGCGAGGACCACTCGGTGATCGCATCGCGATAGCGCCGCGTTTGCATCATGCGCCAGGCGATCCACCCCCCGAGCGCGAGCACGAAGAGCAGCACCGGGCAGATCAGGACCGCGGCCTCGAGCGCGTTGCGGATGGGCATCGCGGAACGGAACCACGGATCGCCCCGTCACGATCGGCGGGATGCCCTGAAACGCCCTGAAACGTGGGCGATCCGCTCAGGTGCCTTGGCGTGGCGCGAGGCCGAGGGAAAAGAGGTCGGTGTACACGGCGTCGTCGTTGCCCATGCCCCACAGGATGGTGCGCGTCGCAGCGTCGTAGACGCCCTGCGCGCTGGTGCGCGACGGCGGCGCGTCCTCGATCTCGAGGTGCGTCCACACCTCACGTCCGCGCTCGAGCGAGAGCACGTCGAGGCCGGGCACCGAGTCGGCGCCGTCGGGCGTGCCGCCCCACACGAACATGCGGTGGCCTTCGGGATCGAGCGCGTACGCGCCGTTGCGACGAGGCGAGATCTCGGCGGGCGTCTCGATCTGCGTCCACACGAGCGAGCCGCTCTCGTCGGGCTCGAGATCGAGGGCCCACGTCTGCCCATCGATGTCGAGGTTCTCGGCGCCGACCTGCCCGCCGAACACGATCACGCGATCGGTCACCTCGTCGTAGACGTAGTGGAAGCCGTAGCGCCCGCCCGGTCGCTCGAGGCTGGTGCTCAGGCGCTGCCAGCCGGCCTCGCGCGTGAACGCGTGCACCTGACAGTGGAGGCCGATCGACGCGTCCACGCCGCACACGCTCAGCCAGCGCTCGCGCCGTGCGTCGTAGACGAGCGCGCCCGTGTAGCTACCCGGCGCGCCGGTGGCAGGCAGCGCCTCGAAGCGCGCACCGCTCGCGGAGGTCTCGATCGCCTGGAAGCTCGGCGGCGTCGCGAGGCCGCCGTCCTCGGTGATGCCCGCGCCGCCGAAGATGTGCACGCGGCCTTCGTCATCGGTGGCGACTCGTCCGCCGGGCCCGGGCGCGGCGCCCTCGACGGCCACTGACGACCACACGCTGGTCGCGAGATCGAAGCGGAAGAGCGTGGTGGTGGGCGTGAACTGTCGCGGCACGTACGAGAAGCCACCGTAGAGGTAGAGCGCGCGCTCTTCGCCTGCGAGCCACCACGCGAAGTACTCGCGTCCGCCGGGCGCTCCGTTCGCTTCGTCCGCGTCCCAGTCCGAGACGCTCTCCCAGCGCAGCGGCTCGACCTCGAGCGAGAGGCTCGCGCTCCCCGAGGCACACGTGACCTGCACTGCGCGTGGGCCGGCGCCGTAGGGCGCAATCAACGTGATCGCGTCGTCGTTCAGGATCGAGTCGACGCCGCTCACCGTGAGCGTGGCCTCGGTGAGCTCACCGCTGCGCTCGATCGAGACGCGCCCTCCTTCGACGACACGCAGCGAGGCAGGCACGAGCCCGCCACAGGGCATCGGCGTGGGGGGCGGCATCATGGCGGCCGGCGTGCAGGCGCCGACGAGGGCCATCGAAGGAAGGAGCAGCGCGGGGGCGAGGCGTGCGTGGCGTGAGCGGATCGACATCGACCGAACGTGGGCTGGGCACCTCTTGGCGACCGCTTATTCACCCGACCTCGCGATTAATCGTGAGGGCCCTCGGTGGTTTGGAAACCCTTCGCGCAGGGAACGACTGAGGGCACGATGTGCCCTCGGAGGTCGCGGGCCGCTCTCGAGGAGGCGTCGCATGCGTCGGATTCCTGTCTGGATCTTGCTCGCGTTGGCAGGAACGCCCGGCTGCTATCTGTTCAACGGGCTCGGCGGCGGCGGCGCTTCGGATCTCGATGCCAGCGTGCGCGGCACCGACGCCGCCACGCCCACGCCGTCGCACGACGCGACGCCGCTCGACGTGCAGCGTCCCGAGCCGCTCGATGCCCCGAGGATCGTCGACGTCTGGTACGCGGACACAGGGCCCCCGTTGCCCGCGGAGCCCGAGCCCGATCCGGGCCCCGACGGACGTCCGAGCGACGACCCTGGCGACGACTGGGTCGATCCGCCCGATCCCGACGACGCCGAGCCATGCTGCACGCTGAGCGAGCCCGTGCGCCTCGCGGCGCGTCCCGCCGCCGCGTTCGATTCGGGGCCGCCTCTGGTGGGGTGGCGACCCGGCCGCTGGGTGATCGCGGCGACACGTCGTGTGTCCCGCGGCGAGATCCTCGAGCATCGCCTCGTGGTGTTCGAGCTCGACGACGTGGGACGGCCGACGGGCGATGCGCGGGAGCTCGAGGCACCTCCCATGGAGGATGTGGCGAACATCCCGTCCGTCCGGGCGCTCCGCTGGGCTGGTGGGCGCTGGGCGTTCGTTGCCGAAGGCGACTCGACGAGAGGGAGCGAGCGTGAGGTGCACGTGCGCCTCTTCGACGCAGCCTGGGCTCCCGCGAGCACGTGGCTGGATCTGGGCCCAGGGATGGGCGCGAACGTGGCCTACCTCGCGCGTGGCAATGGCTGGGTCGCCTTCACCTCCTATCCCGATGTCTTGCGCACGACGGCGTTCGACGAGCTCGGTGGAGTCGGCGCGTGGACGGAGTCGCCGGCGCCCTGGTCCTCGACGCTGGGCGCTGCGAGCTTTCGCAGCCGGGCCGCCGTCGTCCCGATCTCCGCCGAGTCGAGCCCCGACTTCGTCGTCGTCGATCCCGAGGGATCCGAGGTGGGTCGCGTGGCGCGGACGGGTCGCTGGATCCCCGCAGGCGGGATGGCCGCGGTGCGTGATCTCGCGGTGCTCGCCGTGCGAAACGAAGGTCGTATCGAGGTGGAGGTCTTCGATCCGTTCGCCTCGCGACGGGTCGCCGGTCCCCGCACGCTGGCGGAGCTCGGTGTGGGGGACGACGGCGCGATCACGGACTCCGTCGACGTCGCGGGTTCGTCGAAGTTCGGCGTGGCGGGCGTGTGCTGGGGTGTTCCCGCTGCGGGCGGTCGGGGTGGCGGCGCCGACAGTCAGATCCGCTTCGGGCTCGTCGGTGAGGACGCTCTGCCGCGTGGCGCCGCCGTCACCATCGTCTCCTCGCGCTTCCGCGGCGACCTGGTCAGCTGCACCGTGGGCACCGACGATCGAGGCTTCCTCGTCGCGTGGTGGAACGGCAGCGAGCTCTGGGTGCGTCGCGTCGACCTCGCGCCCTCGCCCTGAGCGCGATCAGTCGCGCGGCGCGACGTGCCGTCCGAGGAACGCGAGGCCTTCTTGCTCGACGTCGGGCAAGCTCGTGTCTCCCGCGAGCACGAGCTCGCCGTCCCACAAGCGCGACGCGTAGTCGCCGAGGAACGTCGGGAGATCGGGCGCGACCACATGGAGCCACGGGACATCGCCCTTGCGAATGCGGATCACGCGCTGCGTCCCGAGGTGGACCGCGAAGAAGTGAAAGCTCGCCTCCGCGAAGGGAAACCAGTCGTCGGATCGCAGCGCGGCCTCGCCGATCGCGTCGTGCGCTGCGTGGTAGTCGGCGAACGTCGATCCTGCGGGCACGCGGACATAGCCATCGAGCAGCTCCGGTCGCTGACGGAGCGCCTCCTTGAGATCGAGGAAGAACAGCGTCTCGAAGAACGGCTCCTTCTGATCCGCCCACGCTTGTCCGTCGTGCCAGCGGTAGAGCGCGCGCAGCGCGGCGCCGAGCGGCGCGCCGATGCGCTGCTCGGCCGCGTCGAGCGCTGCCTCGCTCACCGGCGGCCTCAGCTTCGCGACGAACGAGGTCGCGCCGTGATCGCGCATCCACTCCACGATGTCGTCGAGCGCCTGCTGCATGCCTTCCAGATCAATCTCCATCGTTCCGCGAGTATGCGGCCCCTGAGCACCGGCTCAGCCGACGATCCGCACGATCTCGGGATCGAGCGCGTACGCGTGGCCCTCACTGCGGATCGCCGCTCCGAGCCCCAGCTGACGCAGCGTCGTCAGCGCCACGTGCAACCGATTCTTCGCCGCGCGCGGCATGATCGACTCGCCGGGCCAGCCCGCGGCGATGAGCGACGAGGCACGCAGCGGGGGTGATCCGCTCTCGCTCGGCAGCGTCTCGATCAGCGCGCGCAAGAGGTTCCGCAGCGCGTGACGCTGCGAGAGATCGACACGGCCCTCGCTGCACACCACGAAGCGTCCGTCGCGCTGCACGATCACCCGCGCCTCCTCCGATCGCGCCCGCGTGATGCGCTCGATCAACGTGCGCGTGAGGCGCGCGTGCTCGGTGCGGAGGCCCACCTCCTCCAGCTCCCCGAGCGCGATCTCGCTCCGCGCGCGCGCCAGCGTCTCGCGCATCGCACGCAAGCTCGCGGAAGGAGGTCCATCACCCACGTCCTTCACGGGTACGCCGAGCGCGAGGCGCACGAGCGTGAGGTAGTGACGCAGCGTCGCGCCCAGCACCGTGCGCCCATCGCTCGGCGGCAGCGCGAGCACGGCGTCCATCGTGCGCTCGAGCGAGCGGAGCGCGCCGTGCGCGTCGCCCTCGAGGAGCGTGGTGATGCCGTCGTCCATCTCGAACACGTGGGCGAAGAGCGCGTCTCCTCCCGCGATCGCGCTCTCGATAGCGTCCGCATAGAGCCGATGCGCGAGCGCGTGCTCCCCTCGCTGTCGCGCGAGGTTGCCTCGGTAGCCCGAGAGCTGTGGTCTCAAGCGCTCGCGGTGCGGCCCGGCCCGTCGCTCGATGTCGTCGAGCATCGCGCTCGCTGCCGCGCCGTCGCCCTCGTCGTAGTGGATGAAGGTCACGGCGATCTCGGTGCGGAGCGCGGCGTGCTCGTCGCCGTGCGCGCGCTCGACCTGCACGGCCCGAGCGAACGACGCGCGCGCCGACGCCATGTCCTCGGCGAGGTGATGCACGCGGGCCTCGGTCTTGTGTGCGGTCGCTGCGAGGGCGAGCAGGCCGGCCTCTTCGGCGAGGCGCGCGACGCCGTGCGTGATCACGCGCGCCTCCTCGAGCGAGCGAGCGGCGAGCGCGTCCGACGCGAGCGCGAGCAACGCCCTGGCCGCCCGCGTCGTCTCGTCGTCGTCAGCCACTCATCATCTTGCCGAACTTCGCGTTCAGCACCGGATCGCTGGCGAGCTTGGCGCCCCAGCCCTGCGCGACGCCGGTGTAGCTGCCCATGTCGAGGCCGTACTTGCGGAGCGCCCCGTTGAAGTCACCGCCCTGCATCGCCTTCAAGAGGCCGACGTAGTCGCTGAGCTTCGCGATCTTGCCGTTGGGGAACACGACGGGATCCGGATCACCACCTTGGCCCGACTCGATCTGCTGGACCGCGACGGCGTGGTTCTGCTTCATCGACTCGACGTCGCCCGCGCCGCTCATCACCTGCTGCATCGCGCGCTGCTCTTGATCGCTCAGACCCTGGGCCGCGAGCGAGGCCTTCTGCTGCGCGGCGAAGAACCGCTTCTGGAGCGCCTGATCCTGGTTGATGCGCTGATCCCACTGCGGCACGCGACCGAGCATGCCGCCCTGCAGCTGCGGCACCTTGTACTTCACGCACAGCTGCGCGAGCTCGCCCATGTACCCCATGGAGTTGCCCGCGCCCTGCACGGCCTGACCCGCGATGTTGCCGGCCATGCCGCCCAAGAATCCCTTCGCCAAGCCGCCGAGCAACGCGCCGCCGGCTGCCTGCGCCGTCATGCCCATGCCGCCGCCCGGTCCGCTCGCGGCGCGCAGCATGATCTGATCACGCTCGGCCGACATCTTCGCGTAGTCCTCGAGCGTGAGGCCCGCGTGCTTCTCTTCGGCGAACTCGATCTTCTGCGACTCGCAGCGCTTCTTCCAGAGGTCGAGCTTCTGCTGGTGCTCGGGCGAGTGACCGCCGAGGTTGCGCCACACGTTGACGAGCGCGTACTCGTAGCAAGTGAAGCCCGTCTTCGGGATCTGCGTCTCGAGCCAGCCGTAGAACTGCTCGACCGCCGGTCGCACGCTCGCATCGTTCTTCGCGATCCAGCCCATCGCGATCACCGCTGCATCCACGGTCCAGTCCACGGGACCGCGCGCGATCGACTCGAGCGCACGCTTGCGTGCGCTTCCTTCCCAGCCCTGATCGAGGTTCGCGATCACGAGCGCCACGGCGACCTGGACCTTCTGCACCCAGAAGAAGGGGTCGTAGTTGAGCTGCGGCAGCGGCGGCGGGTTCACCATCGTGAACAGCAGCTGGTTGAGCCACGGCGCGCCCATCTGCGCGGCGAGCGCCTTCGCGTCCTTGTCCCACACCGCGAGCGAGTAGGGCTTCACCGCGATCGCCGCGATCGCCGAGGCCACTCGCGGATCGGGGTTCGGGCAGTTGGGGCGCGGGACCTTGTCGTCGAAGGCCCAGAGGGTGAAGTCGACCTGGCCCTTCGCGAAGCGCGTGTCGGGCTCCTGCACGCCCTCGACCTTCGCGCGCATGCCGACGCCGTTCCATCCACGCGCGTCCGTCCACAGCTTGAACGCGCGGAGCGCGCTCGGCGCCTCCATGTGCTGGAGGTGGATGTCGATGCCGAGCGTGGGCGACGCGGGCGGCTTGCGCGTGAGGTCACCGACGACCTGTCGCGCGGCGAAGTACGTGGAGTCGCCGGGGTTGGGCAGCCACGTGAAGTACGGGTGATCGCCGACGACGCGGAAGTACAGCTCCTTCGCGCGCTGGCTGCGGGTCATCGCGTCGAAGAGCGGCTGGAAGTCCGCTTCGTTGCCGGACTTCTTGTACGTCGCGTAGAGGATCGAGGTCTCGGCCCAGTCGTCCTTCGGATCCTTGGCGAGCACCTCGCGGTACGCGCCCACGGCCTCGTCGTAGCGATCCGCATCGAGGTAGGTGTCGCCGACGTCGAGCAGCGCGGCGACGTCGTCGGGCCGCAGCGAGTGCGCGTGACGGAACCACTGCACGGCCTCGTCGACCTTCTTCGCGTCGCGGTACGCGCACGCCACGCCGATCGCGGTGTTCCAGTCGTTCTTGATCTGGAACGCGAAGCTCGCGAACTGGATCGCGGAGTCGAACTGACCCTGTCGCCTCAGCGTCGAGGCGATCGCGAAGATGAGGAAGCCGTGCTGCTGATGCCGCGCGTAGAACGCGCCGAGCACTTGCGAGATCGCGTCGATGTTCTTGCGACGCTCGTCCTCGGGCTTCACGGGCGAGGGGCAGCTCGAGACCATGCGCAGCATCGGCGGGATGATCCGCTTCTCGAGATCCTCGGCGGAGATGGCCGCGATGGCCTCGGGCCGCGCGGCCCACTCGGTCGCCCACAGCATGAACGGCGCATCGGGCCGCACCGCGCACACGTCCGCGACGGTGCCGAACGCGTCGAGCCACTCGCCCTTCCACGCATGGACGTAGCCGCGCGTCGCGGCGGTGATGTAGTCGGCCTTCGCCTCGTCCTTGCGGACGAAGACCATCGCGTCGGGCGCCTTCTTGATCGCCTCGTCGAGGATGGCGCGCCACTGCGCGTTCTGCGGCTCGGTCGCGAGCGCCGAGCTCACGTGGAAGAGCGCACCTGCGAGATCACTCTTCGCGAGCGCCTGCCTGGCATGCTCGACGTTGTCGAGCGCCACGTTCCCACCCAGCTCCGCTTGGACCACGATCGAGCCTCCTCGTTGGAGCGCGAAGGATCGTGCGCGCCCACGCGGAGATCAAGGCGCGCGAGCTCACCCTCGCGTGTGTGTCGGCCCGCCCCAGTCCATGGGCCGCACGATCACGTCGACCTCGTCCGCCGCGAGCCCACGCTCGCTTCGCCAGAGGGCGAGGACTCTCGCGAGCGCGGAGACACCGCGGCCCGCCGCGCCCGTGGTCTCGACCACCAGTTGGCCGTCCTCGAAGAACGGAAACGCGCTCCACTTCGAGCCGTCAGCGTCGTCGACGATCACCTGGTCCCGACCGTGGACGACCCGCAGCTCGATGCGTGGCGCCGCGCCCGTTCTCTCGTGACGCATGCGGGAGAGCGGCACGAGCTCGGTGCGCGTGGGATCGCACGTGTAGCGATCCGGCGAGGCGACGAGCACGTTCGCGAGCGCGTGCGCGAGCTCCTCGCGAACGGGCCCGCGGCCGACCGCCTCACGCCACGCCTCGTCGCAGTGCTCGCGCGCCTCCGCGAGCGCCCGGTCGAGCGCGACCAAGAGGACCGCGTCGGGCGCGGTGGGCGTGGGCTGCTTCTTCGGTCTCGGCGCGCGCGCAGACTTGAAGGGCGGCAGCGACGCGAGCGGTGTGGGCTCCCCGTCGGGGTCGAGGGGCTCGTCCTCCCACGGGAGCGATCGGTTCATGCCGCGCGCAGCACGGATCGCCACGGTGGGTCGGCCACCGATCGCGGCGCGGACGACGCGTGACTCGTGCGCGCGATCGACGGGCACCTCTCGCTTGAAGTAGTCGAGGAGGAAGCGTTCGCTTCCCCTGAAGGGTGCCGCTGAAGAGCCGTTCCGGCCGGGGCTCCGGTACCACGCGAAGCATGGCAGGAACGAGACGTCGGGCTCGAGCATCACGCGGCCCAGCCGCTTCCAGTGTCGGCCCGAGCCTGGATGGAACGGGCGAGTGAGCCAGCGGCTCGTGCGCGCACGATCGAAGGTGTCGAGCGCCTCGACCTCGAGATCGAGCGGAACGACGCAGGGTCCGTAGCCACCGCCCTTCTGCTCCTCTCCGAACAGCACGAGCCCCACGACCGCGCGCCCCTCGTCGTAGGGGAGCTCCACGAGGTCACCGGTCAGCAGCTTGGGTGGTCGCGAGCTCGTCGGTGGCGCGGGGAGGGCGACGGTCGTCTGCAGCCCGTCGTGCGTGGGCGACGCGCCGTCAGGCGCTGCGCGTCCGAACGCCTCGACGATCTCCGCGAGCGAGGGCTTGCGACCGATGGCACGCGTGAACTCCTTGGCGATGCGATCGAGGGCGCCCCCGTAGGCATCGAGCGGGGCGTCGCCGCCCAGCAGCTGCTCACCGATCGCGAACCACCCCATGGGACGAGGCTAGCCCGTGCGCTTCGGATCGCTCGAGGCGCCGAGGCCGGGGAGGGCGCTCACCTCTTCACGGCATTTGCAGCGCTCGTCCTTGGGCACGCCGGCGAGGGCCTGCTCGATGTGGAGGCCGCAGCCGGCCCAGGTCGGTTTGTTGCAGGTCATGCACGTCACGCGTTTACACATCGAGCACTCCGCGGATCGAGGGGCGGGTCATTCGGCGACGCCGACCTCGTGTGTGGTGAGCGGCACGTCGTCGGGGCTCGGGCGGCGCCACTTGTCCTCGAGGCCGAGCTCTTCGAGCGGATCGCCCGACCAGAGCTTGCCGCGCGCCATGTAGCTCCACATGCGGAGGTCGCCGAGGAACGACCAGAGCGGGTACTGGAACGTCGCGGGGCGGTTCTTCTCGATGCCGAAGTGACCGGCCCACGCACACGCGTACGCGAAGACGACGCCCGCGGGGAACGTGACGGGCGCGACGGTTCCGGGGATCGCGACCATCGCCGCGATGTGCTTGAGTGAGGGGCCATCCTGCTCGTTCTGCACGCCGTGCCACAGCACGCCCGCGAAGCCCGCCATCGCGAGCGGGAAGCGCACGGGATGCGCGGCGGTGCTCACGGCCACGCCGCTCATC
Organism: Deltaproteobacteria bacterium; assembly: GCA_017303575.1. Lineage (GTDB taxonomy): Bacteria > Myxococcota_A > Polyangia > Polyangiales > Sandaracinaceae > JAFLCL01. The sequence continues at coordinate 21,898 of JAFLCL010000084.1, forward strand.
CAGCCGCACGTGCCGAGGAAGTGGAGGCGCCGCGACGTGGGGTTGCGGTGCTCGGAGAGGTAGTAGGGCCAGAACTCTTCGAACGACTGGAAGCGCTGCTCGGTCACGTCACACCTCGTGGTCGCTCGAGGATAGAGCCAGGCGGATCGCAAGTCGATCGACGTCTGCGAGACGCGGCAGGTCGCGCAGCTCTGCACCTCTTCCGCGACGGCGGGAGAGGTCGAGTCGCGCAGCGACGAGGGTGAGGGGACGCGCGAGCTGGTAGGTCAGGTCTTCGACGCCTCGTCCGACACGAGGTCCTCGAGCGTGAGCGCGCGCGCCTTCTTCGCGCGCTTGCCGCCGAGCTCCACGCCGATCGCGTCGAGGCCCATGTCGTTCGCGACGGCGAGCACGGTGCCGTGTCCGCAGAAGGGATCGAGCACGGTGCGCGTCGGCGTCCACGCGAGCACGGCCTCGCACGCCGCGCGACACGCATGCACGCCCATGCCGCGCGTCCACGTGGTCTCGCCCGCGCTCGGCAGGACATCGCAGCCCGGCTTGGCGAGATCGAGGCGCGCCTTCTTCGAGAACCCGATCAGGTGCGAGTACGCCGCGCGCCCATGCGTGACGGTGCCCGCGGGCGCGCGCAGCACGATGCGATGGAACACCGTGGTGAGCCCCGCTTCGCGTGCGGCGCGCGACACGAGCGCGCCCTTGTCGATCCATCCGGTGCTCGCGTGCTTCACGTCGGACTGGAAGAAGATCGCGAGCGCATCGTCCGCGACGGACGCGCAGCAGAGCCGCGCGGCATCGACGAACCACTCTGCCCAACCATCGTCACCGAGCTTCGGCAGCTCCGAGATGTCGGGCAGCGACGTGATGATCGACACGCCCGCGATCACACCACCACCACTGGCTCGCGCGTCGTTCAGGAACGCGATCCCATCGCCGTGATGAACGACCCTCGCGTGCTTCGGGGCATCGGTTTTCGCGTTCGACACGGCGGGCCATCGTGACGTGCGCGCCCTCGACGTCGAGTCGGAGTGTTTCGACGAACATCCAGCTGCTCGCTCACGGCGTTCGGATCAGCGTTTCCAGGTCGCAGTCCCACTCGAGGTAGTCGCCAGTCGATGCGTCCCACCTCGCGCCGCCATGGGTCCCGCATGGTCGAATCACGCTGCCTGATTCACTCGTCCAGTCGAGATCGACGACGTCGATGGCAAGCGCAGCGCGTTCTTCCGGGCCGGGACACTCGAACGACACGAGACCGACTCGCGCACCAGCCTCCACGCCCTCAGGGATGCTCGTACACGCGAGGCGCTCACCGCCCACGGTGATGGTGACGATGTCGGTCGGTCGGACGCTTGCACCGGCGAAAACGGGCTCGCTCGTCACGAAACCCAAGTGCCCTCCGCCCCCGCGGCCGCCCTCGGGGTGCGACACTCCACCAGACACGAGCAGGAGCGGGAAGGAACCCACGTGGAAGCGGACCGTGGCCCAGCCGTCGCGTGTCGTGGTGCGATACCCGAGGTTGAACCCTCGCGGAATCGAGAGCTGGTCGGGACGGATCTGCACTGCGTACCAGCCTTCCTCGAATGGAACGGCAGGGACGAACTGCATCTCTGCGGACGGTCGCTCCCAGTCGAACGTCCACGTTCCTTCGACTGGCGTCGCATCGGGCCAACGCACGAGGCGAAAGTTCTCGCTCCAGGACGGGAGCTCACTTGTCTCGAACTCTTCGCGCGTGAGCCACGGTTCGTGCGTCCAGAGATCAATTGTGATCTCGCCCGGATGAATGCCGGTCTCGAGGTCATAGACGCTGACCAGAAGGCTACGACCTTCGACGGGGTACGGGTCCCCCTCGGGCCCGTGACAACCCGACGACGAGACGCAGCACACGGCCAGCGTCGCGATGGAGAGGGCCGTGTTCGTCGATTCCCGCATGGATCCCGGAGCCAGTCTAGTCGACGGCTGCGATGACCCGCCACCAGTCGTGCGAGCACGATCGGTGGTCTGGCCTCGCAGCGCCGCGCCGGGCATCACATCACCCGAACGGCGGCGGTGTCGGGTCGCCGGGGCGCGGCTCGACTGCGGGGCCGACCGGTCCGTCGTCGTCCTCTTCGTCGTTCTTGTCGTTCGTGATGCGGAACGAGTCGATCGGCGACATCGCGAGCACCAGACGCTCGGCGCGCTCGTGGTCGTGATCGTCGAGGCCGATCGAGAGCGCGCGGGCATACGCGCTCACAGCGAACGCGAAGCGCGAGCGGGCTCGCATCAGCGACGCGTTCGACGTCGCCGGCATGCTCCCCGCGCCGAGGCCCATGACCTCGCTGAGCACCGCGTGCGCGCGATCGAGCGACTCGATCAGCGCAGGATGGATGAGCGCGCGCAGCTGCGGCGCGAGGCCCTCGCTCGCGATGCGCCCGCGGAGGCGATCGCTGTGCTCCCACACCGCGGGCGCGTCGCCCTGACCGAAGGCCAAGCCCTCGGGGAAGAGCGAGAGCGACAGACGCGACGCGATGGCGCCGTCCGGGCTGACGTCGATGGGGATCGTCGCGACCTGCTGGAGCGCGCCGTGGATCGCGCCCCACGCGGCGACGACGGCGTTGCGCGGACCGCGCACCGAGGGCGGTGCGGTGCGCTCGCGCGCGGTGGCGATGTCGTGCACCTCGAGGGCGCGCGTCATCACGAGACGGAGCGCGTCGCGCTCGAAGTCGCGCAGGTCGGCAGGCGCCGCGCGCTCGAGCTGCGTGGCGATGGCCTTGGAGTGCTTGCTGCTGAAGCGGGACGGCGTGGTGTAGGAGACGACCGCGCCGGACACGTCGTTGCGAAGATCGAACATGGGAACACCTCTGCGTAGGAACCAGGGACCAGCGCGCTCACCGCGAGCGTCGCCTTCTGGCCGTGGTTGTCGGCAGCCGGCGCACCGTGTTGCGTGGTCGCTCCAACTTTTTTCGCGACGAGGTCCCGAGATCGCCGCGACCCCGTGAAACGAAGGCATCTGGCGTTCGCGACGGCTCGTCACCATCGAAAGGCAGGCGCTCCGAGGTCGGCTGAGGCGCTTGCTCGACGAAACGAGACGGAACGCATCGCTCAGGGCCCGACGCCTCCGGATCCGAGAGCGGTGAAGGCCACGAAGGGTCGAGCCTTCAGGAAGTCCGAGCGTCCAAGCTCGGGAAGGGTCGAGCCTTCCGGAAGTCCGGGCGTCGAACTTCCGGAAGGGTCGAGGCTTCAGGAAAGTCCGACTGTCCAACTTCTGTAAGGGTCGACCCTTGGAAAAGTCCGAGGATCTCACCTCCGGAAGCGTCGATCCTTGGAGGCCATCCGACGAGCTCTCTTCCGGAGGCGTCGACCCTTCGCGAAGTCCGAGGCCGTCCACGACGCGAGGTGACACCCATCGAGGGAAACCTAGAGGACCGGGGCGCGCAGCTGCGATGACCGGCCAACGGTCGTGCGAGCACGATCGATGGTCCGGCCTCGAAGCGTCGACGTCCTGGGCATCACCTCACCCGAACGGAGGGGGGTGGGATCGCCGGGCCGGGGCTCGACCGCCGGGCCGATGAGCGCATCGCTCAGGGGTCGACGCCCTCGAATCCGAGAGCGGTGAGGCTGTCGAAGGGTCGAGGTTCAGGAAGTCGACCAGCGAGGTGAGTCAGAAGAAGACGGGGACGTCGAGCTGCAAGACCTGCCACGCGTCGCCCGCGAGCGGAGGGTCCAAGCCGATGGACCAGGCGAGGGCAGGGCGGATCCACACCGAGCCGATCGAGGCGTGGAACCGAACGCCGAGCGTGCCCGAGGTCTGGCTGCGCAGCTCCGCGCCATACGGATCGGTGCGGAGCGCGCCGGGGTCGGAGACGAAGTGCTGGTGGTGGAGCTCACCGGCCACCGACACCTCGGGGACCAGGAAGTAGCCCACGTGCACGCCGAACGTCGAGTTCACGACGGCCTCGTCGCCCGTGCCCTCCGCGCGACCGAAGACAAGCAGCGTGGCCTCCGCCTGCAGCGTCCAGCCCATGTCGATCCAAGCGAAGCCGAGCCCGCCGATCCCGCTCACGTGGTCGGTCAGGAAGAGCGCGTTGTCCATCGCCAGGCGGCCGAGGCGCGCGCCGCGGTGGTTGGGCGCGCCGCCGCCGTCGGTGCCCAGGGGCAAGCCCACCGCCACGAAGCCGGAGAGCCGGAAGACCTCCTCGATGCGCGTGGTGAGGGTGGCGCCGAGCACGAGGTTCGACATCCCAGCCGTGGACGGCCGCGAGGTCCAGTCCCAGCCCATGCGGGCGAGCACCATGAGCCAGTCGGTGGCGCGGACGCCGACCGTCACGAGCTGCACCACGTCGAGCTCGAGGCCGCTGTCCGTTGGGCCGTACGCGTCGTGGGGCGCGATCGCGGTGTCGAACCGCACGACGTTCACCGCGGGCAGTGGCCGGAGCAGGAGCGGGACCGAGTAAGGCCGCGCGGGCGGCGGCGGCGGCTCGGTCTGCACCTCCCCGCGGGGCGGAGCCTGCGCGCTCGTGGGCTCGCCCAGCGCGAGCACCACCGACACCACGCAGGAGCCCCAGCACGAGCGCCAGCGCGCACGGTCCACGTTCGACATGAGCGTCCTCCTCAGGAACCGAGAGAGAGTCGACTGGGAGCTCGCGTCAGCCGGGGGGTGATGCGCCCGCGACCAGACGCTCGATCGCTGCTCGCATCGGGGCCTCGTCTGCTCCGGTGCCTTCCACGGTGCGCACCACGCGGCCCTCGCCGTCCAGCAGCGTGGTGAGGGCGGCGTGGGCGTACTCGCCATCGTCGGTGCGGCGGTACGTCATGCCGAGCGTCGCCGCGAGCGTGCGGACCTCGGCGTCCTCGCCGCGCACCAGCGTCCAGCGGTCGAGCTCGATCGAGCGCTCCGCGGCGACCGTCCCGAGCCGCGCGACGGTGTCGCGCTCGCCGTCGAACGACACCAGCACCACCCGCAGCGCCTGGCGCGCCTCTGGCGTCAGGCCGGCCTCGGTGCGGCGAAGGTCGGAGAGGATCGTCGGGCACATCGTGTCGCAGCGCGAGTAGAAGAACGCGACGAGCACCGGGTGACCGCGCAGCTGGGCGAGCTCGAACGGCCGGCCCGCTTGATCCTCGAGCGTCATCTCGAGCTGGAAGAGCGACTCGCCGTCGAGGAGCACCGCGGGCTCGGCCGCCCGGTCGGGGGCAGAGCCCGACTCCGGTGCGCCGCACGCGGCGAGCAGCAACGAAAGGATCGCGGGTACCCTCATGGTGTGGCCTCCACGTCGCTGGCGCAGCGAAAGCCCAGCGAGCTCAGCGCGAAGCCCGCGCGCAGGCTCGAGCGGAACGCGAAGCGCATGAACGTGGCGTACAGCGCCGGGTCGCCCGCGCCGATCGCGCCGGCGCCGCACACGCGGTCCTCGAAGCGGCTGCCGCGCTCGCGATCGTCGGAGGCGACCATCGAGGCGCCGAAGTCCTCGACCCACTCCCACACCACGCCGTGCATCCCATGCACGCCCCACACGTTCGGCGCGAGCACCGCCGGCGCGGGCAGGCGGCTGGTTCGGGGCCGCGCGTACCACTCGAGGATGCGCGCGAGGAAGGCGACGTCGCCGGTCGCGTCCACGCGCGTCGCGTCGGCGCGCGCGGCCCACTCCCACTCCGCCTCGGTCGGCAGGCGGCGTCGTGCCCACCGGCAGTAGGCCCTCGCCGCGTGCCAAGACACACCGACCACGGGCTCTTCCATCGCCGCCTCGGGAGGCCGCTCGTCGCTGGCCCACGAGGAGAGGTACGTGGGCTCGGCCAGCACGGGCCGCGCCGCCGATCGCCGCCAGCGCGGCGCCGCGCGGACGAACGCGAGGAAC
>JAFLCL010000085.1 GCA_017303575.1 Deltaproteobacteria bacterium
GGCGTGATCTGCACCGGCGGCGACTGCGAGGCGTGCGGCGATGCGGGCGAGCCGTGCTGCGAGGGCGGCACGTGTGGTGGTGGCGCGTGCTGCACCGAGGGCGACTGTGTCGCGCCCGGCGACAGCTGCGGCGGCGGTGGCTCGGGCACGTGCGCGGCCGGCCCCGATGGACGAGGCGAGTGCTCGGGCGCCTGCGGCGGGATCGGCGAGACCTGCTGCGGCAGCGGCGTCGACTGCACCGCGCCGTGGAGCATCTGCGACGGAGGCTTCGGCGGCAGCGATCTCTGCGAGTCGTGCGGCGGCCTCGATCAGCGCTGCTGCGAGGGCAACACCTGCGCGTCGCCGTACACGTGCCAAGGCTTCGGCGGCATGGCGACCTGCAGGGCTGTTTCGCCTTAGGCGCTGTTCCTCACTGCGTTCGTCCATCGCGAGGGGCTGCTCGCCCCTCGCCACACGCTTGCTACGCAAGCGCGGGCCCCACTCCCTCGGGGATTCGCTCGTCGCTCCGCTCCTCACTCACCCCGCTTCGCGCGGCAGAGCGCTTCGCGAAATCGTCGTGGGAACACACTGGCCGGTGGTGCGCGTTCGCGCGTGCCGCCGGCTGTTTTTTTGACGGTTGGACCCTGCGTTCCTTATGGCCTCGTGCCACACATGCCGCCCTCGACGCTGAGCACCGCCTTTCCGATGACGACGAACGACAGCGCCTCGACGAGCGCAGAACGCGACGATGCTCCGCGTGAAGCGAGCGCGTCCCCCACGCCTGCTGCGAACGCGCCGTCGGCGCCGAACCGTCGGCAGTGGATCTTCTTCGCGATCAAGGCGCTGCTCTCGATCGCGCTCGTCGCCTACATCTATTCGATGGTGGTGAGCCGCGGCGGTGAAGGCCTCGCGGCTGCGCTCGCGACGATGCGCTGGGAGTGGGTGGGCCTGGCGCTCGGTGTCCATCTGCTGCAGGTCGTGTTCAACCTCGGTCGCTGGCAGCGCCTCCTCGCGGGACAAGGCATCCGTCCCGACGCGCGCTTCCTGATCGGCTCGCTCTTGATCGCGCGCTTCTTCGGCGCGGTCACGCCGGGCGGTCACCTCGGCTACGGCGGCTGGCGCATCTACGACGTCGGCCAGCACACCAAGAAGTACGCGCGTGCCACCGCGACGATCGCCGTCGAGATGATCGTCGGCCAGCTCGCGTTCGGCGCAGTGGTGATGGTCGGCAGCTTCTTCGGCATGCGCTTCATCGGCATCGAGGGCGTGCTCGCGATCAACGCGGTGTTCGCGGTGATCATGGCGTGCGGCATCGCATTCCTCGCGCGCCCCAAGGCCTTCGGCGCCGTCGCCAAGCGCCTTCCGACCAAGGCGCGACTCCGCGTGCAGACGCTGATCGACGCGCTCAGCGCGTACGAGGGCAAGAGCAGCCTCGTGTTCCAGGCGCTCGCGCTCGCGATCGGCACGCACACCTGCCACATGCTGCTGTACGTGTGCGTCGCGCAGGCCCTGGGCGCGATCCAGCTCGGCGCGGGCGAGGTGTTCTTCGGCAGCTCGCTCCAGATCATCGCGACGATGATCCCCACCTCGATCAACGGCATCGGCCTGCGCGAGGCCGCGGCCGTCGCGCTCTACACGAGCCCCGCGATCGGCGTGCCCATGGCGATCGCCGTCCTCATCCCCAGCCTCGGCTTCGCGGTCGAGATGCTCGTGTCGATCACGGGCGCGCCGATCTTCCTCGCGCGCCGCGCGGGCTACGTGCCGAACATCCAGGTCGACGACGCCGATCGCGAGAAGTCCATCCACGACGCCATCCCCGACGTCGCGCCGGAGAAGCTCCCCGTCCTCGCGCGCGGCGCACAGATCGGCCTCGGCAGCGGCATGATCGCGGGCCTGATCCTCGGCCTCGTCGAGGGCAGCCTCGTCGTCTCGGGCGGCCGCACGGACGCGTGGGTCCTCGCGTACGGCGCGATCGCCTACACGCTCTTCTTCGCGATCGCAGGCGCGTGTGCGGGCGCGTTCTTCGCGTGGGCCAAGCGCTTCCTCAAGCTCGAGGCCGCCGAAGAGTCTTCGGCGTTCGGCGCGATCAGCGGCCTCCTCGTCGCCGGCGCGGGCTTCGGCATCGGCCTCTTCCGCATCCGCCGCGACGTGTTCCACGAGGAGCTCGCGCTGATGAGCGTGCGCGGCCTCGGCGTCGCGCTCGCGTGCGCGCTCGCCGCGACGGTGCTCTTCCTCGCACTCTGGCAGACGCTGCGCCTGCTCACCTCACAGCGCGCGATGGCGTGGCTCTTGAAGCCGTGGGGCACGCCGCTCTTCGCGACCGTGGTCATCGGCGTGCTCGTGCCCGTGACGCTCTCGATCGGTGCGCCCGCGCGCGCCGCGCTTCCGGTCGTCACCGCGCAGGCGCCCGATGGATCGGGCAACGTGCTCGTGATCGTCGTCGACACGCTGCGCGCGGATCACCTGCCGTCGTACGGCTACGAGACCGGACGCACGCCGAACCTCGATGCCTTCTCGCGCGACGCGATCCGCTTCGATCAAGCGTTCGCCAACGCGAGCTGGACCCGCCCGAGCTTCGCCTCGATCCTCTCGGGCCGTTACCCCTCGAGCCACGCGGTGATGGCCAAGACCGATGCGCTGCCGAGCGAGCTCACCACGCTCGCCGAGAGCTACCGCGAGGCGGGCTTTCACACCGAGGGCGTGGTCACGAACTACAACATCGGGCCCTACTACAACTTCGATCAGGGCTTCGACGCGTACCACTACCTCTCGCCCGACTTCGTGCTGGGCGCCGACGACTCGGCCGCGAAGCTCCTGCTCGTGCAGTTCCTTCGTCAGCGCATCGAGACGATCCGCGATCGCACGTTCGGTGTGCAGCCGGGCACCGCATACCAGGACGCGACGGTCGTGAACCGCGAGGTCCTCGGCTCGATCGATCGCGCCCCGAGCGATCGCCCCTGGTTGATGTTCGTCGGCTACATGGATCCGCACGACCCGTACTACGCACACCCTTACAATGGAGAGGCGTACAGCCGCGCGGCGCATCCGAACCCCACGCCCGACGAGGCCGCGCACCTCACGGCGCTCTACGACGGCGAGATCACCTACTGGGACGAGCACTTCGGCGCGCTCGTGGCCGAGCTCCAGCGCCGCGGCCTCTATGACGACCTCACCATCGTCGTGACCGCCGATCACGGAGAAGAGTTCTGCGAGCACGGCGGCTTCTTCCACGGCACGACGCTCTACGACGAGCAGGTGCACGTGCCGCTGTTCGTGAAGCTCCCCGCGAGCCGTCGCGGCGGCACCGTGGTGCGCCACTGGGTGCAGTCGATCGACATCATGCCGACGCTCTTGCGCGAGAGCGGCATCGAGGTGCCCGGCGGCGTGCAGGGCGGCGATCTCTTCCAGGGATCGGATCGCCTCTTCGCCGAGGAGAGCCACGAGGGCAACGTGCTCCGCGCCGTGCGTCAGCGACGCGGCACCGACGAGCTCAAGCTCATCACCGCGAACGAAGGCAACCCGCGACGCCTCCCGACGACGGAGCTCTTCCGCGTCGATCTCGATCCGGGTGAGCAGACGAACCTCGCGCAGACCGACGCCGACCTCCTCGAGCACGGCCAGGCCTCGATGGCCGCGGCGAGCGTCGCGGCGGTCGAAGGCGCCGTCGAGGGCGAGGCGGTCGAGCTCGACGAGGCGCAGATCCGACAAGGCTGCGCGCTCGGCTACCTCACCGGCGAGATGTGCGAGCGCCGCGGCATCCGCCCGCAGTGATCGGCTCGTGTCGTCACGCGAGCGCGGGCTGCTCTTCACCCTCTGGCTGCTCGCGACCGCGCTGAACGTCGCCAAGCCCTACCACATCGACGACACGTTCTATCTCGAGCAGGCGCGCTGGATCGCGGCGCACCCCGATCGACCGACGTCGGGCCTCGTCTTCTGGGAGGGCGAGGCCCCCGCGCCGTTCCATCGCGTGGGCAACCACGCGCCGCTCGTGCCCGCGCTCCAGGCGATGGTGATCGCAGCGTTCGGTGACTCGTCGATCGCGCTGCACCTCTTGACCTCCGTGTTCACGGCGATCGCGATCCTGCTCCTGCACACGCTCGCGAAGCGGCACGCCCCACGCCCCGACGACGAGACCGTGCCGCTCGTCGTCACCGCGCTCGTGATCCTCAGCCCCGCGTTCGTGGCCGAGCAGAACGTGATGCTCGACGTGCCGCTGCTGTGCGCGTGGCTCGCGTTCTTCGTCGCGCTCGATCACATGCCGCGGCCGTCGGCGTGTCTCGCGGCGGGGGCCGCGCTCGCGCTCGCGCTGCTGGTGAAGCTCGGGTCGGTCGTCCTGTTCGTGACGCTCGTCATCGAAGCGGTGCGGGCATGGCGTGCTCGATCGATCTCGCCCGTCGTGGTCGCGCTCTCGCTCGCGATCCCGATCGGTGCGCTCGGCCTCTGGGCGCTCGCGAGCCTCGAGGAGGTGGGCGAGATCTCGTTCCTCTCACGAGGCCTCGACGCGCTCTCCCCCACGGTCGATCGCTCGATGCTCGAGAGCGCGGGCATCGGCCTCGGTCGATCCGGCCTCTTCGTGATCGTCCTCGGCGGGATCGCGCCCGCGCTCGCGGTGCTCCTTCCGTTCCATCTCCTCAGCGCGCGTGGCCCCCGGGCGCTGGCTCTCGCGTGCGGGGCGATCGTCGTCCTCTCGATCGGCGCGCGCCTCGCGGTGTCGTCCGTCGCGCACGCTCACCACCTCGATGCGCTCGCGGACGAGCCGCTCGCGCACGCCGTGCTCCGCGTGATCGATCTGGTGCTCGGCGCCGGGATGCTCGCGCTCGCGCTCTCTCGCGCGCGCAGCGGTGATGCGATCGATCGGCGGCTCGCGCTGTGGCTCGGGGTCGGCGCGTGCGCGGCCATCGGCCTCGCGCCGTTCCTCGCGGCACGTCACGTCCTGCTGGTGCTCGCGCCCGCCTGGCTCCTGCTCGCGCGCGCCGAGCTGCTCGTGGTGCCTCGCGTGCGTACGGCCGCGCTCGTCCTCGGATCGGCGATCGGGATCGCGGCGGCGATCGCCGACCATCGCATGGCCACCGTGTACGCGGAGCAGGCACCGCGACTCCACGATCAGGCCCGACGTGGCGCACCGACCGGGCGGGTGTACGCAGTCGGACACTGGGGCTGGCAGGAGCACGCGCGCGCCGCCGGGCTCGACACGTACCTCCCGGGCACGACGGACCTCGCCATCGGCGATGTGCTCATCGAGCCCGAGGGGGTGCACGCGCAGCGCATCCTCGAGGCCGATCGCGCCCGCCTCGAGGCGCTCGACACCCTCGACGTGGACGCTGGACCGCTCGACCTGGTGCGGACCCTGGTCGATCGCGAGGGCCTCTACGTCAGCTGGCTGGGCCTCCCGTGGTCGCTTCGGACCGATCGTGTGGAGCGCTTCGTCGTGCACAGCGTGGCGCGCTGACGAGGCGTGCAGTGTGAGCCGGAATCACAGGCCCGGGTGTCCTTGCCCGCACACCACCCGGTCTGAGCCACCTCGCGGTGGGAAACCCCCAATGAAACGCATGGCACGCATCCTGATAAGGCTCGCGCCTCCATGGGCCTGAGCCTGCCTGGTCACTCGAAAATTCGAGCCGAAACGACTTCATCTGCTAAGGCACGGCCGCCGACGCTCGCGTTCGCAAGGATGCGTGTTCGCCGCCTCGCCTCTCCCACGGGCTGTCCATGACCGAGCTTCCATCGCTGAGCATCGTGATCCCCTCGTACAACGCGCGCGAACTGCTCGCGCGCAGCCTGTCGACGCTGCAGCAGGTCGCGCGGGGTGCCGAGGTGATCGTCGTCGACGGAGCCTCTGCCGATGGCTCGGCCGACATGGTGGAGCGCGACTTTCCCGAGGTCATCCTCGTCCGCCAGAAGAACCACGGCTTCGCGCACGCGACGAACCGCGGCATCGAGCGCGCGAGCCGGCCCTTCGTGCTCTTGATGAACTCGGACCTGTTCCTCACGCGCGAGGCGCTCGACGCGATGCACGCCCGCTTGGCCGCCGATGCGCGTCTCGGCGCCGTCGCGCCGCGCCTCGTGAACGAGGACGGCTCGCGACAGACGGTGTTCGGCGCGTTCTACTGGCCGAACTGGGTCGAGGTGAAGGAAGCGAGCCGGGTGTGGCTCGTGTCCGGCGCTTGCTTCATGACTCGTCGCGACGTGATCGAGCGTGTGGGCGCGCTCGACGAGTCCTTCTTCCTCTACAACGAAGAATACGACTGGTGCACCCGCTGCCGTGACGCGGGCTACCACCTCGAGATGGTCCCGGCGCCCGTCGTCCACGTCGGGGGCGGCTCCACCGGCAAGAGCCCGGACCTCACGCTCGAGGCGCAGCGTGGCTTCCTCTACGTCGCCCAGAAGCATGCGCCGCCGATCGTGGCCGAGGCGCTGCGCCGCGCGATGCTGTTCGAGGGCTACTGCAAGTCCCGCATCGATCCTCGCCCGGAGCATCGCTCCATGTGGGCCAAGCTCGAGTCGATCATGCGACGTGAGGCGTACCTCGAGAGCCCGTTCCCGGTCTCGGGCCGTGGCGACAGCGTCGCGCGTCCGAACGGCCTGTCGCTCACGGCGCTGTCCGTCTCGATGGATTCCGTTTCGATGGAGGCCGTCTCCATGCAGGCCTCGATGGAGGCGTCGTCGGCGCTCACGGAGTCGACGATCCGTCGCACCGCCGCTGCACGCCTCGAAGAGGACAGCGGCGCGCGGCCGCTGCCGCTGACGGGTGAAGGCGCGCGCGTCGCGCGTCCGTCCAACGTGCTGCCGTTCCGGCGCGAGCCGCGTCGCAAGGCCCGCACGCGCCGCGCGGCTGTCTAGTCGCTTCGTGAATCGGGTCCGCAGGCGGCCGTCCCAGCCGCGTGCGCAGGATCGGCGAGAGTGACACCGGTGGGGCTGCCCCGTACGCTGGCGCGATGCGCGCTCGCTCGTCGTTCGCTCGCGTCGCCCCGCTGATCGCCGTCCTCTCGTGCCTCCTCGCGCATGCCGGAGGCGCGCACGCACAAGAGCTCAGCGAGCGCGCGACCGAGCGCTGCGTTCGCTCGGCGGTCCGCATCCAGGTCGACATCACAGGCCCTGGCGGCCGCACCGGCAGCTCCACCGGCTCCGGCGCTGTGATCGATCCGCGCGGCTACATCCTCACGAACTTCCACGTCGTCGGCCAGACGCGCTGGAGCTCGATGGGTCTGCCGGGCGCGTTCCTCGGCGATGGCCAGCACATCCAGATCGCCACCGTCGAGAGCGCGCGCATGGCCGCGCAGCCGCGCTGGATCGCGCGCGTCGTGCGCGCCGACGTGCGCCTCGATCTCGCGATCCTCCGCATCGTCTCGCAGGCCGATGGCTCGCCGATCCCGCCCGGCACGACGTTCGAGACGATCGAGATCGCGAGCACCGAGGGCATGCAGCCCGGCGCGCCGCTCTGGGCCTTCGGCTTCCCGCTCGGCGTGCGCACGATCAACGTCACGGGTGGCCACACCACGGGCTTCCAGATGAACGCGCGCAACGAGGTCGCGTGGATCCGCACCGACGCCGAGTTCAACCCCGGCAACTCGGGCGGCATGCTCGTCGATCGTCGCGGTCGCCTCGTGGCCGTGCCCACCGCCGTCGTCAGCGGCGACGAGACGCTCGAGCCGATCGAGCTCGCGCGTCCCGCCGAGCGCATCCCGCAGGCCTGGCTCGACGCGCTCTCGCGAGGATCGATCGACGACGTGCTCGTCACCGGCATCACGCCGCTCGTGTCGGGCGGCGCCGCGACCGCGTCGGCCGTCGGAGACTCCGGCGGCCTCGATGACGAGCCCGAGATCCAGTTCTTCTCGCTGCCCGCGTCACGGCCCGCCACCGTGCGTGCGACGCCTGCCGTGCCCATCGCCCTCGTGAGCGCGAGCGGCATCGTGCGCGAGGCGCGCGGACAGATCTCGATCACGCAGTACGACCCGCCGAACACGATGCTCGCGGTGCTGCTCCCGCGGCCCACGGACGGCAGCGCGACCGAGGCGCGTCTCTCGTTCGACGACGCAGCGCCCGCCGTCGCGACAGCGCCCGGCATCGGTCCGGGCTCCGCGCCAGGCGGATACGCTGGCGCTCCTGGTGGCGCCTACGCGGGCGCCCCCGGCGGCGGGTACGGAGGCGCTCCGGGCACGGCGAGCGGCGGCGCCTACGCGGGCGGTGGCTACGCGGCGTCGGTCAGCGCGCGAGGCACCGTCGTCGATGGGCGCACGGGTCGTCCCGTCTCGGCGTTCGTGCTCGTCGCGCGACCGGGCGTCGATCCCGCGCAGGCCGCCAACCTCTTCGTGTCGGGTCAGATCCTCCCGCAGCAGCTCGAGTCGATGTTGCTCACGCGCGCCGAGGCCGGGCCGACCGGAGCGTTCGAGCTGCGCGGCTTGATGGCCGGCACGTTCTCGACGCTCGTCGTCGCGCGAGGCTACCGACCCACGCTCGTGCAGATCACCATCCCCGCGGGCGCGCCACAGCTGACGCTGTCTCCGCTCACCGTCTTCCAGTGATGCGCTCGATCTCACGCGCGGCCTTCGTCGTCGCGCTCGCCTCGTGTGTCTCGATCGTCGGCTGCGGTGATCTGAGCAACATGCTCTATGGCGATCACACCGGCGTGAGCCGACGTCCGCAGCCGCCCGCTGTGCGCCTCGTCGAGACGCGTCTCGTGCACGCGCCCACCAACCGACAGCTCGCGCTCCACTTCTGTCGCGAGCACGCGACGCGCAGAGGAGGCCGCGCGGCCGCGCTCGCGTGCCGCGCGTTCGGCGAGCTGCCCTCGCGCGAGGATCTGCGCTTCACGTTCGAGGTCGAGCTCGAGGCACAGAACACCGGCCGCGTGCCGCTGCCGGTCGTGGAGGCGTTGCTCGCGCTGAGCGTGTTCCCCGACACCGACGCGCAGCACCTGGGCACCGTCTGCGTGCGCATGTGCCGCGGCACCGAGCAGTGCCCACAGGATCTCGAGAACGCGTGCGAGAGCGAGGAGCCCGAGATCCGCGATCTGCGCAGCTTCGCCGGCGCGGCTGCGGGCTTCCTCACGTCGGTGGCCGTGGGCGAGCGACGCTTCTCCGATCTGCAGGTGCGCACGATCGATCCGAACGAGACGCTGCGCCTCGTCGCCTCGTTCACGCTCGACGTCGAGCCCGCGCTCGCGGTGATCGAGTGGGCTGCACAGGAGGCCGTCGCGTCCGCATCACGCGGCGAGATGCCGTCGTTCACGATCGACTACGAGCTCGAGGGAACGCTCTTCTGCGAGGTGCCCGACTTCGGCCGCTTCGCGGGCAGCTTCCCTCCTGTGCGCGGAAGCTGGCCGCTGGAGAGTGAGTAGCGGACAGACGGGGCGCGCAGGCGGGGGGGCCTCCGCTCCGCGTGTCGTCTCCGCGCCGACGCTGCGCTGCGACCCCCCCGCCCGCGCGCCCCTCACGTTTGTGAGAGCTGGCGCTGAACGGCTGTTCAAGTCTGGGGAACCTGTCTATCCTGGGCTCGTGATCGGCAGGCTGAAGGGTCAGATCCTCGAACGCTCGCTCGACGGCAGCGCCGTCCTCGACGTGAACGGTGTGGGCTACGACGTGCTCGTCCCGCTGCAGAGCCTCGCGCGACTGCCCGGTCCACCCACGGAGGTCGTGCTCCACGTGCACACGCACGTACGCGAGGATGCGCTCTCGCTCTTCGGCTTCGCGACGCTCGAAGATCGCGCGGCCTTCCGCACGCTGATGACGGTCTCGTCCATCGGCCCCAAGCTCGCGCTCGGCATCCTCTCGCACCTCGACGCGCGCGCGCTCGCTGCCGCCATCGCGCGCGAGGATCGCAAGACGCTGCAGGGCGTGCCCGGTGTCGGCAAGAAGCTCGTCGATCGCCTCGTGCTCGAGCTCAAGGACAAGCTCGGCTTCGCGAGCGCGACGGGCACATCGAGCATCACGAGCGGCGGCACGGTGATCGCGCCGCTCGCAGCGATACCACTTCCTTCGGGCCCGCTCGCCACCGTCGCCACGATGCTCGTCTCGATGGGCTTCCGCAGCGTCGAGGCCGATCGCGCGTGCGCAGCGATCGCGCCGACCGCCGAGGGCAAGACCGTCGAGCAGCTCCTGCGCGAGGCCCTCTCGGCCACGGCCTGAGACGAAGACGATCATGGCCGCACGCAAGAAGAAGAACGAAGGCTCGCTGGTCGAGAACGTGCTCGAGGTCGCGCCGCCCTCGCACGCCAAGGATCCCGCGCTGCTCGCGCCCACCCCGCAGGACGAGGACGCGCGCGTCGAGGCCTCGCTTCGTCCCACGCGCCTCGCGGACTTCGTCGGTCAGCGGCGCGTGACCGAGAACCTCTCGGTGTACGTGGAGGCCGCGCGCGCACGCAAAGGCGCGCTCGATCACGTGCTCTTCTTCGGCCCGCCGGGCCTGGGCAAGACGACGCTCGCGTTCATCCTCGCGGAAGAGCTCGGCGTGACGCTGCACCTCGCGCACGGTCCCGCCATCGAGCACAAGGGTCAGCTCGCGGCGCTGCTCACCAAGATGAGTGAGCGCGACGTGCTCTTCATCGACGAGATCCATCGCCTCTCGGCCGTGGTCGAAGAGAACCTCTACACAGCGATGGAGGACTTCCGCATCGACGTCGTGCACGGCGATGGCCCGATGGCGAGCACGCTGCAGATCCCGATCGCGCCGTTCACGCTCGTCGGCGCCACCACGCGCACGGGCTTGCTCACGGGCCCGTTGCTCTCGCGCTTCGGCATCGAGTCACGCCTCGACTACTACGAGCCCGAGGATCTCACGACGATCGTGCGCCGCAGCGCGCGCATCCTCGAGGTGCCCATCGAAGACACAGCGAGCGCCGAGCTCGCCCGCCGCGCGCGAGGCACACCGCGCATCGCGAACCGCCTCTTGCGTCGCGCGCGCGACTTCGCCGAGGTGCTCGGCGATGGCCGCCTCGACACCCGCACCACGCGCAAGGCGCTCGATCGCCTGGAGATCGACGAGGCCGGCCTCGACGAGATGAACCGCCGCTTCCTCAAGGTGATCGTGGAGTTCTACAACGGCGGCCCCGTCGGCATCGAAGCGCTCGCCGCCACGCTGAGCGAGCCCCGCGACACGCTCGAAGACGTGATCGAGCCTTACCTCCTCCAGAACGGCTTCCTCGCCCGCACGCCCAAGGGCCGAGTCGCAACGAGCAAGGCTTACGCGCACCTGGGCATCGACAAGCCGAGAGGGCCCCAGGGCTCGTTGTTCTGATAACTCGTGCGGCGCCTTCAGGCACCGACTTCCCGACGCCTACCGCTGCGCCAGGTGTTCTCGAGTCCATCAACGAGTGGCCGACGATGATCCAAGGCGTTTGCCAACGCATCCGAGGGGAGAGGTTCTTCTACGCCCTCGCCTTGGAACTCCGAAAGCTCTGACCCATGCACGCTGGCTCCGGCTTGTTGAACCAACTCCGCCGCCTCGTCGTTCCGTTCTGCGGGGTGGCGGTTCTTTGCTCGGGTTGCCCGGACACTCACGACGTCGATGACGTCAGTGTGCCCATCGACGGGGCGACGACAGCAGATGCCGGCCCGTCAGAGACCGATGCGGACGCTGGTCGCTTGCCCGAGCCGGCCATTCTCTGGGCGAGCGATACGGCAGGCAGCAATTGCTCCTCGGTGTTGACTCCTTCGTTCGCGCCTCAATCGACCGAAACCGGACCGCCCGGTTCCGAGCGGTGGCCGGGGCCCGTCCGTGGAGGTGGGCGGGGTGTTGCTCCGTATCCGAGCTACGCTGGGGAGGGCTTGTACTGGACCAGCGATTTCTTCGCCCACGACTTCGTCGACTTCGCGACCGGTGCGGAGGATCTTGCAGTGCTCACGATGCCTGGTGTTCCGGCGCCGTCGCGCGACGAGCTTGGCACTGTTTGGCGCTACCGAAAGCCTCTGATGACCTTGGGTCGATCGCTGCTCGTCTCGCGGGACGCGTACGACCTCTACTACGCAGACGTCTCCGTCGACTCCAGGTTCTTCCGGAGATGGAGCTTTCCTGAGGTCGACGACTTCATTCGGCGCGAAGGCTCGCTCCCATCTCGGAACGACACGCTCGACCACGTCATGCCCGCGTGGTCACCCGTCTCAGGGCAGATTGCGTACACTGTCGGGTACGACAACGACGTTCTCGCTGTGATGTGCCCTGAGGATGATGGCGGCCAGCTCGTCATCGGTCTGCCTCACCTCGATGCAGATCAGTACCGCGTCACGAACCTGTTTTTCGCTGAGACGGGTGAGCTCCTGGTTCACCATGGACAGCTGTTTGTGTTTGCGCCGACCGGCGAGCTCTTGAGGGCCGCGTCTCTTCCGCAAGGGATGGCGCCGCAGGCCTACGCGCCCGGTTGCGGGGTGCTCTATCGGCGGGGTGACTCGTGGTCCTGGATGGATGTCGGGTCCATGTCGCTCGGCCCGGAGATCGACATGTCAGCGTTTCTCGGCGTGGGTGGAGCCTCCGACTGTAGTTTGCTGGGAGGCACTCGTACGGGGGTCGTTCGCGTCGACACCGAGGGGACACGTTCTCCCCAAGTCGACGGAAGTGTGCAGGAGCTCGACGACGGCTCGCTGCTCGTGTTTCGTCGGGACACGCGAGAGGTCTCTATCGTGGACACGAGCGGTGCGACGCTACGCGTGGTCACTCGCCTGGAGGGCGGAGGCACCCTCGGCATCGGTCCTTACTGGACACCTACCGGAGACATCGTCTTTCTCTCTGGCGGAGGATACTACGATGTCGGCGCACCCCCGCCGGGTCCGCTCTTGTGGTTGGACTCCGGGATGAACTGGGCGCACACGAACTCGCCTCTTCCCTAGATTGGCTAGATTGGGCGGTCCCCGCCGCGCCGAGGAGCCGTTCACGGGCGTTGGCTGGATGGGCCCTGCCGGAGGGCGACGTTTGCTCGACGACGTGCGCCTGAATCTCGCGGGCCGGGAATCCTCGAAGGTGGCCCCGCTCCGACGGGCGGCGAAGCCCAGATCGCGGGTCCTATGCATCGCAGCGGAAGCGTTCAGGCATCGCGTCCGCGAGACGCTGGCAACTCGCTGGATCGAGACAGGAGCCAAACGGTTCTTCGTCCGCTGGTGCGACGAAATGCAGGCACCGCCGCCCACCTGTGCAGGTGAGCGTGGTCTCGCCGACCGTGCCACAGGCGTGACGGTCGGGGCTGTCGTCAGCCAGGCCACAGTGCCCCACGCCCGAGTGTTCAGAGAGTCCGAAGCAGCGGAAGCCCGGATCGCATTCGCCACAACCGGGACCGCAGGCGAGTCCGCGAAGTCCATCGGGGCACGACGTCGCTGGAATGACGCCTGTCCGATAGCGACGCGACTGCGAGCCAGCGAATCATGGGTGCTGTTTGAATGCGGCGGAAGACCGGGACATGGGGTCCTCGCGACAGTCGCGCTGGCGCCGCTGACCGTCTACAGCCCCGGCGCCCCCGCCAAGAGGCCTCGTGCGGGGACCGTGCGGATGTCGACGGGCTGGGCGCCGAGGCCGAGGACGATGCGGTTGGCGGCCATGAAACCTGTGGTCACGGCGCGCTCCATCAGCGCGCTCGCGAAGGGGAGTTTCACGAAGTCGCCTGCGAGGTAGAGGTTGCGCTTCGTCGTCTCGACCGTCGGTCGCACGCTCTGATCGCCGGGACGGAACGCAGGGCAGTCGCGGCGCACGAGGAAGCGGTCCTCGACGATGCGCGCGTCCATCGTCTCCGGGTACGCGGCATGAAGGCCGCGCAACAGATCCTCACGGATGCGCGCCTCGTCCCAGGTCGGATCCACCGCGTACGCGTGGAGCTCGACGATCGAGCCACCGGTCTTGTCCGACCACGCGCGGCTCTCGTCCTCGAGCTTCTCGTAGACGCTGATGTTGTCGAGGATGCCCAGGCCCGTCGTGCCCGCGAACGGCGCGCGATCCGCGTTCACCTTGCGATCGAGGAAGAGCCGCCACACCACGAAGGGCAGGGTGACGCCGAGCGCGTCGATGCGCGCGCGGAGGATGGGATCGAGCGCGTCCGCCGACTCGCTCGCGAGCGCCTTGAGCGCAGGTACCGAGAGCGCGAGCACCACGTGCGAGGCCTCGATTCGATCGTGCGCGGTCTCGACGACGAAGCCGGTCGAGGTCGAGACGATGCGCGTCGCGGGCGTCTCCTTGCGCACGTCCACGCCGCGCTCGCGGAGGTAGGCCTCGAGGCGATCGAACACGACGGAGAACGGCTGCTTCATCACGTCGAACACGAGGCCCTCGGGGTTTCCGAGGAAGTAGAAGTGGAACATCGCGAGCAGCTCGGCGGCCGAGTACTCCTCCTCCGGGTTGAAGAAGGAGTGCGCGAAGACATCGAAGAGCATCTGCCGCGCCTCGGCCGGGAAGCGCAGGAGATCGAGGTACTCCTTGGCGGTCACGCGATCCCAGCGCTCGTACGTGCGCACCGGATCGAACGCCATCATCGCCGCGGCGTGCAGCGCCGAGATCTGGGTGAAGTCGCGCGCCTTGATCGTCGGGGTGCGGCGCACGAGCTCGAGCACGTTGAACGGCGCGCGGCGCGGGAGGTTCGTGAAGCTCTCCTTGCGACCGTCGGGCCCGAGCAGTGGGTAGTCGTCCATCGGCGTGAGCAGCGAGAGCTCGGGGTCGACACGCTTCAACAGCGATCGAAGCCCGTAGTACTGGCGGAAGAACGCGTGGAAGCCGCGCTCCATGTGGAACTCGGTCCCGTCCGCGAGCCGGTCGGGCCACGCGCCCGCACGCCCGCCGAGGAAGGCCTCGGCCTCGAGCAGCACCACGTCCACGCCCTTCTCACAGAGCGCCGTCGCGGCGGCGACACCAGCCAGGCCACCGCCGATCACCACGACCCGCGTCGGTGTGCCGCGTCTCGCTCGTGAAGTCTCGTTCGTCGTGTCTGCCGTCATGTCTGCCTCGCTCGACAGACCTGATAGCAGCTACCGATCGCATCGCCACGGGGCGAGGTCCGGGGAATGCCGCAAACGCCGCGGCGTTCACGTCTTCACACCTCATGGAGGGCCGGATGGAGGAGCGGGGGCGGGCGTCGGGCCCAGTGCTGTCTTGTCGCGCTTGCGGCGCGGTGCTCGAGGGATCCCGCATCGTGATGGAGACGCGCCTCGCGTCGTGTGTCGCCTGCAATCGCGTCTTCGCGCTCGAGAGCGACAGCGCGCCGTTGCTCACGCATCGGGTGATTCCCGCGTCGTTCGAAGATGACCTCGACCCGGGCCGCTCCTACCGCGACGCCGCGCGACCATGGCGCACCACGTGGACGTACCGTCGGTCGAGGATGGATGGACTGGGAGCGCTCCTCGTCGGTGCGATCGTGCTGGGCGGAGGCGTGTCGGTCGTCGCGCTCGATGCCCGGCGAGGCCTCGACGCGGGCGTTTGCCTCGTCCTGTTGCTCACGGCTGGCCTGTCGGTGTCGCTCCTCTACTGGGGCCTCGCGGCCTTGCTGAACCGAACGGTCGTGATGCTCGATTCGAGCGAGGTGCGTGTCCAGTCGGGACCGCTGCCGTGGCCGAGCCGCGCGGTGTCGACAGCCGGCGCGCGTACGGCGCAGGCGTTCGGCCGACGCAGCTCGCAGGGAGGCGACCACCCGTGGTGGGAGGTGCGAATTCTCTGCGCGAACCATCGGACCACGACGCTGGTCGGTCATCTCTGCGAAGAAGAGGCGCGCTACCTCGCCGACGAGCTGAGCGATGCGCTCGACATGCGTCGCGCATGCGAGGGCCGAGCATGACGACACGGGTCAGCCATCCACTCTGCTGTGCGCGCTGCGAGGAGCCGCTCGAGGCCGCGCGCGTGGATCTCGCCACGGGACAGGCGACCTGCGCCACGTGCAAGCGTGTCTTCACCGTGAGCGCGACGAGCGTGATCGTGGGCGCGCGCGCCTCGCTGCCGGAGACCATCGAGCGCATCGCGACGCTGGACGCGTTCGGGTCTCACCTAGTCAACGCGTGGTCACATCGTCCGCCGAAGAGGCTCGCGGTCTTGTTCGCCGTGGTCGGCTCACTCCCAGCATTCCTCTTCCTGGCGCCGCTCTTCGCGATGTCGCGCGCCGCGCCGCGGGAGGAGCTGGCGTTGTTGGTGTGTCTCCTTGGCTCGTTCGGGGGCATGGCCGCGGTCGTTTGGTTCGGCGCGCTCCAGACCTTCTGCACACGGACGACCCTCCGCGTGGGCGATGGCGAGATCTCTGCCCACACCACGACTCGTCCCGCGATCCTCTCGATTCCACGCAGCGCGCCCATCGTGGTCCCGCGCAGCCTGGTGGTCGGCGTCGACACGTCGCGTGTGTCCTCGGGCTGGCGTGCGCGCGCCCTCACCAAGGATGGTCGGGCCGTCGTCCTGCTCGGCGGGCTGCGAGAGGACGAAGCGCGATTCCTGGTCGCCGAGATCGCCCGCGCGCTGTCCGCCGCCGAAGGGGTCGCGCGCATCGTGGTCGCGTGATCCGGTCCTCGAGCACCACAGTCCCGTTGTCAAAGGTGGGCGCGAGCGGCTACGCCTCGTGCTCCATGGTGTCGGTCTCTCTCGCCTCGCGCTGCTGCGTCGCCCTCGCGGGCGTGCTCGCGGTGGTCGCGCTCGGCTGCGGAGGCAACGGCAGTGGTGGAGCGTGCACCACGGACCTCGACTGCCAGACCACGTTCGTGTGCGTGGCCGATCCCGGGCTCGAGGTCGCGCGCTGCATGCGGCCGTGCGACGACGCCACGCGCTTGTGCGACGACGGCCTGGTCTGCACGCCGCTCGCAGGGGGCCGCGCCTGCTATCCGGGCGGTCGCATCGGCTTCGGCGAGCCGTGCACGGCGAACCTCGAGTGCGAGTCCGGCACCGTGTGCCCCGCCGCGATCGGTCGGTGCACACAGGCCTGCGATCACGTGGCGTCCGTGTGCCTCGTCACCGAGCGATGCGTCGACGACGCCACCGTGGGCGCGCACTGCGCCCCCTGAGCACGTATTCACCGTCGTCGGTCGGTGGGCAGATGCGGTATACGCGTGAGATGGCGCGGAGCGGCTACGTGCACGGGGAGCCGGACGACGACGAGGTCGCGCGCCTCGTGCGTCAGGCGCGCTTCGTCGCTGCGTTCTCGCTCGACACGTTCGAGGCGCCCCCCGGCGCGCGCGTGCTCGACGTCGGCACCGGTGTCGGCGCGATGGCTGCGCAGCTCGTGCGCCTCTGTCCCGGGATCACGCTCACCGGTGTCGACGTGTCGGGCACGCAGATCGCGCGCGCCCGCGTGGTCCATCCCATCGCGACGTACGTGCAGGCCGATGGCGCCTCGCTGCCCTTCGAGTCTGGCAGCTTCGATCGCGTGCACATGAGCTGGGTGCTCGAGCACGTCACCGATCCGCTCCCGATCCTCCACGAGATCCGCCGGGTGCTGACGACCGATGGCGTCGCGCACCTCAGCGAGGTCGATCACCACACGCTCGTCGTCGAGCCACCGATCGACGAGCTCCGCGAGACGATGGCGATCATGAACGACGTGCAGCGCGCCATCGGCGGCGATCCCTTCGTCGGCGCCAAGCTCGAGTCGCTCGCGCGCGAGGCGGGCTTCACACGCGTCAGCACGCGGCGCGTCCTTCTGCGCGGCGATGACCACGACCGCCAGGTACGCGAGGAGCTCCACGCGCAGTTCGCAGGCCTCTGCGAGAGCCTCGGCGATGCGCTCGAGCCCGCCGACATGGAGCGCGCGCGCCGCGCCGCCGCGCTCCTGCGCGCGCGAGGCGACGGCACGCTCCTCGAGTACCAACCCGTCGTCGTCCGGGCCTTCCCCTAGCTCTGGGACCCTCGTGTTAGCGTCGCCGCTCATGAGCACACGCAAGCCCAAGCTCGATCCCGGTCTGCTCGCCGCACACAAGGCATACGAAGCCGCGATCAACACGAACCAGACCGACCTCGTGATGGCGATGTACGACGAGGGCGCCGCGCAGATGCCGCCCGACGCGCCGCAGACCGTCGGTTGGAAGCAGCTGCGCGAGGCCGTGGACTCCTATTTCAAGGCGTACAAGACCCACTGGAAGAAGGTCGTCCAGATGAACTGGGTCGATGGCGAGTGGGGCTACGACCAGGGCCACGACACCGCGGTCGACATCCCGCGCGATGGCGGCCCGGCCATTCACTACGACTGCAAAGGCATCCTGATCTATCGACGTCAGGCCAACGGCGAATGGAAGGTGTTCCGCGACATCTGGAACAACAACACGCCGCCCAAGACGGTACCGCAGAAGGGCGTGAAGACCTCGCCCACGAAGGCAGCCCCGAGCTCGACTCCCGCGAAGACAGCGCCGAAGGCGCGCGCTGCCAAGGCGAAGTCCCCGCCCGCTGCGAAGACGAAGTCGCCGCCCGCGAAGTCGAAGAAGTAACACGCACGGCGCGCCGATCACGTCCCGGTCGCGTTCGACCACGGCGCGCGTCCACGAAGGCTCACCCGCACCATCCGAGGGACCGCTCATGTCTCGTCGATCGCACCGACACGTCGGGCCTGCCGCGCCCGGGCCGGCGGACCAAGCGGCGATGGCGCCGCTCCACGAGAGCGCCGCGCCCCGCGCGCTGCGCATGGACGTCTCGCGCGTCGGTCGCGCGAGCCGCCCGAGCCACTCGCCTCACGTGCCCGCGAAGCCGGAGGAGATGTCGTGGCGCGACTACCTCGTGATGCTCCTCCACATCGCCGCGGAGCTCGAGCACGCGCTGATGGTCGAGTACCTCTACGCGGCGTACTCGCTCGGAGGTCCTGCGGTCGGCGCGCACACGGGCACCGTGCGCGGGTGGCACGACGAGCTCGTCACGATCGCGCGCGAGGAGATGGGCCACCTCCTCAGCGTGCAGAACGCGCTCGTGCTCCTCGGTGCGCCGATCTCCTTCGAGCGCGACGACTACCCCTGGAGCGGCCCGTTCAACGCGTTCCCGTTCGCGCTCGAGCGACTGACACTCACGTCGCTCGCGAAGTACGTCTATTCGGAGATGCCCGCAGACGACGCGATCAGCGGGCCCGACGTCGAGGTCGCACGGCGCGTGCGCGAGCTCGTCGGCCAAGAGGCGGGCGTGCGTGTCGGTCAGGTCTACGATCGCATCATCGCGCTCGTGGAGAATCCCGCGCTCGTCCCCGACTCGTCGTTCCACCCCGAGTCGTACGACTCCCAGGCCGACTGGGACGAGTGGGGACGCTCGTACCGACCCGAGACGCACCAACCCTACACGTCCACGCCGGACATCCCGCCTCCGCACTCACGCAAGACGACCGTGTTCGTCACGAAGGTGGCGACACGCACGGAGCTCTCCGCATCGCTGCGCGCGATCGCGGCGCAAGGCGAGGCCGAGCACCTCGGCAGAAAGCCCAAGGCAGCCCCTTCGCACTTCGATCGGTTTGCCGCGATGTTCCGACGCTACGAGGTGCTCTTGGCGGAAGACCCGCATTGGTCGCCGTCGCGTCTCGTACCCGTCAATCCCGTCGTCACGTCGGCGGGCGCGAGCGCGCCTGAAGGCGCGACGCGCATCACCGCGCCCGACTCGTGCACGTGGGCGAGCCTCTTCAACATCCGCTATCGCATGCTGCTCACGCTGCTCACCTACGCGAGCACGGGACCCCGCGAGCAGCCCGAGCTCGCGGAGCAGCGCCGGGCGTACGTGGTCTCTCGGATCTTCGGTGAGATGTACAACCTCAAGGCGCTCGCGGGCGTGCTCGTGCGACTGCCGCTCGGAGATCCCGACGCCCCCGAGCGCGCTGGGCCGCCGTTCCAGATGCCGTACACGCTCGTGCTTCCACCCGAGGCGAGCTTCTGGCGCATGCAGATCGATCTCCTCGACTCGAGCGCCGACCTCGAGCGCCAGCTGCTCAGCCATCCCCACGGCCTCCCCGACGGCGTTCGCTACCTCCACGCGCTCCGCGAGGCCGACGCGACCGCGCGCACGTGGATCGAGCAGCTGCTCGCGGGCCTCACCGGCAAGAAGACCAAGAAGAGGCGCGCATGACGATCCGAGAGATCCGCATCCTCCCGTCGCTCGCCATCGCACGCCTCGGCTCGGCCGACGAGCCTCAGGACAACTTCACGATCGTCGGTGATCCGAAGCGCCCGCTGGGCTTCCGCGAGATCGTCCCGCTGCCCACGTTCGTCGTGGACCCGGAGACCGGCGCCATCGCCTCGGTGCACACGCCCGAGACGATCGTCCTCAAGTCGCAGGGCAAGATCCGCCCGGTCGCCCCGTTCATCGAGGTCTGGGCGCGCGTCGACGACGACGAGGCCCTCCAGCCACTGACGCTCTCGCTCCTCGCGGCGCACGGCTCGTCCGTGTCGGATCTCTCGTGGACGGTGCGCGTCGCGAACCGAAAGGCCGAGCGCCGCACGGGGCACCCGGGCGATCGTGTCGAGGCCACTGCAGGACCGTTCTCCGATCACGCGCCTCAGCCGCTCGCGGGTCACAGCCCGCACTTCCTCTCTCCCGAGCTGTCGCTCGATTTCGGCAGTGTCCGCTTCATCAAGCCCACGGCGGCACACCCCGAGATCCGACTCCGCTTCACTCCGGCCAAAGGCCTCATCTACGGCCCCAAGCTGACGGAGAAAGAGATCGAGGAGATGCGCGAGGCGGATCCGAGCGTGCACGACCTGCACGTCGTGCCGAAGGCTCAGGCGATCTACGACAAGACCAAGGGATGGTGGAAGTTCTCGATCCCGCCCGGCGTCCGCAACGCCGATCCGCACATCGACACCTTCTACGACGAGACGCTGCCCCCCGCGCTCTTCGCGATCATCCCGCCTGGCCCGGTGTGGCTGAACAACAACGTGGCAGTCAGTCGCGGCTATCTCGATGATGCCTGTGACGGAACCGTCGAGGTCGCGCTCACCCCGAAGGGTGCCAATCGCCTCGAGGCCTTCGCGCGCATCGTCGCGGCCCCGCCCGCCGTGGTGCCGGACTCGCTCTTCGTGCGCACCCTCGCGGATGATCTCGATCAAGCCATCTTCGGCCCCGACGTCCCCCAGGACGAAGCCGAAGAGGTCACACGCGCGCGCGCCGAGGACATCGTCCGTCGCGGCTTCGAGACGGTGCGCTACCTGAACGTGTCGGTGATGAACGGCAATCCGGTCCAAGGCCGCGACCCCCTCGACATCGACACCATGCCCGCCGAAGAGGCCTTCGACGTCTACCGCTCGGCGCGCCCCGTGTTCGCGCCACACACGGCCGACACACTCTCCATCCTCGCGCTCCACCACCGCGTCTATTCTGCGCTGCGATCGGGCGCGGCGCCGTGGTTTCCCACGCTGCTCCGCAAGCCCGATCAGGTCGGCGACTTCACCGACGGTGGCCGCCGGAAGATGCCCGCGCTCATGGCCGGAGCCGACGGCAACTACCTCGCGCTCACGCGTCGGCAGATCGACACGATCACGCGCGCCGCGACACGCTCGTTCGAGCTGCCCGACGTGGACCTCACCGTCGAGGCCGACTCCGATCCATCGCGCCTCGTGCCGCGCAATGCCTCCGCCTGGAGCGCCGCGCAGCGCGCGTCCGAGCTGAACCACGCGGCCGCGGGTAACCCCGTCAGCACGCGCGCGGTGACCTCCGTCGGCAACTGCACACCGGGTCTCGAGGTGGACTTCCGCGCCGTCTGGCGTCGTGTGTTCACCGGCATCCTCCTCCGCGAGTACGACAACCTCGTCATGGCGATCGAGGATCCGCAGCACGCGGACCTCCACTTCCATCGCCTCTTGCGTGTCGAGTATCCGGCCCTCGGGGACTCGAGCCTCGTGCGCGGCTTCGACACGACGACGGTCCAGATCGGCCCCAATCCCTACGACACCGCGGCAGAGTCCGTGGTGCTGTCGATCGAGGCGAACCCCAACGGCGTGGCGCCGCTCGAGTGGTCGAACCTCCTCGCGAAGATGCTCCACGAGCGCGCGGGCAAGACCGTCACGTGCATTTTCACCAAGGACAAGGCCGATCTCGACAACCCCGCGTACGACGCGTCGCAGCGCGCTCATTACGTGGTTCGTTCCTTCGTCGTGAGGCCGTTCTTCGAGGGCGATACGGCGATGATCTCGCGCGAGCTCGCTCAGCCGGGTGAGCTGACTCAAGGCCTCTGCTCTCCGTGGCAGAACGACTACCGCGAGTGCTCTTGTTACTACTGGGCCTCTGCGCGCCCGGACTTCGTGAACGTCGAAGCATCCGCGAGCGGGCAGAGCGTGGGCGACAACTGGTTCCAGAAGGACCACGACGGCGAGTACGTGCCCGACGACTACGTCGACACGCGCCTGGTGCTCTATGACGACCTCTTCAACCACTGGGAGAAGTGGCTGCGCTTCAACGTGCGCGGGCGTGACCTTCCCGACGGATCCGAGCAGTGAGCAGCCCGGTGTCCGCGGAGCTCGAGCTCGCGCGCCGACACATGCGCGACTCCGCGCCTCGCTCGCCGAGCGTGCATCGCATCTCGACGGGTCTCGGCGAGCACCTCTTCCTCCCGGATGGCAGTCGACTCTTCGACGCCGATGCCCGGCTCGCGGCGCGTGTCGAGTCTGCGATCGAGAACGGCACGGTGGAGGAGCTGCTCGGACGCCTCGGCGTGCTCGGTGACCCCTACGTCGACGACGCACCCATCAGCGATCCGCCGGTGCACGCGCTCTCCTTGGCCATCGCGCAGAAGTGCAACCTGGGCTGCACGTACTGCTACGCACAACAAGGCCAGTTCGGCGGCGAGGCGCTCGACATGGAGCGCGAGATCGCGGAGAAGGCCGTCGATCTGCTCGTCGGCGAGGCCGCGCCGGGGGCGCGACTGAACCTCGCGTTTCTCGGCGGTGAGCCGCTCGCGAACCGTGCGCTGCTCGTCGAGACGACACGGCGCGCGAGCCGCCTCGCCCGAGAGAAGGGTGTCAGTCTCGGATTCAGCATCACGACGAATGGCACCCTCGTCACCGAGGCGGACGCCGACTTCTTCGAGGAGCACGGCTTCGCGGTGACGGTCAGCCTCGATGGGCCACGCCGCACGCACGACGCGCTGCGGCCGTTCGTGAGCGGCAAAGGCAGCTTCGATCGCATCATGAAGAACGTGCGCCCCATGCTGTCCAAGCAGCGGAACATGCAGGTGAGCGCGCGCGTGACGGTGACGCCCAGCAACCTCGCGCTGAAGGAGACGCTCGACGAGTTCGTCGAGGCAGGCTTTCACAGCGTCGGCTTCTCGCCGCTCCTGCGTTCGCCGACCGGCGCCGAGGAGCTCGCGCGCGAGGATCTCGAGCACATGCTGGCCGCGATGATCGCGTGTGGCCGCGAGCTCGAGCGACGCACGCACCTCGGGCAGCGCTATCCGTTCGCGAACCTGCTCAACGCGCTCAAGGAGATCGAGAAGGGCACGCATCGACCCTATCCGTGCGGCGCGGGCGCGGGCTATCTCGGCGTCTCGGCGAAGGGGGCGCTCGCCGCGTGTCACCGCTTCGTCGGAGACGACGACGGCGCGATGGGCTCGCTCGACGACGGCATCGATCGCTCGCGCAGGAACGACTGGCTCGCGTCGCGGCACGTGCACCGACAAGACCCCTGTCGGGCGTGCTGGGCCCGCTATCTGTGTGGCGGCGGCTGCCACCACGAGGTGATCGCGCGAGGGCGGCCCGCGTGTGACTACATCCGCGGCTGGCTGCACTACTGCCTGGGTGCCTATCTCCGACTGACTCCTCTCCGGACAGGGCAGTCTGACGCTGCGGCAGACGCTCGGACTGGCACGCACGTGCGGACTGGCACGCAGCCCGACGGGCACGTCGCGCGGCCCGAGGCGGCCATCGACGAACTCGCTCGATGATGTGATGAGCCCTCGGACGTGGGATGCGGTCGTGGTGGGCGGTGGTCCCGCGGGATCCATCGCCGCGCTGCGCCTCGTGCAGCTCGGACATCGGGTCTGTCTGGTCGAGCGCTCACGCTTTCCACGCCGAGCGCTGGGCGAGTCACTCACGCCGGGGGTGATCCCGATGCTCGAGTCGATCGGTGCGGCACGCCGGTGCGTCGCGGGCGCAGAGCGAGTCCACGCCGTGCGGACTCGATGGGAGCACGCTCACGACGCCGAGCGTCGCGATCCCGAGGGACGTGGTCTGCTCGTCGATCGAGGCCCCTTCGACGCGGCGCTGCTCGCGCACGCACGCGAAGGCGGCGTCGACGTCCTCCAGCCCGTGAGCGTCGAGCGCGCCACGGAACGAGACGGTGGGTGGTCGCTGACGCTCACGACGAGCGACTCGGGCCCGCGCGCCATCGAGACGCGCTTCCTCGTCGACGCGAGCGGACGTCGCTCCCGACTGGGCGCGAAGCGGCGCACCACGGGACCGCGCACGTTCGCCGTGCACGGCTATTGGAGAGGACGTGATCTCCCGACGACCCCTACGCTCGAGGCTTGTCAGCGAGGCTGGGTGTGGGGCGTGCCGATCCCCGACGGCACGTACAACACGCTCGCGTTCGTCGATGGCGCCGACGTGCGCGCCGAACGGCCGGGCTCTCTCGAGGCATGGTTGATCGAGCGCCTGCGAGACGCCTCGCTCGCCTCGCAGGTCGAGCGCGCGACGCTGGACGCGCCGGCGCGCGTCGTCGACGCCACTCCCTACCTCGATGAAGAGCCCGTCTCCGCGACTCGCTTGCGAGTCGGCGATGCCGCGATGGCGCTCGACCCGCTCTCGTCGAGCGGTGTCCAGAAGGCCATCCAGACGGCGCTCGCGGGCGCGATCGTCGTCAACACGCTCCTCACGAGGCCCGAGGACTCGCAGCTCGCCACTCGCTTCTACACAGACCACCTGGAGAGCGCCTCCGCCCGTCATCAGGCATGGACGGCGGGACACTATGCCGCTGCGGCACCGCGGTTCGACAGCGCCTTCTGGCGTGTCCGCGGTGCGGGAACCACCGAGCCGAACGCGTCAATGCTTGTCGGGGGAACGGGACCGGCCGCGCCCGACGACGCGACACTGACACTCTCGCCATTGGCACGTTGGGTCGAGGTGCCTTGTCTGGGCGAGCGGTTCGTCGAGCTGCGGCGTGCGCTCGAGCACCCCGGGATCGAGGGGCCGACTGCCTTCGTCGGTGGCATTGCCCTCGATGGCTTGTTCGACGGACTGCCACCCGTGTTCACTGCGGTTGCGCTCGCGGACCGTTGGTCGACACGCGTGCCGCGCGATCGCGGGTTGGCGATCGCGCGGTGGCTGTCGTCGCGAGGCGTGCTGACGATCTTGGCGTGATTCGGGAGGATTTCGACTCGCCCAGAATGGTGGTCGAGACAACGTCGAGGGACGCGGGGGTGGGGGGTCCAGGGCGAGTTCCGCAGGCCGAAGGCCGAGGATGTCTGAGCATCGGACCCGCCACCCCTGCGGCCCGATTCGAAGAGCTGGAGAGCGTTTCGGTCTCTCAGCCCACCTTGGGTAGGTGGGTCATCGCCTCGTCCACCTGGCTCTGCGGATACTCGTGATCCGACAGCTGGCCGCGGTGGTAGGCGTCGTACGCCATCATGTCGAAGTGGCCGTGCCCGGACAGGTTGAAGAGGATGACCTTCTTCTCGCCCTTCCTCTTCGCCTCGAGCGCCTCGTCGATCGCCACGCGCACCGCGTGTGCGCTCTCCGGCGCGGGCAGGATGCCCTCCGCGCGCGAGAACTCGACGGCGGCCGCGAACGTCTCGAGCTGCTTCACCGCGCGCGCCTCGACGTCACCGTGATCGACGAGCGCGCTCACGCTCGGCGACATGCCGTGGTAGCGAAGGCCGCCCGCGTGGATGCTCGGCGGGATGAAGGTGTGACCGAGCGTGTGCATCTTCATCACGGGCGCGCTCGCGGCCGTGTCGCCGTAGTCGAACGCATACTTGCCGCGCGTCATGCTCGGGCAGGACGCGGGCTCGACGGCGATGATCTTCGTCTTCTTGCCGTTCGTGAGGTTCTCGCGGAGGAACGGGTACGCCAGGCCTGCGAAGCTCGAGCCGCCGCCTGCACAGCCGATCACGAAGTCGGGATATTCATCCGCCATCTCCATCTGCTCGAGCGCCTCGAGGCCGATCACCGTCTGGTGCGTGAGGACGTGCCCCAGCACCGAGCCGAGCGCGTACTTGCGTGCGCCGCCGCTCGTCGCGGCCGTCTCCACCGCTTCGCTGATCGCGAGGCCGAGGGAGCCGGGGCTCTCCGGATCCGCCGCGAGCGCCGCGCGGCCGGCGTGCGTGCGATCGGTCGGGCTCGCGAAGACCTTCGCGCCGAAGTTGTCCATGATGACGCGGCGGTAGGGCTTCTGGTGGTAGCTGACCTTGACCATGAAGATCTCGAGATCGAGGCCGAAGAAGTTGCAGGCCATCGCCATCGCGGAGCCCCACTGTCCCGCGCCCGTCTCGGTCGCGAGCGCCTTGGTGCCTGCCTCTTTGTTGTAGAAGGCCTGCGGCACCGCGGTGTTCGGCTTGTGCGAGCCGACGGGCGAGACGCCCTCGTACTTGAAGTAGATGTGCGCGGGCGTGTCGAGCGCCTTCTCGAGGCGCGTCGCGCGGAGGAGCGGTGTCGGCCGCCACAGGCGATAGATCTCGCGCACCGGCTCGGGGATCTCGAGGTACCGCTCGGTGCTCACCTCTTGTTGGATGAGCGCCATCGGGAAGAGCACCGAGAGGAAGTCGGGCGTGACGGGCTCGAGCGTCTTCGGATGCAGCACGGGCTGCGGGGGCACCGGCAGATCGGGATTGATGTTGTACCAAGCCTTCGGCAGCCGGCTCTCTTCGAGGAGGAATTGTCGTCGCGTCATCGGTGCCTCGTCCTTCGATGTGGCGAGCGCGTCCCCTGCCGTCCGCGCACGCTCGGTCGCGGCGACCGTCGGCGGATCCGCGCGTGGTGTCAAGGCTCGTGGCGCTTGCTGGCGCGTGACGGACTCCGGTAGAAGCGTGGCGTGTCGGCGATCCGCGAGTGGCTGGAGGGTGCAGGCCTCGCGAAGTACGCACCGCGCTTCGAAGAAGAAGAGATCACGCTCGAGATTCTCCCGCACTTGACGGAGACCGATCTCTCGGGCCTCGGTCTCCCGATCGGTCCGCGCCGTACGCTGCTCCTGGCCATCGAGCGCATGAGAGCAGGCGGTGACGCGCTCTCGGCACGGCCGTCCTCCGAGAGCGGGGGGCGGCCGCCGAGCCGACCCGGCTCGGTGCCGGGGTCGCTGGCGCCGTCGTCCGAGCCAGGCGCTCGCATGAGCGGGGCGCCGCGCTCGACCGAGAGCGCCGTGCGTGGCCCGGAGCGTCGACAGCTCACCGTCATGTTCTGCGACCTCGTGGGCTCGACGGCGCTCTCGGTGCGCATGGACGCCGAGGAGCTCCACGCGCTCATCCAGCGGTACCGAGCCGCCTGCGGCGACGTCGTCGTTCGCTACGGCGGGCACGTGGCGCAGTACCTGGGTGACGGCCTCATGGCGTACTTCGGCTGGCCCGTCGGTCACGAGGAC
>JAFLCL010000086.1 GCA_017303575.1 Deltaproteobacteria bacterium
CGCTGGCGGCGAGCGCTGGGCCGTGCGATCGAGCGCAGTGGGTGAAGACGCGAGCGAGCGCTCGTACGCGGGACAGCTCGAGTCGCTGCTCGACGTGACGAGCGAGGACGTGCCGCGCGCGATCGAGCGCTGTCGCCGCTCGGCGCGCGCGCTCCGTGTCCTTCGCTACGCGGGCTCACCGGGCGATGTCGCGGTCGTCGTCCAGCGCATGGTGAAGGCCGAGCGTGCGGGTGTGGCGTTCAGCGCCGATCCCTCGACCGGCGAGCGCGGCGTGGTGGTAATCGAGGCCGTGCGCGGCCTGAGCGATCGGCTGCTCCACGGCGAGGGCGCGGGCGAGCGCTGGCGCGTGTCGGGCGGAGCGAGCGAGCGCGTGCATGCGCTCGACGAGCGCGTGCTGAGCGACGCGCAGGCCGCGGAGATCGCGGCGACCGCGGCGCGCCTCGAGCAGCTCTTCGGTCGACCGCAAGACGTGGAGTGGGCGATCGAGGACGGCGTGATCTGGGTCCTCCAGTCGCGACCCATCACGGCGCTGCCCGCGAGTCCGATCCCGATCGAGAGCGAGACGCCCGAGGGCAGCTGGGAGCGCGACGACCACCACGGTGTGCTCTCACCGCTCGGCTGGCGCTGGCTCGCGCCGTACCCCGTCGCGATGGCCGACGCGATGAAGGGCGTGCTCCCGGTGAAGGAGATGCGCGCCGCGCGCGTGAGAGGGCACCTCTACCTCCAGATGGTCATGGAGGGCGGCGATGGGCCCGCGCCGCCCGCGTGGGTCCTGTGGCTCGTGACGCGCCTCCTTCCTTCGATGCGGCGCGCCGATCGTGCGTGCGCGGAGCTGCTCGATCGCGAGACCTACGTCGCGACGATGGAGGCGTGGGAGCGTGAAGGACGCGCGGCGATGGCGCGCGCGACCGACGCGCTCTTCGACGCCGAGCCGCACGCGCTGAGCGATCGCGCGCTGCTCGATCGCATCGACCGAGCCCTCACCCACAGCGCGCGCGGGCTCGCGCAACACGCAGCGCTCGGAGGCCCGAACCTCTTCGCCATCGGCAAGCTCGCATTCTTCTTGGAGGACGAGCTCGGCTGGGATCCGAACCGCGTCTTCACGCTGCTCGCGGGCAGCTCGCCGCAGACGACGGAGCTCCACCGCTCGCTCTCGGACATCGCCGACGCCATCGCGCGCGAGCTCGGCGACGACACGACGTTCCCCGCGACGTGGGGCGCGCTCGCGACACGCGCGCCTGCCGCCTCGGCGCAGCTCGCGGACTGGCTCGAGCGTCATCGCCTCCGCATGACGCACTACGAGCCCAAGCACCCGATGCTCGGCGAGACGCCCGACGTGGTGCTGTCCGTGCTCGCCTCGATCGTCGCGACGCGTGGCCAGCCGATGAGCACCGAGGCGCGCGACCGAGCAGAGGCCGTGCTCGAGGAGGCGCGCGCGAAGCTCGAGCCCGCGCGCTTCACGGAGCTCGAGCGGCTCCTCGACGTCGCGCGCAGGGCCTACGCGCTGCGCGACGAGAACGGCATCGAGACTGTCTCGCGTCCCTCGGGTCTCTTGCGTTGGTATGTGCTCGAGCTCGGTCGACGCCTCGGCCTCGAGTCACCCGCACACGCCGTCTACCTCGAGGTCGACGAGCACGGACCCGCGCTGCGCGGTGAGATCGACGACCTCTCCGCACGCATCGAGAGACGACGCGGCGAAGAGAGCTGGGCGCTGCGTCACCGCGGTCCTCGTTTGCTCGGCAGGGCGCCCGACATGCCGCCGGTGGCTCCGTTTCCGCGCGGGCTCCGCAACGTGATGCGGATCTTCGCCTGGATGATGAAGGCCGAGACGCCGGGCCGTGGCGTCGAGGGCGAGACGCTCCACGGCGTGGGCATCGGCGAGCGCGTGGTCCGCGCGCGCGTGCGGGTGATCGATCGCCCCGAAGATCTCGCGAGCCTGCGCCACGGCGAGGTGCTCGTGTGCCGCATCACCTCCCCCGAGTGGTCCGTCGCGCTCGCGCGCGTCGCGGCGATCGTGACCAACGAAGGCGCGCTGCTCTCGCACCCCGCGATCATCGCCCGCGAGTACGGCGTGACAGCAGTGGTCGGCTGCGGCCCAGCCACGACCCACCTGACGACGGGCGATCGCGTGTGCGTCGATCCCCTCGCGGGCACGGTCACGCGTCTCGCGCGCTGATCGCGCAGCCCGTCGCGCCCTCCGCACAATCCGTCTCATCGTCGGCGTGACCAAACAGGGTCCGAAGAAGCCGATCGATTGCCTCGAATCCAGTCCTGCTGGAATGTCACAACCACAACAGATTCGAGCGCGTCGCCTGACTCGCGTGTGAGGGCTCCCGCCGCAACGAACGCTTGTGCCGGGCCCTCCATCTGTGGACCATCACCGCGTGTCGATCGAAGCGCCGACATCGGGGACCGACTCGAGCGTAAACGCGCGCATGCTCGAGCTCCGTCGACACCACGAAGAGGCGGACGCCGCCGTCCTCGCCGCCTACGGCTGGTCCGACATCCCCGTCCCCCCGTTCTGCCTCGCCACCGACGCCGACCCGAGGGCCTTCGAAGCTTTCGAGTCCGAGGTCATCGATCGACTCTTCGCGCTGGACGCGAAGCGGGCGGAGGAGAAACGCATCGCGGGTGCGGGCACTGAGACGAAGGCGAAGGGCGCCAAGAATGCCGCCGCGAAGAAGGGCCGCGGCGGCGACGGCGGGCAGGCGAGCGTGGAGCTGTGACAAGCGGGGACTCCAAGGTCGGGTTCGACGCACCCAGAGAGGCGAGCGACGACCTGTTGGGCCGGAGGCCGTTTGCCAGCTCAATTGCCACGCTTGCCGTTGATGCGCCTGCAGAGTGGTCGGTGCGCATCGGGGCGTATGGACCTTGGGGCAGCGGTAAGTCGACGATACTTCGTATGGTTCGAGAATCCGTCTCAGCGCATGGCTTCGCGAGCATCGAACTCAACGCGTGGAAGCACAGGACCGCGGAGGACCTTTGGCTTGAGTTTTCAGAACTTGCTCTCGCTGTGCTGCCACATACCGCTGCGGCCGAACGACGTGCGTTGTTTGCTCGACGCGCTGCAATGCTGAGCCAGCGGCTCCTCAGGGCCGGAAAGGACGCTGCCGATGTCGGAGGGTTAGCTCCGGTTGCTGCGGTCGCTGGCATGATGGAGAAAGCCGCGTCGTTCGTTCCCGCGGGACTTCGCTACTTCGATTCTTCCAAAGACCAAACACGTGACCGAGTCGTGGTGCTTGTGGACGACTTGGACCGTGCTGCGCCCGACATCATTCCCACCATTCTATGGGGGCTGAAGGAAGTTT
The DNA here is from genome assembly GCA_017303575.1 of Deltaproteobacteria bacterium. GTDB lineage: Bacteria > Myxococcota_A > Polyangia > Polyangiales > Sandaracinaceae > JAFLCL01. The sequence goes on from JAFLCL010000086.1 coordinate 3,309, forward strand.
TCGACCTCCCAGGATTCAGCTTCGTGCTGTTTCTCGATCCGGATGTGGTGGGTGCCGCCCTCGGGGCATCTCACCCCGGTTGGGGAGATGGCCGCCTGTTCCTGCAGAAGATCGTCGACTTTCCTCGAAACATTCAACCAGTCACCGAGACAGCCGCGGTGCGCGTCGTCGTAGCGGAACTTGCGGCCCTTGGCCTGAGAGTTCCCGCGCGCGCAATCGAGGGTTTGAGGGATCTATTGCCCCGCAACCCCCGTGAGCTCCGGCTCTTCGGCAGACACCTCAAGTCGGTCGTGCAGGAGGCCGAGCGACACAGGGACCGCGTAGACTGGCCCACGATGCTCCGATGCGCGCTGCTCGATCTCGAGTTCCCTGACCTGGCGCGCTCTCTTCTCACATCGGGCAACGAGATTCAGAGTCGGAGGATCATCGCGCTCGCGCGCGGCGATAGCGCGGCGAGTAACGTTAGGAAGGAGAACGACGCGACCATCGCGCGACTTTGCGCAGAGAGTAGGATCCTCGATCCGATTGCAGTGAAGAGAGGGTCAGAACTGATTCGCGCGCTCTTCGATCAGGACAAGTTCTGGAGCACTTTGTCTTGTCTCGACCAGTTGCGGTTGCTCCTGGAGCCGCCGCTCGTCGCCCCCCATGACGTCGAATCCCTCCGAACTGTGTTCCACTCGAGCCTCTCCAATTGGGTCGTTTCGATTGCTCGGTCCCGAGGTGCGTCGGAGGCCGACGTCGAGCTCGCACTGTTTCGCGAACTGCTTCGGACGTACACGGATGCGGCCCGCCGAGGCCTGCACGCGGACGCGGCCCATGTCGCAGGCCAACAGATGCTTGAGGCGACGGGCCTCCTCAAGCTCGTGGAGGAGTGTGCCGCTCGCCTCATGACGGTGGAGGCCGTGAGGGTATCGGCGTTCGAGGCCGCATGGAGTTCATTGTTTGGGTTCATCGGAGTCGCCGACCCTCAGCAGTCCATGCTCCGTCCGCGGGAGCAACGCCTGCTGACTTCGCTAGCGACCGCCTCCGGTTCAACCGCTCTGGATCTTCTGGGGTCGTTGCAACCGTGGCGCTCAACGCTCGTTGACCCAAGTGACCCCGAGGAGCGTCGTTCCTTCCTTCTCGCCGTGCACGAGCAACTCGCCACGCAGGCTTCGTCTGCGCTACTCGCCGTTCTCGACCGGGATCCAGTTGATGAGGCACGACTGCGATCCGGCACCAGCGTTGAGAGCTACCTGATCATGCGCACGGGCAGCCCATTCTGGACCACCCATCGTCACGACCTCATCGTGCGACTCCAGGGCGGATCAGACGTCTGGCAACACACCTCACTCACGATGCTGGACCTTCTTTTTGGTGACAGGGCTCCCTGGCGGGGTGCAGGGGGCAGCCCGGCGACGGACCGCGAGGGACTCGCGCATCTCTGGAACGCGGCCACGTCGAGTCCATTGAACACTCGCGCGTTCCCAAAGGCAGAGCGTATCCGTCAGGCGTTGATCGCCGAGGGCGTCGAGGTTCCAGAGCCGCGCTGGTGGAACGCTCTTCGTGGTGACTGGCGTCAGCTGGCAGCCCGCACCCAGCGAGCCGCCGACCATGTCGAAACCGCTGAGGCGTCGGCGACGAAGACCGAGGACGACTCCGGGGGGACCGATGCGTGAGCCTCCCGCGCAAGCTTGGATGGGCGCTTCACAGATCGTGGCGCGCATCCTCGCGCCCCGTCGCCTTCACGACGATCGAGCCCACCCCGGTCGAGGGGCACCTGGGCGCCCTCCCGAGCGACACGAGCGTGGTATCCGGCGTGACGCCGTGGGCCGATACTCTATTACTGGGAGCCAGGGCGCGCCCCGGCGTGAATCCCTGCGAATCCGGGGCGAATTGCTTCCTTCCGCGCCGTAGAGCCTTCCGGGTCAGGGTTCCAGGCTTCCGGGTCGAGCCGTGAGGCTTTCGGACCCGCGCCGGACCCTCGAGACGCGAACCGGAAGCTCCGAGATCCCAGGCGGAAGCTTCGACACCCGAGCCGGAGGCTCCGACACCCGAGCCGGAAGCTCCGACATCCGAGCCGGAAGCTCCTGGACCCGAGCCGGAGGGTCTGACGGAGAAGCCGAAGGCTCGACGGCCGAACCCGAGGCTCCGAGACGAGACCAGGAGGGTCTCGGACAGGACGCGATGGCTCGACGGTCGAACCCCGCGGGCTCATCGGTCCGACCCGGAGGGCTCCTCGACTCCACCCGAGGGATCTGTCTGCCGAGCCCGAAGCCTCACGGCTCGGTCGCGACGCGAGCGGACCCAGCCACGAAGCCTCGTGACCGAGCTCGCCCGCTGCGCGGGACGGCACGTCGATCGGCGAGCGCGGTCAGGTGACGCCGACGTCTGTCACGTCGCGCAACACGAAGCCGCGGCGCACGCGGCGCAGCGCGCCGGTGATCGTCACGAGCCGGTGCCTCGCGTGGGCTTCAGCCTTCTCGTACAGCTCGCCCGAGAGCGTCGCCTTGGCGCGAAAGGTCGCGTCCTCGGCGTACTCGAGTCAGGCCGCGTCAGTACGCGGCCGTGGTCGGCGTCCGTAGTCCCATGCCCATCGTCGGACGCTCGCACCCCCATGCTACCGTCGTGTCGTCATGAAGGCCGTGGCCAAGGCGACGAAGCAGCCCACGAAGGCGCAGGCACGCGCGTGGCTGCAGACCGTCCTTCTGCCGCTCTCGCGCATGGCATCGGTGACGAGGAATCGTCTCGAGCAGGGGAGCCTCACCTACCGACAGCACCTCCAGGGCTTCGAGCTCCTCGGGTCGAGCGCGAGCGCGATCTCGCCGACCGTGCGCCTCAACTTCGAGCAAGCCGCGAGATACCTGCCAGAGCTCCGTGACCTCGTGCGCGCGTACGACGACGCGCTCGTCACACTTCGTGACGCGTGCCGCGAGGCAGAGCGCGTGCTCGTCGCACACACGGCGATGGCGGCCGCGGTGGCGAGCGCCGAACGCGACGTCACGGACCTGCCGCGGTACCTCGCGGAGTACACGATCAACGGCCTGGTGGAGCTGCCGTCGGGCTACTCGCTGCGCGAACTGTGGGCGCGCGAGGGCGCGAGCCTGCTGGCGCTTCGGGCCCGTGAGCTGGCCAAGGAGTTCGACGCGATCGATGTGGCCCGCAGCGCCGCGACCGACGCCGCCGTCGCGCTCGACGACTCCTTGCGCGAGACCATGCTCGCTCTCGCGGACCGGCACGGCCTCCCGGTGATCGACCTCGAGATCGCGAGCTGATCATGGCGGCCCGTCGCGTGCGTCTCGCGGAGCTCCGCGAGCAGTTCGGCTCCGTCGTGCTCGACACGAACGTCCTCATCGACAACTACTGTGCGCGACGAAGGGCATCGCGCCGCCCATCGCACTGCCCAGCGACATTCCCCTCGAGGTCTTTGCGTACTCGCTCTACGAGTTCTTGCGAGGGACCAAGGGAAGCCTGCTCAGCAAGAGCGAGCGCAACACTCGGAGGGCATGGCTCGACGAGCACCGCGTCGGCCGCGTGCGCGCGGGACGCGAGGCAGCGACGACCCTCGAGTCCCTGGTTCACACCGATTCGTGCCCTCCTGGCCTCGCGGACGCGCTCATCGCGGCGGGCTGCATCACGGAAAGACGGCCGCTGCTCACACGCAACGTCGACGACTTCGTGCGCGTGAACGGCCTCACGCTCGTCGACCCGTGACCCGATCGACCGGCCCGATCAGGCGAGCTCGACCAGGCACATCGCGTCGCAGCCGTCGCTGCTCGTGGTGTTGCCGTCGTCGCACTGCTCGCCTCGGTCGGTCTGGACGACGCCGTCGCCGCAGCGGGCGCCGAGCTCCATGCAGCCGGGGGCACAGCTGCTGGGGCCGCTGCCGAGGTTGAGGCCGTCGTCGCAGATCTCGCCGTGCTCGCTCTGCACGATGCCGTCTCCGCAGTACGGCGTGAGCTCGCAGAGGTCGGTGCAGCCGTCGTAGGTGGCGCCGTTGTCCTCGCCCTCGTCGCACGCCTCGTTCGAGGCGACGGTGCCGTCGCCGCAGGTGGAGCGACACTGGGACGGTGCACGGTTGAAGTTCGTGAGCGTGAGGCGGTACTGCGAGCGGCTCGTGTGGCGCTCGGCCTGGAAGACAACGGCCTCGTAGATGCCACCCACGCGCAGCGAGAGCGCAGAGAGGCACGTGGGGAGGTTCATCGCGGGATCGGCCGAGTCGCAGTCTGCGAGCGTGATCGCGCCGTCTTGTCGTCCGTGCACGCCGCCGATGTCCACCGCGAGACGGCCATTGATGAACACCCACACGTCGTCGTCGCCGGAGAAGGCGAGTGTCTCGGTGCCCTCGTAGGCGAACCAGAAGCGCACCTCGCTGGTGAAGAAGAAGCTCTGATCGCCACTGCCGCCGCCATCGGCCGAGAGGAACTCGAGGCCTTCCGTCGTGAAGCCAGCGACGGGGCTGCCGTCGATCGGCGTGCTGAGCGGGAAGAAGCTCGCGTTGTCGTACTGGTAGGCACCGCCGCCGGTGCCCCCGAACGTCATGCCTTGCACGACCGTGCGGTTGATCTCGTCGTCCGAGCGGTACCAGCTGGCGAAGCTCTCGTCGCTCGTGAGGCGCGTCGCGGTGGGCATCCGCGTGGGCACGCCATCGACCAACATCGTGCCGACCATGCCAGTCTCGGCGCCGTTGTAGCACTGGAAGTCGGGGTGACCGAACGGGGCAGTGGCGCCCGGCGCGCCCCGCTGGGGACGGCCCGGGTGACCGTCGTAGTCGCAGGCGGATAGGAAGTCACGCACGACGACTGGCAGCGTCACCGAGTCCGGATCCGGGAGCGTGACCTCGTCGCACGCGTAACCCGTCTCCTCGACGCAGGCCGACGAACAGCCATCTCCCGAGAGCGTGTTTCCGTCGTCGCACGTCTCGGGCGCAAAGACCACCTCGTCGCCGCAGACTGCCATGCACGTTCCATCGGTACAGCGCGGCTCACGCAGACAGAAAGGCGTGCAGCCATCACCGATGAGCGGATTTCCGTCGTCGCACTCTTCGGTGCCTTCGGGCACGCCATCGCCGCAGTCGGATCGTCCGCAGACGGCACCGGGCGTCGGGCAGACCGCGCCGGGCTCGAGCGCGCACGCGTCGCTGCAGCCATCGCCGCTCCGCGCGACGCAGGTGTCGCCGTCGGTGGCCGCCACGCACTCGGCGTCTGCGGTGCAGCGCGTTCCGCCACCGCCGCTGCAGGTGCCGCCGTCGTCGCAGACCTCGAAGCCTGCGACGAGACCATCGCCACAACGCGCAGCGCGACAGGCGCTGCCGGCGACGGGACAGACCCAGCCCTCTTCGCGGCGGCAGTCCGCGTCGCAGCCGTCCTCGGGTGTGGTGTTGCGGTCGTCGCAGGTCTCGCTGCCTTCGATGCGCGCGTTGCCGCACGTCACCACACGCACGCACGCGCGGCCGGGCACGGGGCAGACGTAGCGATCATCGACGGTGAGGCAGTCCGCGGAGCATCCGTCGCCATCGACCGTGAGGCCGTCGTCGCAGGCCTCGCCGGTGTTGAGCACGCCATCGCCGCACACGCCGGGCACGGGCCCACCATCGAGCCGCACACCGACGTCGAAGAACGGCGCATCGAGCCCAGGCGCATCGGGCAACGACGCATCGGCCGCACGGCCCGCATCGCCCGTGGGCACGGGGCCGGGATCATCACAGCCGACGACCGCGAGCCCAGCAGCAACACCGAGCAGGGAAGAGACGATCAGGCACCACGATGAGCTGCGCACGACAAGCACCTCTTTCGAAGCGCGCCGCCCCGCAACGACACGCACTCTCCTCGATACAGCAAAGCGCCGCGGGGATCCACGGTCTCGCGCGAGCGTCACGCGATCGCGACCCGCGCCTCAGTGGAAACCCTCGGCGTGCCGGTGGAGGGCGTAAGTCACATTCTGAGGATGCAATGACTCGAGAGAAAGCGTACGCGTCGAGCGAGATCCGCAGAGTGACGTTTCCGGCCTGGGCTCCCGGACCTGATGGGTTGATGCATCGCACGTGGCATCTCGTGCTGCGAGACCCTCCATCGGAGCGGGTTGAGACGTGGCGCGCGGCCGAACCGAGCCTTCAGGTCAGAGTGGATGTTGTCGCGGGCGGAGACGGACGACGACTCGACGTCGTCACCACAGCACTTGCCGAACCGATGAGCGACGAAGTCTTCTACTGGGCCACCTATCGCGTGTTCGTAGCCATCGACCACGAGCTCGACCACGTCGAGGAAATACAAGGTTCGCCGCGCGACTCCTGGTTTCCATTCCGCAAGGCGGAGAATCCGTGAGACTCACGATCCGTCGGGGCGGGAGCAGGAACGAGATCGGCTCGTGCCGCGAAGGGCGCCTCGGGCAGGTCGATCTCCGTGCAGACACCGCGCTCGTGCTCGGACCCGGTCTGCCCATTCCGTCCGGCCCCGACCTCGACGAACCCCATGCAGGCTCGTCTCACAGGCACGCCCAGAGCTTCCTGCGCGCCACGGACGGCCTCCTGCCGACTCTCGTCGACAGTCGGAAGCACGCGATCGAGCACCCACCATCCCCAGAACGCCGCACGACGGTTCGAGGTCGCGAAACGAGTGTCTCTCGCTCGCCGGGACCGAGAAACAACTGATTCACGACCTGAGGGGACGCGGTGGTGTGGGGGTCCAGGGCGAGTTCCGCAGGCCGAGGGCCAGGATGTTTGAGCATCGGACCCCCCTCCGCCGCGGCCCGCTTCCGAAGCGGGGATTTTTTCTCGCTCCGTGTCGCTCGATCACTTCCCGCGCGGCAGGGTGATCTTCGGCTCGCTGGGGTGGCGTCGGTAGAGGATCGCGATGCGGCCGATTGTGCCGGCGAGCGCGGACTGCGTCCCCTCGGCGAGGGCCTTCGCGATCTGCGCGCGCTCGTCGCGCTCGAGGTCGGGCAGGCGGACCTTGATGAGCTCGTGATCGACGAGCGCTTGAACGGTCGCCGTGATCACGCCCTCGGTCGCGCCTTCCTTGCCCACGAGCACGACGGGATCGAGCCCGTGCGCGAGCGCGCGGAGGTGGCGTTCCTGCTTGCCGGTGAGCGTCGTCGACATGATGGCGCCGGAGCTATCACGCGCCCTGCGTGGCGACGAGTCGGTATGGCTGCTCCGCGACATGGGGGACGGGCCGCACGGGTGGGGGTCTCCGCTCCGCACGACGTCTCCGCGCCGGCGCTGCGCTCCGACCCCCACCCATGCGGCCCTCGCGATCGACCACCGCACGACGACGGTCCGCGTGGGTGATGGATGCGAGCGCGTCGATCACGCCGTGCGCGACGGGTCGACGAGTCAGCCGACGAGGGCGCGATCGATCGCGTCCCGGATCGTCTTGCCGCCCGGGTCTTCGGGCGGGCTGAAGCGCGCGATCACCTCGCCGCGGCGGTCGACGAGGAACTTCGCGAAGTTCCACCCGATGTCGCCCGCGCCGTCGGGCTGGGTGTCGAGCGCCTTCAGGTACGCGTAGAGCGGGTGCGTGCTCGGGCCGTTGACGTCGATCTTGGAGAAGAGCGGGAACGTCACGTCGTAGTGGATCGTGCAGAAGCGCTGGATCTCCGCCTCGGTGCCGGGCTCTTGTCCGCCGAACTGGTTGCACGGAAAGCCGAGCACCTCGAGGCCCGCGGCGTGGTGCTCCTTGTAGAGCTTCTCGAGCGCCGTGTACTGCGGCGTGAGGCCGCACTTGCTCGCGACGTTCACGATCAAGAGGACCTTGCCCGCGTAGTCGGCGAGCGAGCGCTCGGTGCCGTCGATCGTGCGCGCGCTGAACGAGCTGACGTTCGTCATGAGGCCGGTGGTGTGGCCGCGGGGCTCGGTGGTCAAGCGCCTCGCGCGGAGCTCGATGCACGCGAGCCCGGCAGGCCCGCGAGGTCGTGGTACAAAGGCCGCGATGCTCGCTCGGACGGCTCGGATCTGCACGCTGTGGCTGGCGGTGATCGGCATGCTGTCGGTCGCGCCTTCGGCCCACGCGCAAGACACTCCCGCGACGGAGACGCCGCCTGCGGCGGAAGCGAGCGCCGACCAGGCGCCGACCGAGAGCGCGAGCGAGACGCCCACGCCTCCCGAGGTCGTGGTTCTGCCGCCGCCCACGCCGACGGTGCCTCGGCAGGTCGTGGTGGTGGACGCGATCACGTACGGCATCGCGCCCGTGGTGGGACGCGTGACCAGCGATCAGCTGCGCCGCACCGCGAGCGAGATGGGCTACGGCGTTCTGCCGCAGGCCGATGGCGTGCGGACGTTCCAGGCCCTGCGCATGCACTACCCTCCGGCGCCCGCGGACCTCTGGCGCCTCGGCTTCGCGACGCGATCGCACCGCGCGATCTTCGCGCGCGTGTGGGCGAACGAGGGCCGCTACGTGATCGAGGTGATCGTCGCGAGCATCGACGGCACCGGGCCGTTCGTGGCGACGGAGTCCTCGGGGGCCGAGGATCTGCGGCCCGCGGTCGATCGCGCGCTTCGTCAGGCGCTGCCGGCGATCGACGCGTGGCAGGGCCCGGAGCCGACGTTCACGAGCCCAGGAACGCCAGTGGCCGGTGGGCCGCCAGGTGCGGTTGTGGTGGGATCGGTGCTGCCGCAGGCGCGACGTCGATCCGCGCGTGAGGAGCTCGGTCACCCGACGGCGCGTGATGGTCGTCGCTGGCGCGCGGCCGAGCCCGACATCCGACGCTTCTCGATCGCGCTCCAGACCGAGGCCTCGATCGGCACCACGCAGGGCAGCTTCTACAACCACTTCGTGGGCCTGCGCCTCGACGTGCGCATCACGCGGGACATCCTCATCGGGCTCTACGGCGCGTACACGAACGTCGAGGGCCGCGACGGCCGCGCGAGCAACTTCTTCTTCATGCTGCAGGCCGAGGATCGGATCCGGCCGAGCTCCACGCTCGAGCTCACGATCCCTCTGCGCGTGGGCCTCGGATACCTCCCGTACAACGGCCCCGTGATCCGGCTCGCGGCGGGCGTGAACTACGCGATCACGCCCAACTGGGAGATCGGCGCAGACCTCGTGGCGCCCACGTTCTACGTGCTCCCGACGCACTTCGCGGTGGCGTTCGATTTCTCGCTCGAGCTCGCCTACCGCTTCTAGTCGCGAGCATCACGCCCGACGAAGCGAGAACGTCGCGTCCGACGCGCCCTGGAGGCGGAGCGAGAAGTCGATGCGACCGGCCGCGAGCGCGGTGGCGGGGAGCTCGTCGAAGCCGAGCGTCATGCGCACCGTCCCGTGCGCGGGGAGCGTGAATGCGTCCCAGATGCCGCGCTGCGCGCCATCGATCTCGAGGCGCGTCACGCGCACCGGCACGCGCACACCGCCGGTGAGCACCACGAGCCGCGGGCCCTGCACCTCGAGCGCTTGGTCGCTCGGGTTGGTCACGGTGAGCGCGATCGAGCGCGGCGGCGTCGTGTACGTCGTGGTCGTCGCCTGCACCTCGAGGCGCGGCGGCGGCTCGTAGACCATGTCGGCCGACGCGACGGGCGCGAGCGCGAGGCTCGACGCGAGGACCAGGGAAGAGATCGTGGAGACGAAAGAGCGTCGGTTCATGGAGTCCTCGTGTCTCGCCGGTGTCTCACGGCGTGCGTGGCCATTCAACGTCGAGACCCCGCAGGAGCTTGGAGGTTTCGCGCGAGCACGAGGCGACCCTCGAACGAGCGCTGCGTGGGCGCGACGGACTTCGGATCGAGGGCGAGCGCGTCGAGCAGCCGCGCGTCGAGCTCGCGAGCCGAGAGCACACGAAAGCCGTGGTGCGCGTAGAAGCCGAGCGTCCAGGGCACGAAGTCCACGGTGAGCAGCGTGAGGCGCTCGGCGCCACGCTGGCCTGCTTCCTCGAGCACGACGTCGAGGAGGCGCGTGCCGAGGCCGCGACGCAGGCGCGAGGGGACGACGTCGATCTCGTCGAGGTGGAGATCGCGATCGCAGGCGTGCGCGAGCACGAAGCCCACGAGCGCGCTGCCCTCGGCCTCCGCGTCTTGGGCCACCCACGCGAGACCGCACGCGATGCCTTCGATCACGGCGTCGCGCGGGGTGCTGAGCGCGTCGATGTGCGCGGCGAAGCCGTAGGGCGCGTAGAGGGAATTGGCCGCGCGCTCGACGCGTACGATGTCGTCCAGATCGCCCTCGGTGGCAGGGCGGATCGTGATCACTCGCCGGGCTCGACGGCGGGCTGGATGGCGCGGGCTGCGAGCGAGACGCTGCCGGGCTTGGCGATCGGGCCCTTGTCGCGCGTGGCCTGCACCGTGGGATCGCTCGAGGTGTAGGGCGCCATCGGCTTGAGGCCTGCGTCGGCGAAGAGGCGCTGATCCTCGAGCACGTCGGGGTTGCCCGTGGTGAGCAGCTTCTCGCCGTAGAAGATCGAGTTCGCGCCCGCCATGAAGCAGAGCAGCTGCGCCTCGCGCGACAGCTCGGTGCGACCGGCCGAGAGGCGCACCATCGCCTGCGGCATGAGGATGCGCGCGACAGCACACATGCGCGTGAGCTCGAGCGGATCGACGCGCGGCTGATCGGCGAGCGGCGTCCCTTCCACCGGCACGAGCGCGTTGATCGGCACCGAGCCCGGGTGCACCTCGAGGTTCGCGAGCGTGCGCAGCATCTCGCAGCGATCGCGCGTGCTCTCGCCCATGCCGATGATGCCGCCGCAGCACACCGAGATGCCGGCCTTCACCACGCGCGCGACCGTCTGGAGGCGATCGTCGAAGCTGCGGGTGGTGATGATCTCGCCGTAGTGCTCGCGCGAGGTGTCGATGTTGTGGTTGTAGGCAGTGAGGCCCGCGTCCGCGAGACGACGCGCCTGATCGTCGGTGAGCATGCCGAGCGTCGCGCAGGCCTCGAGGCCGAGCTCGCGCACGCCGCGCACCATCGAGAGCACGTTCTCGAAGGCGGGGCCGTCCTTGGCGTCGCGCCACGCCGCGCCCATGCAGAACCGCGTCGAGCCGGTGGCGCGCGCCTGACGCGCCTTGCTCAGCACCTGATCGACCGAGAGCATCTTCTCGGCACCGACCTCGGTCTCGTACTTCGAGCTCTGCGGGCAGTAGGAGCAGTCCTCCTGACAGCCGCCCGTCTTCACCGAGAGCAGCGTGCAGAGCTGCACCGAGTCCGGCGCGTGGTTCGCGCGGTGCACCGTCTGCGCGCGCAGGAGCAGATCGGTCAGAGGCAGCGCGTGGAGCGCCATCACCTCGTCGAGGGACCAGTCGTGGCGGAGGCCGGCGGAGTCGGTGGAGCTCATGAGGACGACGGAGTTACCGCGAGGCGCACACGCGTGCCAAGTCACGCGTGCGCCACGCGGGTCGGCGCGCACCCCGCGGGGCCGCGTATGCTGGGCGGGTGTCTCGCGTCGCGATCGCCGCCCTGCTCGTGCCCTCGATCGCGGCCGCGCTCGTGATCGGCGGCTGCGCGTGCGAGCCGGAGGGATGTGTCGATCTCGACGAGGACGGGTTCGGTCTGCGCTGCTCGAGCGGTGAGGACTGCGACGACACCAACCCCGAGCGCAACGCGAGCTGCACGCTGGTGCCCGCGCCCGACTGCGACGCGAGCCCGTCGTCGCCGGGCTGTCCGTGCCTGCCCGAGCAGCGCGAGACCTGCTACCGCGGGCCCGGCGGCACGCGTGGGATCGGCGTCTGTCGTGCGGGCCGTACCGAGTGCGTGAACGGTCACTTCGGTCTGTGCGAGGGCGAGGTCCGGCCGCAGACCTTCGAGCTCTGCAACCTCGGCGACGACGACTGCGACGGCCGGGTGGACGAGCGCGTCACGAGCCCCTGCGGTGCGTGCGACGCGACGTGCGTGGGGGGCGTGTGGGGCAACGCCGAGAGCCCGTTCACCGCGGAGGATCCCCTCGCGCTGACGGAAGACCGCTCGCTCACGCTCGCGCAGACCACGGTGACGTCGAGCACGGTGTGGATCACGAACACCGCCGACGGAACCGTGTCGCGCCTCGACGCGCGCACCGCGACCGAGCGCTCGCGTCACTTCACGGCCGAGCCCGTGGGTCCGCTCGCGGAGCCCACGCGCGTGGCGGTGGACTGGAACGACGACGCGTGGGTGCTGAACCGCACCTTCGGAGGACAGGGCTCGGCCACGAAGATTGCCGGCGATCTCTCGCGCTGCATCGATCGCGACGGCGACGGATCGATCACCACCTCGAGCGGCTCGGACGTGGTGCCCTTCGATCGCGACGAGTGCGTGCTCTTGCACGTGGCGCTCGGCGCGCCTGCGGCCGCGGGTGAAGACGGCTCGGTGCCGCGCGCGATCGCGATCGACGGCGACCGAGGCCTCGACGGCGCGAGCGGTGGCAGCCCGTGGATCGGCCTCTACGGCGAGCACGCGGCGGTGCACGTGGATGGCCTGAGCGGCGAGGTGCTCGAGCGCGTGGAGCTGGGCGACGTGGCGCCCTACCTCGCGGCGATCGACTCGCTCGGTGTGGTGTGGATGGGCTCGCAGCGCGGCGTGCTGGTGCGGATCGATCCGACGTTCAGCCCGCCCGACACGACGCGCGTCGAGCTCGACGACGACTGCTACGAGACCTACTCGCTCGCCATCGACGTGGCCGATCGGCTCTACCTCACGGGCTACGGCTGCGATCGGGTGTGGCGCTACGAGCCGTGGAGCCGACGGCTCACGCCGCTCGACGTGCCGCCGAGCCCGCGCGGCGCAGCGATCGCGCTGGGGGACGGCGCGATGCGGCAGGACTCGCTGTGGATCGCGCACACCGGCGGGATGGCGAGCGAGATCTCGCTCGAGACCTTCTCGGTGCTGCGCACCCTCGATCTCGACGACGACACCAGCGGGCTCGAGCCGCGACAGACGATCGGCGCAGCGGTCGATGCGATCGGGCACGCGTGGGTGGAGAGCGAGACGGGTGGCCCGAGCGGCGGCGGGCTCGTGAGCCGCATCGACGTCGCGAGCGGTCGAGTCGATGCGCAGATCGAGGTCGGCCGCGCACCGCACGTGCAGGGAGATCTCACGGGCTGGCAGCGCCTGGGCGAGCGCGCCCCGGAGGGGACGGCGCGCCACGTGTTCGAGGGCTGCGGCGAATTCGCGACCGACTGGCAGGCTGTGCACGTACACGCGCAGCTCGGCAGCGGAGGCGAGATCGCGGTCTCGGTGCGCCGCGCAGACGACGTGGCAGCGCTGGCGTCGACGCCGTTCGTGGCGATCGGCACGGTCCCCGCGATGAGCTCGCCCTTCGACGTGAGCACCCTCGACGACGGGGGCGTGGTCGAGGTGGAGGTCACGCTCCGCACGCGCTCGCACAGGAGCGCGCCGGTGCTCGAGCTGCTGGGCCTCGAGTGGGACTGCGGCGGTCCGGGCTGATCGGCTCCTCGAACGAGCGGGCGATGCGGGGTGATCCGATGCGCCTCCGGCCCCGTAGGGACTGGTGCGTTCTTTCTCGTGGGAGAGAGCGTTGAAGTACCATCGCGCTCGAGGTCCGCTTGCGCACAAGACTGTCGCTGATCACCGCCTTGACCCTGACGAGCACGCTCGCGCTGACGAGCGCGCTCGCACCGACGCTCACGCATGCGCAGGCCGCCGCGCAGACGCCGCCGCCGGGTGATCCGAACGACTCGATGGCGCAGAGCACCGCGCGCGAGCAGGACCTCACCGATCAGCAGGCGCGATCCCACTACGTCGTCGGCCGGGCGATGTACGAGGCGGGTCGGTTCGCGGAGGCCGCGAGCGAGTTCCAGCAGGCCTACGACCTCTCCCACCGCGCGCAGCTCCTCTACAACCTCTACATCGCGTACCGCGACTCCTCGCAGCTGGTGCGCGCACGCGACGCGCTTCGCCAGTACCTCGCCGAGGTCACCGAGGTGCCGAACCGGCTTCACCTACTGTCGCGCCTCGAGGCGCTCGAGACGCAGATCGCGCAAGAAGAGCGCGAGCACGCGGAGACCGAGGCAGAGCTCGCGCAGGCCGAAGAGACCGCGGCCACGGCGGAGATGGCGCGCCAGCGCGCGGAGGCGGAGAACCGCAACCTCCGGCGTCAGCGTCCGTGGTGGCCGTGGCTGCTCGTCGGTGTCGGCGTCGCGGCGGTGGGCACCGGCATCGGCCTGGGCGTGGACGCGGGGGCGCAGGCGGATCGTGTGCGTGCACAGTGCACGGACCCGCTGACCATGCAGGCGGAGTGTCCGACCGGACCGCTCCAGCCCGTACGACCGCTCGACGCGGCGGGAGGGATCCAGGCGCAAGCCAACGTGGCGGATGCGTTGTGGGCCACCGGCACGGCGCTCACGGCCGCAGGCCTGGTGCTCGCGTTCGCGCTCAACGACGACATCTCCACCACGCCCGAGGGGGATGGCTCGGACAGCCCGCCGCCGCCCACCGTCAGCGCCGCGTGCACCTCGACCGGCTGCATGTCCTTCGTCCAGGGAGCGTTCTGATGTCTTCGACTCGACTTCGCCGCGCGCAACGCCTCGGGGTGATCGGCGCGCTCGTGGTGCTACCCGCCTGCTCGGTCGTCGTGAGCGACATCGGCGGCATCCCGCCCGATCCCGAGGGGTGCATCCAGCAGCCGGAGCTCCGCGCGAACCCGCGTGATCTGTCGCTGGTGCTCGCGTCGATGGAGCCGCACGGGTCACAGAAGACCGTCGCCACCATCGTGCGACGTCAGTCCGGCATGGTGCAGGGTCGCGTCATCCTCTTGCCGACGGGTGCAGGCGCGCTCGGTCCGCGTCGCCTCGTGCTCGAAGAGCGACCCACCTCCGCCGATGGCCTCCAGTGCCGCCTCGCCGAGGGCTCGACGCTCGACGTGCTCCTGCGCGTGCCCCGCGCCGTGCCGCCCGATCAGGCCAACGAGGGCCCCTACCAGATCGACTTCTGGTCGGACCTCAACCGCACGGGGGGTCGCGTCGAGGCGTTCCCCGCCGACCACAGCTGGTCGGCGAACGTCTGCGACAACGGGACGTTCCTCTTCACGCACAACACGGGCTTCGAGACGCTGCTCGAGGCGAGCGAGGCAGGGACCTTCCGCTTCACGGCCAACCCCGATGCAGCGATCGCGCTCTTCGCGCGCGCCTCGCCGCGCATCGACGACGGCGCGATCATCCCGCCCCCGCAGCAGGCCCTCTACGACGACACTGTCGAGAGGCTGCACCAGCTGCCCTTCGTGGTGCGCCTGGAGCGTCAGGGCATCACGGTGGGCGAGCTCGTCACGGAGCTCGAGTGCCTGGTGCAGAACGACATGGGTCAGGTGACGCTCGCCATCCCCGGCGTGGTCGACGGCGGCAACTTCCACAACGTGCAGATCTACTTCGACACGCAGCGCAACGGGCAGTTCGACATGGACTGCGATCCGAGCTGCGTGGCGGCGGTCGAGCAGACGGCGGCGGATGGAAGCCTCGCGCTCGAGTTCACGCCGAACCCGACCTGCAACTTCCCCGACGGCTTCCACCAGGGCTCGCCCGGCGAGCCGTGCGCGATCATCGAGGCGCCCTCGATCACTGCGTTCCTGAGCTCGGCGCCCAGCGAAGAGATGATGTCGAACCCCTGAGCGGTCTCTCTGCGGGACGCACACGACCGGGGCCCTCACGAGCCCCGGTCGTCTCGTTCCGTCATGCAGCGGCTGCCTCGTCGAGAGCGGGCTTCTGCTTGAGCGCGCCCGACGCCGCCGCGAGGCGCACTGCGCTCTCCACGGAGTCGCGCAGCTTGGTGTCCTCGATCAGCGCGACGCGCGCCTTCTCGCGGCCCTGGCCGAGGCTCTGGCCCGCGAACGCGTAGTAACTGCCGTTCTTGTCGATCTTCTCGAGCGTGACCGCTGTGTCGAGCAGATCGCCGACGGCATCGATGCCGACGCCGTAGCGGATGTCGAACTCCGACACCTGGAACGGCGGCGCCATCTTGTTCTTCACGACCTTCACGCGGGTGCGGTGACCGACGACGTCTTCGCCGACCTTCACCTGACCCACGCGACGCACATCGAGGCGCACGCTCGAGTAGTACTTGAGCGCGTTGCCGCCCGTGGTGGTCTCCGGCGAGCCGAAGACCACGCCGATCTTCATGCGCAGCTGGTTGATGAAGAAGATGGTGGTGCCCGTGCGGTGCGTGACGCCGGTGAGCTTGCGCAGGGCCTGGCTCATGAGGCGCGCCTGGAGGCCCATGTGCTGATCGCCCATCTCGCCCTCGATCTCGGCGCGCGGCACGAGGGCTGCGACCGAGTCGACGACGACGAGATCGACCGCGCCGCTGCGCACGAGCGTCTCGGCGATCTCGAGCGCCTGCTCGCCCGAGTCGGGCTGGCTCACGAGCAGCGACTCGGGCTTCACCCCGAGGCTCGCGGCGTAGCGCAGGTCGAGCGCGTGCTCGGCGTCGATGAACGCCGCGACGCCACCCTGCCGCTGACACTCCGCGATGGCGTGCAGCGTGAGCGTGGTCTTGCCGCTCGCCTCGGGCCCGAAGACCTCGACGATGCGGCCGCGGGGATAGCCGCCGCACCCGAGCGCGGCGTCGAGCGACGGCGATCCGGTGGGGATCACCGCGACGGGCTCGATGTCGCGCGGCTCGCCGAGCGCCATGATCGCGCCCTTGCCGAACTGCTTCTCGATCGCGGACACCGCGGACTGGACGGCCTTGAGCTTCTCTTTGAGGGACATGTCTCTCTCTCTTTCTTCGAATCGAATGCAGGCGTTGGGGAACCGCACGGGCGCGAAGCGGACGCGCGCGTGCGCTGCGCTCGATCGGTCGATGCGATCGATCGAGCGCGAGCTCTCGTGTGCGCTCAGCGCGTGACGGCGGCGCTGGCGTCGCCGGGGCGATCGAGGTCGCCGCGGTAGCGGAGCGCCTCGGCGACGTGCACGACGGCGATGCGATCGACGTCTGCGAGGTGAGCGAGCGTGCGCGCGACGCGCACCGTGCGTCCGAGCGCGCGCATCGAGAGGCGCAGCCGATCACCCGCACGATCGAGGAGCGCGCGGGCGTCGGGCTCGAGCTCACCGAGCTGCTTGCCGAAGAGACGCGCCGTGTTCGTCGGGCGCTGACCTCGCTCGAGATCGCCCGCGCGGTGCGCTCGCTCGCGTGCCCTCGCGACACGCTCGCGCACGAGCGACGAGCTCTCGCCCGAGGGACCGCGGTCGACCTCCGCCATGCGCACGGGCGAGAGCCACACCCGCAGATCGAAGCGATCGAGCAGCGGCCCCGAGAGCCGTCCTCGGTAGGCCTCGACGCGCGCCGGTGAGCAGCGACAGACGCGCTGCGGATCGCCCGCGTAGCCGCACGGGCACGGGTTCATCGCGCCCACGATGATCGCGCGCGCGGGCATGACGACACGCTCACGCGCCCGCGCGATCGCGACCTCGCCGCCCTCCATCACCGTGCGAAGCGACTCGATCGCGTTGCGCTGCAGCTCCGGCAGCTCGTCGAGGAAGAGCACACCGCCGTGCGCGAGCGTGACCTCGCCCGGACGGATCGGCTCGCCACCGCCGATCAGCGCGGCCGTGCTCGCCGTGTGGTGCGGCGCGCGGAACGGACGCATCGAGGGCGGCGGAAGGCCCGCGGCGCTCGCGATCGTCGCGGCCTCGAGGCGCTCCTCGGGCGTGGCCTCGGGCAAGAGACCGGGGAGGCGTCTGGCGAGCATCGTCTTGCCTGCGCCGGGCGGACCGACGAAGAGGAGATCGTGCTGACCGGCAGCCGCGATCTCGAGCGCGCGCTTGCCCACCACCTGCCCGCGCACGTCCGACAAGTCGGGCTCGAGCGCGCTCGCGCGCGGCGCCTCGAGCGGCTCGAGCGGCGGGACGTGGAGCTCGTTCGAGAGCAGACCCACACACTCGCCGAGCGTCGCGACGGCGCGCACGTCGAGCCCCGACACCAGTGAGGCCTCGCGCGCCTGCGCCAAGGGGACGATCGCCTTCTTCAGCCCCTGATCGCGCGCGCCGCGCAGCATCGGCAGGAGGCCCGTGACGGCGCGCAGCTCGCCGCCGAGCGAGAGCTCACCGAGCACCAGCGTGTGCTCGAGCTCGTCGGGCGCGCAGGCGCCACACGCGGCGAGCATGCCGATCGCGATCGCGAGATCGAAGTGCGTGCCGCGCTTCTTCGTGTCCGCGGGCGCGAGGTTGAGGATGAGGTGCGCGGCGGGCAGATCGAAGCCCGAGTACGCGAGGGCCGCACGCACGCGCACGCGGCTCTCGCGCACGGCACCCTCGGCGAGGCCCACGAGGTCGAAGCCAGGGAGGCCCTTGCCGAGGTGGACCTCGACGTCGACGGGCTGGGCGTCGACGCCGATGAGCGAGGAGGAGCGAACGCGGGTGGTCATGCCGCGACCTCGTTTCAAGACTCGATCCGGCCTTCGAGCTCGTGAAATGAAGGAAATTCGCGCGAGATCTGGCGGAGCCCGCCGCCACCCCCCTGGCGGCCGCCACCCTAGCTTTGCGACGGGCGCGGCCCGTCGAGAGGGACTGCTCGTCCCTCTCCCAGTTCGCTTCGCGAACCGGGCCCTACTCCCTCGGGGATTCAGTCGTCGCTCCGCTCCTCCTTCACCCCGCTTCGCGATGCAGAGGTGCTTGGGCGGGGTCGCGACCTCTTCACCGCGTGGCGTGGCAGACGTGCTCGCTGCGTTGCGATAGAGAGGGACGATGAGCTCGATCGACAAGGCCGCGGCCGCGCAGCACCTCGAGGCGTTCCTCCGCGCGGTGGGCGCGCCGATCGATCGTGACCCCGAGATGCGCGGCACGGGCGCACGCGTCGCCGACGCGTGGGTCGACGAGCTGCTCGCGGGCTACCGCGCCGATCCGGCGGTGATCCTCGCCGAGGGCACCGAGTCGAGCAGCAAGGGCTTGGTGATCCTCGCCGACATCCCCGCGACGACCATGTGCCCACACCACCTCCTTCCCGCCAGCGGCGTGGTGCACGTGGGCTACTGGCCCGGGCCGCGCGTGGTGGGCTTCGGTGCGATCGCGCGCCTCGTCGAGTGCTTCACGCGAAGGCTCGCGCTCCAGGAGGACATCGCACGATCGATTGCCGAAGCGCTCGTCGAGCACCTGGGTGCGGACGGCGCGGGCGTGGTGGTCGATCTCGCGCCGAGCTGTCTCCTCGCGCGCGGAGAACGACCGCACGGCGCGCACGCCATCACCACGGGGTTCGCAGGGCGCTGCGCGACCGAGGCATCGGCACGTCAGGAGCTTCTGCTCGCGCTCGGTCGAGCGAGCTGAGGCCCGCAGCGATCCGGCCGTCGTTCAGCCCTGCGGCTCGCTCTCGCGCTCGGCCTCGCCCCAGAGCAGACGCATGGCGCGCGGCAGGTCGGGCTGCTCCATCACGTCGCAGCCGCCGCACTGCTTGGGGAACTCCTCGCCGTCGCAGCTGCCGCACTCGCGGATCATCGCGGCGGTCTGCGCGAGCTCGTCGCGCAGCTTGCGCAGGCACGCGATCTTGGCCTGCATCTCGTCGATGCGGCGGTGGAGCACGGCCGTCATGCGCTCGCTCGCCTCGAGCGAGGTCTTGGCCGTCTGCTTCAGCTCGAAGAGGTCCTTGATGTCCTGGAGCGAGAGGCCCGCCTCGCGCAGATCGATGATGAGCGAGAGCCGCGGCACCTGCGCTGGCTCGTAGACGCGGTGGCCGCCCTCGGAGCGCGTGACCGGCTCGACGAGGCCCGCCTCTTCATAGAAGCGCACCGTGCGGACGGTGGTGTGGCAGGCGCGCGCCAGATCACCCGAGGTGAGCGGTCCCGCGCCCACCGCCGTGGAGGTGACGAGGGCGGGCGAGGGCTCGACGTCCGACAGCGCGGCGACGGGAACGAGCGGGGGCGCGGAGAGGGAGACAGCTGCGGACGTGCGCTCGCGGCAGCCGCCCTCCTTGCTGCCCGGGCAGCGCGCGCAGCCTTCGCTGCCGGCCTCGTCACGCGCTCGATCCACCGACATGGACGCCCTCTCTCTTCGACGCCAAGCGGTGCGTCTATGGGGGCCCCATGCTCGCACTGTCAAGAGCGGCCCAGCAACCGGGGGAAGCCATCGGGTGCCGCTCGCAAAAAAAGATCGCCGGCACACGCAACCCGGCGACGGCCGCTTCGATACGTGGGGCTCGAGGAGGTTCCCATGTCGATTCGTACCGATTCTTCCGCCGCTCGCGTCACCACCACCCCGATGGTGGGACGCACCACCGCCGAGCCCGCCGACCGACGCTTCCGCGCGGCCCTGGGCGATGGCGCCACCGTCCTTCTGGGCGGGGTCGAGGCTGCCGCACGCTCGCTGCCCGGAGGCGAGATCGTGGCTGCCGCGATCGATCACACCACGGCCGCCGCTGGCTCGGGCAGCGGAGGCGCGAGCCGCTCGGTGAGCGCGCTCGTGTCAGGCCAGGCGAGCACCACGTCCGCCGCCGAGGAGAGCCTCGCGGCCTCCTCGAACGACGCGATGGAGCTCATCGCCCTGCAGCAGCAGATGCAGGACGAGAACCGGCGCTACTCGACGCTCTCGAACGTGCTGAAGGCACGGCACGAGACGGCGAAGAACGCCATCGGAAACATCCGATGAGGTGTCGCATCGCGGCTGCGCCGCTCCGGAACGAGCACGTTGCGGGGCGGCGCCGCGATTCGATACGCTGGAGGCCCTCATGAGCGGTCCCATCCGAAAGGTCGGCGGCACGACCGGCACCCCGGACGTCGGTGACGTCGGCGGCGGTGACGGCGAAGCCTTCCGTGCCTCGCTCGACGCGACGCGACCCGCGGACGCGACGAACGCGACGGGCGCTGCCACGTCCACCGGGCTGTCGACCACCGAATTGGCGAGCGCGCTGAAGAGCGGCGCGATGGAGCCGAGCGCGGTGATCGATCGGCTGGTCGAGAAGGCACTGTCGGCTCCCGCCGCGCAGGGCCTGACCGACGCGGGTCGGCTCGAGCTGGAGCGTGCGCTCCGCTCGGCGCTGGCCGAAGATCCCACGCTTCTCGCGCTCCAGGCCGATCTCGGCCGAGGCGCGTGACGTCACGCAAGGAGACGAGTCGAGTGTCCGAGAGCCCGTTCGCCACCCGTACGCTCGTCCTCGTCGCCTGCGTCCTCGCAGCGTCTTTCGTCGGTGTCTCGCGCGTCGAGGCACAGCCTCGCCGTGTCGACACGGACGAAGCGGCGAGCGCGGACACCGAGACCACCGACACCGAAGCCCCCGCGGCGGACGAGGACGAAGGCGGCCCCGCGACCCAGCGTCGGGCCGCACAGACCTCACAGCCGACGGGCGATCCGGTGCGGGTGTACGTCGTCGCCGTGCCCATGGAAGAGGGCCTCGAGGCCGCCGCCCAGCGCGCAGGCGCCGCGGCGCGCGCCTCGCTGCGCGAGATCCCGAACGTCGAGTGGCAGGCCGCCGATCGTCTGTTCCTCGGCTACGACGAGAGCGCGGTGCCCACGCTGGCGCGCGCACGCGAGCGGCTCGAGGCAGGCCGCGAGGCGTACCTGAACCTCGAGCTCGTGCAGGCGATCGACTCGCTCACGGCGTCGGTCGCGGACTTCGATGCGGCGGCCGCTGCGCTCGAGGATCCCAACGATCTCGGCCAGGCCCTGCTCTTCCTCGGCGCCTCGCTCGCCTTCGAGGGACGCACGCGCGATGCGACGCGCGTGTTCGCGCGCCTGCACGTGCAGATGCCGCACGTGCAGCCCGATCCCAACCTCTTCAACCCCGACGTGATCGCGCGCTTCGAGGCTGCACGTCCGCGAGGCGCGCCGTCGGCGTCCATCGTCGTCGAGAGCGATCCGCCCGGCGCGATCGCGTACGTCGACTTCCTCGCGCGCGGCGTGACGCCGATCACCGTCACCGGCCTTCATCCGGGCGATCACATCGTGCGCGTCACGCGCGCTGGTGCGATCCCTTCGGTGCAGCCGACCACCGTCGCTGCGCGCCGCAGCGTGACGAGCTCCGCGATGCTCGTGGACGAAGACGCGACCACCGGCCTCGTCGACTCGATCGCGCGCATCCGCGAGGCCGACGCCGGCTCCATCTCGCCCGGCACGCCGATCCACGACGTGGCCACGCTCCTCGGCGTCGAACGCATCGGTGTCATCCGCGCGTCCGCGGGCGAGAACGCGGACTCGGTGCAGCTCGAGCTCCTCGTGTTCGACGTCGCGACGGGTCGACGCCTCGTGCGTGGCGCGGGCGCAGCGCCCGTGGCCGTCGGCGAGCTCGAGCCTGCCGTCGATCGGCTCGTGTCGGGCGCGCTCCAGGCGGCCGTTCGCGCGCAGTCGACGGAGACGGAGGCCGAGGCCGCCGAGCGTCGACGACGAGAGCAGCAAGAGTCCGAGCTGCCCCCGGTGCTCGAGCAGCCGCCGCCCGCGGGGCCGAGCATCTTCGAAGATCCGATCTTTTGGATCGTGGTCGGCGGTGTCGTGGTGGCCGCAGGCGTCGGCGTCGGGATCGGCGTCGGCGTGAGCAGCCAAGGTCCCCCGCTCGGTCAGACCCAGCAGGGCACGGTGGTGTTCGAGTTCTGATGACCTCGACCCACCTCACGCGCTGCGTGCGCGCTCCTCTCTTCTTCGCTGTGCTCGTCGCGCTCGGGGTGATCGCCCCCGTCGCCGTCGACGCGCAGGACGCCGTGTCCGCCGTCGCCTCGTCGGCGCTGGTGATCCCCGAGGGCAACGTCACCGAGGGCGAGGCGTCGATCGCCTCGATCGGCCTGCGCCGCGGCATCACCGAGGTGCAAGGCGTGCGCTTCATCCACCCGGTCGACGTGCTCTCGCCACCCGAGACCACCGAGGATCTCCAGTTCGGCCTCGAGGAGCTCGAGTCGCGCGCGAACCAGCTGCGCGACGGCGATGCAGCGGACGTCGCGGAGTCGACCGACGCGCTCGTCGATCTCTTCGAGCAGCACCTCGACGCCGTGCGCCGCGAGCAGCTCGTCGATGCGTACATGATCAACGCCCTCGCCCGCTGTCGCATGGGACAGCAGCGCGAGTGCGAGAGCCGCCTGGCGCGCATCTTCGTGTTCCGCGAGGGCCACGCGTACGACGCGGAGCGCTATCCCGCCGATCTGCAGGCGACCTTCGATCGTGTGCAGGCGCGTGTGACCGGTGGCGCGCGCACCTCGCTCGAGGTGATCACCGAGCCCGCGGGCGCCGAGGTCTACATCGATGGTCGCTCGTACGGACCGTCCCCCGCGCGCGCCGACGATCTCCTCGTGGGCGATCACTACGTCACGATCAAGATGCTCGATCGCATGCGCCTCGTTCAGCGCGTGAACGTCGCGCGCTCGGGCAGCACCGAGCGGCTCGAGCTCCAGCCCAACCCGCGAGCGCGCCTCGTCGCGTCGCCCGAGGCGCTGTCGGCCATCTCCGCCGAGCTCGGCGAGACGCGCGCAGGCGCCAACATCCGCAGCCTCGGCAGCACGCTCGGCACCGCGCAGGTGGTCATCGCGCGCCTCGTGCGCGCGGAGGGCGCGACCACGCTCGACGCCTACCTCTACGACGTGCGCACCCGCTTCCTCCTCGCGCACCGCGAGGCGACGATCGAGGGCGCCGAAGAGGGCATCGAGCAGGCGCGCTTGCTCGCTGTCGAACTCTATCAGGGCGTCGATCTCTCCGGCACGGTCGAGGTGGTGGAAGAGACCGGCCCCGAGCGTCGCGCCGAGCCCTGGGAAGAGTGGTGGTTCTGGACGTCGATCGGTGCGGCCGTGGTGGCCGTCGGTGTCGGTGTGGGCGTCGGCGTGGGCATCGCGTCGCAAGGCCCCGCGGTGCCGGAGGGCTGGACGCGCATCGAGGGCACGCTGTGAGCTCGGCCCGTTCCTCGACGCGAGCGTGAGGCGCGAGTTGGCCGCGCGGCGGGCTCGCACTCGCTGGCTGATCGTGGGCTGCGTGATCGCGGGCTCGGCGCTCGTGTCGGTCGGGTGCGAGAGCGGTCCCGCGCGCACGCCTGCCCAGCCACCCCCGCGCGAGCGTGTGGTGGAGGAGTGGCACGAAGAGCCCGTCGAGGAGACGGGCGACACTCCCGACCCCGAGGGCGAGGAGCCGCTCGAGGCGCTCGCGCTCGCGCCCGCGGTGGAGCCCGTGGAGCCCGAGCACGCCATCGCCCTCGCCGCCGCGCGCGACCTCGCCTACGACAACGACGAGCCGATCGCGGTGCGTCGCTACGTGTACCGCGT
>JAFLCL010000087.1 GCA_017303575.1 Deltaproteobacteria bacterium
GCAGAGCGCGCAGACGAAGAGCACCGCGCCAAAGAAGCTGCCCTCGCCGCGAAGGATGAGGCGCTCGCCGCGAAGGACGAGGCGCTCGCCGCGAAGGACGAGGCGCTCGCCGCGAAGGACGAGGCGCTCGCCCGTGCGGAGGCCGCCGAGGCCGAGCTTGCGCGCCTGCGGGCCCTGCTCGCCCACAACGAACCGTCCGCGTAGGGCTCCCGATCAGGCGGAAGAAACTGATCCAGGATACGCAGGGCCTCCACCACCGGAAGACACGCCTCGCTCGCCCCGCGGGAAGGCTGGAGCGGGCCCAACGCGCAAGGTGCTCGGGGCGGAGGTCGACATGCTCCGCCTCACTTGTCGCGGTGCCGCACGGGCCCTGTGCTCACGCGCTCCGTGGCGTCGTGCTGATCGCCCGTGCGCAGCGAGGCGCGGCCGAAGCGGTCGTGGATCTTGTCCCACGCGGCGTTGAGGCGCTCGCGCTTCTTGGCCTCGGGGTCGAAGAGGCGCGGTTGTTCGGCGTGGGGGCGGAGGTCTTGCGTGCTGACCCCGGTGAGGCGCAAGGGGCCGGGCAGCGGGGCCTTGCGCAGCAGCGCGCGGGCGCACTGAAAGAGCGCCCGGGCGTCGTCGGTGGGCGCGGGGAGCACCGCGCGGCGGGTGAAGAGCTCAAACGTGTCGGTCTTGAGCTTCAGCACCACGGCGCCCGCATCGAGGCCCGCGCGGCGCAGTCGTCGGGCTACCCGCTGGCTCTGGGCGTGGATGTGCACGTCGAGCGCATCGAGCGCGGAGAGGTCGTCGCCGAAGGTGTCCTCGGCCCCGACGCTCTTCGCGTGTCGGTCGGGCACCACCTCCCGCGGGTCGACGCCCTGCGCGAGGGCGTGCATGCGCGCGGCGTGTTCGCCCAGCACCGCGGTGAGGGAGTCTCGGTCGCGGTCGGCGATGTCCCAGCTGGGCCTGAGCCCCATCGCGTGGAGCCTCGCCTCGGTGCGCGGTCCTACGCCCCAAAGCCGTCCCACGGGGAGCCCCGCGAGAAAGGCCCGCTCCTCGCCCGCGGGGACGACCTTGATGCCATCGGGCTTCGCAAGGTCCGAGGCCATCTTGGCGAGAAACTTCACCGACGCGACGCCCGCCGAGCGCGCGTGGGCAGAGCTCTTGATCGCCCTCTCGGAGGTGGTGCAGGGCGACACGCTCGGCGCCGCCGAGGCGCTCGGGCAGGCGGAAGCCTCGGCGCCGCCGGGCGACGAGCTGTTCGACATCGAGGTGGCTGAGGCGTGGCTCGCGCTCGGTCGCCTCGATGCGGCGGAGCGCACGATGACGCGGCTCGGCACGGGTGTGTCGACCGACGCGGGTCGACGCGGACTCCTCTACGCTCGACGCGCGCTCGCGATGGGCGATGCAGACACCGCCGAGGCGATGGCGCGCCTCGCCGAGGCCTCGCCCCGACGCACGCTCGTGGAGGCCGAGATCGCCACGCTGCGCAACGACGCCGACGTCGCGATCGGCCACTACCAGCTCGCCGCGCAGAACCCGGACCTCGCGATCGAGGCGATGTCGGGGCTCTCGGAGCTCTACGTGCGCACCGGTCGCGCGAGCGAGGCGCTGGCGCCCGTGGAGCCGCTCTTGGCGCGGGATCCGACGTTCCCGCGCGTCGCGGCCGTCGCTGCCTATGCGCTCGCCGCGCAAGGAGATCGCGAGCGCGCGCTCTCGACGCTGGCGACCGCCCTCGCCGCCCATCCCCGCGAGCCCGCGCTGCTCGCTGCGCAGGCGCGCGTCTTCTTCCGTGCCGAGCAGTGGCAGAGCGCGCTCGAGGCCTACCGCCGCGCGATGGAGGTCGACGATCACGACGTCGAGGTCGCGACCGAGCGCGGCATCGCGGCGCGACGGCTCTCCTCGACCGACACCGCGCAGCACGACGCGCTGATCGAAGAGGCGCGCACGGCGCTCGCCCGCGCGATCGAGCTCGTGCCCGCGCACCGACAGGCCCTGGTCGAGCTGCTCGATCTCTCGAACGACACGCGCGACGTGACCCGCGGCGCCACGGTGATCGCCGGCATCGATGAGGCCTCCATCACCGGCCACGACATCGATCTCCTGCGCGCGCGCCACCTCGTCCTCACCCTCGCCGGCGCGAGCGGCGTCGCAGCGGTGCGCGCGGCCTGCGAGCGCCACGCAGACGATGGCGAGCTGCGCGTGCGCCTCGGGCAGCTGCAGTACCAGGCCGAGCAGTGGAACGACGCCGCCGACGCGTTCTACGCGGCGAGCACGCGCGAGACGCCGCTGCGTCACTTCGCGCTCGCGATGCGCGCGCTCTCGTTCGGTCGCGCGCGCCGCGAGCCGAGCATCGAGCCCGCGATCGACATGCTGCACGTGGGCACCTCGACTGCGCCGCTCACGCCCACCGAGGAGGCCTACGCGGACCTCTCGCGCGCGTGGATGGAGTGGCACAACGAAGCGTTCGGTCGCGCCAGCATCTTCGCGCGCCAAGCGCTCGATCGTGATCCGAGCAACGCCGAGGCGATGCTGCTCCTGGGCTACGTCGATGCGCTCCAGCGCCGCGACGCCACCGAGCGCATGCGGGGCGCGATGCCGACGTCGCTCGAGGCCGTGGGCTGGATCGCGCTCCACACCGAGGGCGAGGCGCGCTGCGAGGGCCTGGGACGCTACGTGCGCGGCGCGCCCGAGGGTCGCTACGGGCAGGACGCGCGACGCGCGCAGGCGGGCTGCCCGCAGTAGCGGTCCCTTCGTCGGTGGCGCTCTGGAGTCGGCTATGCTCCGACGGCGCGTCGATGCAGATCCCCCTCCGAGCCCGTCGAGCCCCGCTGGTCGCAGGCGCCACGTCTGCGCCGGGCCGCGCGCGTGCGGTGCCCGATCTCGCGTACCGCGCGCGCAAGATCCTCTACGCGCTCGTGAGTGAGTACATCGCCACGGGCGAGCCCGTCGGCTCGCGCACCCTGTCCAAGCGCTACGGCCTCAACCTCTCGGCCGCCACGATCCGCAACGAGCTCACCGACCTCGAGGACACGGGCTGCGTCGCTCAGCCCCACACGAGCGCGGGGCGCGTGCCCACGGAGCTGGGCTTCCGCGTCTTCATCGACGCGCTCGCGCAGATGCGCGACGTGTCCGATCGCGATCGGGCCGCCGTGCTCGCGCGCATGAAGCAGCTGAGGCCCGGCGTGGACGACGTGGTCCGCGAGGCCGCGCGCATGCTCGCGTCGCTCTCCGGCGCGGCCGCCGTGGTGAGCCGTCGCGCGGATCGTGAGGCGATCGCGCACCTGCGCTTCATGCCGCTCGGGGACCGACGGCTCCTCGTGGTGGTCGTGTGGCAGAGCGGCGCCGTGCAGAACCGCGTGATCGAGACGGCCGAGGCGCTGCCGAACGACGAGCTCGAGCGCCTCCACAACTACCTCGCGGAGCTCACCGGCGCGCGCGGTGACGGCGATGGCGGTCTGTCGTTGCCCGAGCTCCGCGCTGCCCTCGCGGACGCGGTCGCCAGGGAGCGCGACGCCTACGACGGGATGCGTCGTCGCGCGAAGGAGCTCGTCGACGCAGCCGCCGCCGCGCCCGCGGACGACAGCCTCGTGATCGAAGGTCAGGGCAACCTCTTCGATCGCCGTGAATTCTCGGATCCCGAGAAGATCCGCCGCTTCCTCCGCACGTTCGAGGAGCGTGAGCGTCTGCTCGGTCTGCTCGATCGCACGCTCGTCGCGGGAGGCGTGCAGGTGCTCGTGGGGTCGGAGGCGGAGCTCGACGCGGCCGACGACGTGGGCGTCATCTCGTCGCACTACCGCGCGAACGGCGTCCCTTCGGGCTCGCTCGGGCTCATCGGTCCGACGCGCCTCGACTACGCGAAGCTCATGCCCCTCGTGGGCTTCACGGCGCAGGTCGTGAGCGACGTGCTCGACGGTCACTCGCTCGAGGACGACGACGAGCCCATCGACGGATGACGCCTCCGCCGTCCGAGACGAACTGACCGTGTCGTGCCTTGGCAGCCACCCGTGGCGTGTTTAGAGTCCGAGGCCCGCGCCGTGGGCGCCTTTCTCGAGGAGTAGATCGTGAGCGAAGACGCACCGGCCGATGACAAGCTCGACGAGACGAAGTCGGAGGCCAGCGAGGCCCCGTCGAGCGAGCCGGATCCGATGACCGTGCTCCGCGAGGAGCGCGACAAGTACCGGGACCAGCTCCTGCGCACCGCCGCGGACTTCGACAACTTCCGCAAGCGCTCGCGCAAGGACGTCGAGGACGCCGAGCGACGCGGCAAGGAAGACGTGATCCGCGAGGTCCTGCCGGTCCTCGACAACCTCGAGCGCGCGCTGGGGGCCACGGCCTCGCTGTCACCCGACGCGGGCGCGGCCGAGGTGAAGGGCATCGTCGACGGCGTGAAGATGGTCCTCAAGCTGTTCGAGGATCAGGCCGGGCGCATGGGCCTCTCCAAGGTGAAGACCGCGGGGGAGCGCTTCGATCCCAGCGTCCACGATGCGATCCAGCAGGTCGAGACCGACGAGCACCCGCCCGGCACCGTCATCCAGGAGGTGGTCGCGGGCTACCGCCTGGGTGAGAAGCTCGTGCGTCCCGCGATGGTCATCGTGGCGCGCAAGCCCGCCGCTTCGGCCTAGCGGCCGCGGCCCGAACGCGGGCTACGAATCGACCATTCTATTTTCCGCCGGGGATCGGTATCGTCGCGCGGCATGTCGAAGGTGATCGGGATCGATCTGGGCACCACCAACTCGTGCGTCGCCTTCATCGAGAACGGCGAGCCGGTGGTCATCCCGAACGCAGAGGGATCGCGAACGACGCCCTCGGTCATCGCCTTCACGAAGGAAGGTGAGCGCCGCGTGGGATCGGTGGCGAAACGCCAGGCCGTGACCAACCCGGAGAACACCATCTACGCGGTGAAGCGCCTGATGGGGCGTCGCTTCGAGTCGGACGAGGCCACGCGCCACGCGAGCTCGGTGCCTTACCGCGTGGTGCAGGCGCTGAACGGTGACGCCTGGGTGCAGGCGGGTGACAAGGAGCTGTCGCCACCCGAGGTGTCGGCGCTCGTGCTCGGCAAGATGAAGGAGGTCGCAGAGGCCTACCTCGGTGAGACCGTCGACAGCGCCGTGGTCACCGTGCCCGCGTACTTCGACGACGCGCAGAGGCAGGCCACGCGCGACGCGGGCAAGATCGCGGGCCTCGAGGTCAAGCGCATCCTCAACGAGCCCACCGCCGCTGCGCTCGCGTACGGCCTCGACAAGGGCAAGCAGGGCAAGGTCGCTGTCTACGATCTCGGCGGCGGCACGTTCGACATCTCGGTCCTCGACATGGCCGACGGCGTCTTCAAGGTGCTCGCGACCAACGGCGACACGCACCTCGGCGGTGAGGACTTCGATCGCGTGATCGTCGATCACCTCGCCGATCGCTTCGCGACCGACAACGGCGGCCTCGATCTGCGCAAGGATCGTGTCGCGCTCCAGCGCCTCAAGGAGCAGGCCGAGAAGGCGAAGCACGAGCTCTCGAGCGCGCTCGAGACCGAGGTGAACCTTCCGTTCATCGCGGCCGACGCGGCGGGCCCCAAGCACCTCGTCACCACGCTCAAGCGATCGGACCTCGAGATCCTCTGCGCCGATCTGGTCGAGCGCACGCTCGAGCCGTGTCGTCGCGCGATCGGCGACGCGGGCCTGCAGTTCTCGCAGATCGACGAGGTCATCCTCGTGGGCGGCATGACGCGCATGCCCATCGTGCAGCGCAAGGTCGCCGAGCTCTTCGGACGCGCCGCGCACAAGGGCGTGAACCCGGACGAGGTCGTGGCTGTCGGCGCGGCGATCCAAGGCGCCTCGATGACGGGCGAGATGGAGCAGGTCCTGCTCCTCGACGTCACGCCGCTCTCGCTCGGCGTCGAGGTCGGTGGCGGCATCTTCCACCGCCTCATCCCGCGCAACACGACGATCCCCACGATGGCCAAGGAGGTCTTCACGACCTCCGTCGACAACCAGTCCTTCGTGCCCATCCACGTGCTCCAAGGCGAGCGCGAGATGGCCGCCGACAACAAGTCGCTCGCGAACTTCGAGCTGGCACCCATCCCGCCCGCGCCGCGCGGCGTGCCGCAGGTGGAGGTGCGCTTCGAGATCGACGCGGACGGCATCGTGAACGTGCACGCCAAGGATCTCGGCACCGGGCGCGAGCAGAAGATCCGCGTCGTGGCCTCGAGCGGGCTCACGAAGGAGCAGATCGAGGGCATCGTCGAGGACGCCGACAAGTACAAGCAGAGCGACAGCAAGCGCAAAGAGCTCGCGGAGCTCAAGCAGAGCGCCGAGGCGTTGCTCTACACGAGCGAGCGTGCTGTCGCCGAGTTCGGTGACATCGCGACGCCCGAGCAGCTCGAGGCCGTGAAGGGCGACGTCGCGGGCCTGCGCGCCGCGATCGACGGCGGCGATGCGATCGCGATCCGCGAGCACCTGCAGAAGCTCGAGCTCTCGGCCTACAAGATGGCCGAGTCGATGTACGGCAGCTGAGCGTGCGGGGGATCGCGAAGACGATCGCGGCGACCATGCTGCTCGGCGCGCCCGTGCTGGGCGTGCTCGGCGGCTGCGGCGGCGCGCAGAACGGTGAGTCGGCGGAAGAGCGAGAGGCCCGCGAGGCCGCGCTGATCCGTCAGCAGCTGCGCGAGAGCTGGACGCCGCCTGTCCTTCTCTGGCAGGTGGCCGAGGGCATGGTCGGTCAGCACGAGCCGAGCTGGGTGATGGCGTCCATGCCCTACGGCGCCACGCTTCACGACGCGCTTCCCGCGCCGCACGACGAGATCCTCGATCGCGCGAGCCACGTGGTCGCCGAGGTGGATCCAGGCGCGCTCGAGCTGCCGGCGCTCTACGAGACGTACCGTCTCTCGCGTCGCGATCGGCTCGATCGCCTGCTCGGCGCGGGCGCGTGGGCGGGCCTACGCACGGAGATGGGCGATCTCCTCCCGGAGACGCAGCTCCGCACGATCCGCCCGTGGGTGCTGAGCATCCACGTCGCGCGCATCCGCATGGCCGAGGCGGAGGCCGACGCCGATCAGCGACGTCGTGTTCCGGGCGCAGCGTCCACCTCGAGCGTGACCAACGAGCTCATCGAGTTCGCCCGCACACGCGGCACGCAGACCGAGTGGCTCGACGCGGAGCCGACCACCTACATCTCGGACATCGAGGCGATCGATCAGTCGCACTGGGTGCTCGCGCTGCGCGATCAGATCGAGTCCGCCGACGCCGCGCGTGCACGCATGGATCACGTGCGTGTGGCGTTCGCGAGCCGCGACGAGTCGCAGGTGCGCGCCGCGTGCGCCGAGGTGAACGGCAACGACCCCGAGGCCGGCGTGCAGCTGCGCGCGATGATCGGCATCCGAGCCCAGCGCTGGCTCCCCGAGGTGGAGCAGCACGTGCGGCGCGGTGGCGCCCTCGTCGCGATCGACGCGTGCACGCTCCTCGCCGACAACGGCCTCCTCGCGCTGCTCTACGGCACCGGCCTGCGCATCCAACGCCTCGGCGCCCCACCCGGCACCGAACGCCCGTGAGCTGAACGCGTCGGCCCGATCGAAGAAGTCGGGCTATGTGTGCGGCCATGACGCGCACGCACCTGGTCCTGGTCCTCACGTCACTCTTCATCGCCGCGTGCGGTGGCGCAGCCACGGAGGACTCGACGGCGGATGACGAGGCGAGCTCGGGGACCGAGGTCGTCGCGACGCCGACGCCGGAGACCACGCCGACCGATCCGACGCCCACCGGCCCGCTGCCCGAGGGCGTCACGCCCACGCGCTATGCGCTCGATCTCGAGGTCGTGCCGAGCCGCGACACGTTCCGTGGCACCGTGGACATCCGCGTGCGCCTCGACCGGCCGACGCAGCGCATCTGGATGCACGGCACCGGCATGACGGTGAGCGAGGCATGGATCGCGACGGGCTTCGAGGGTGATCTCGCGAACGGCCCGCTTCGGTCGCGGCCCACGTCTGCAGAGAGCGCGCGCTGGGAGCCGAGCGATCGCGAGGGCGTGAACCGCGTCGTCACCGACGTGCCCGTCGGGCCCGGCGACGTGACGATCCACCTCGCGTACGAGACGCGCTTCGATCGACAGCTCAAGGGCCTCTACCGCGTGGACGTGGGCGACGATCACTACGCCTTCACGCAGTTCGAGCCCACGAGCGCGCGCTACGCGTTCCCCGGCTTCGACGAGCCGCGCTTCAAGACGCCGTTCGACATCACGCTGCGCGTGCCCGAGGCCGAGCACGGCGTGGCCAACACGCGCGAGATCGAGAACGCGGTGGAGAGCGGCCTTCGTCGCCTGCGCTTCGCCGCGACCGAGCCGCTCCCCACGTACCTCGTCGCGATGGCGGTCGGACCGCTCGACATCGTGGAGGGGACCGCGATCCCTGCGAACGACGTGCGCGCCACGCCCTTGCCGTTCCGCGGGATCTGCGCGCGCGGGCGCGGCGCCGAGATGCGCTACGCGATGGAGCACACCGCCGCGCTGGTGGCCTCGCTCGAGCGGTGGACGGGCGTCGCGTACCCCTACGACAAGCTCGACATCGTCGCGGTGCCGGACTTCGCCTCGGGCGCGATGGAGAACGCGGGCCTCATCACGTTCCGCGAGACGTTCCTCCTCTTGCCTGCGCAGCCCGGTGAAGATCACGTGCGCGCGTTCACGTCGATCATGGCGCACGAGCTGGCGCACCACTGGTTCGGTGATCTCGTGACCATGCCGTGGTGGGACGACATCTGGCTCAACGAGGCCTTCGCCACGTACATGGCGACGCGCACCGTGGCCGACGTGGCGCCCGAGCAGAACGCCAGCATGTCCGCCGTCGCAGGCGCGCAGGGCGCGATGGGCGCCGACTCGCTGGGCTCCGCGCGACGCATTCGTCAGCCGATCACGAGCGATCACGACATCCGCAACGCGTTCGACTCGATCACCTACCAGAAGGGCGCAGCGGTCATCGCGATGTTCGAGCGCTACGTCGGGCCCGACGTCTTCCGCGCCGGCATCCACCGCTACCTCGAGGAGCATCGCTTCGGCACGGCGACGGGCGACGACCTCCTCCTCGCGATCAGCCGCGAGGCGGGCCGCGACGTGACGACACCGTTCCGCACCTTCCTCGATCAGCCCGGCGTGCCGCTCGTGCACGCGGATCTCGCGTGCGGCGAGGGCGGCAACGTCGTGTCGCTCCGGCAAGAGCGCTTCACGCCGCTCGGCTTCTCGTCCGACGGCTTCGCGGCCGAGAGCTTCGCCGCGGACGCAGCCGCCGCCACGCCCGCCGAGCCGCAGGCGCCCTCACGCTGGCAGATCCCCGTCTGTGTTCGTTACGGCCGCGGACGCACGAGCGCGGAGGCTTGCACGCTGCTCAACCAGACGAGCGCGCGCATCGATCTGCCCGCGGGCGCGTGCCCCGAGTGGGTGCACCCGAACGCCGGCGCGTCGGGCTACTACCGCTTCGCGCTTCCCTCCGACGATCTCGACGCGCTCGTGACGCGCGGCTACGCGCAGCTCGATCCGCGTGAGCGTCTCTCGCTCGCGAACAACGTGCGTGCGATGGTGGGCGCAGGCACCGCCGACGCGCGCGACGTGCTCGCGCTCCTTCCGCGCTTCGCGAACGACGACGAGCGCCTCGTCGCCATCGAGCCTATCGGCCTCGTCGCACACGTGGTCGACGACCTCGCCGATGCCGAGTACCGCGCCGACGCGCGCGCGTGGGCAGGCACGCTCTACGCGCGACGCTTTCAGCGCCTGGGCTGGACGGCGCGGCGTGGAGAGCGCGGCGACGATCGCCTGCTTCGTCGCGACCTCGCATCGTTCATGGCGCGCATCGCGCGCGACCCGGCGGTGCTCGCGCGCGCATCACAGCTCGGTCAGGCCTACGTGGGTCGCGGCACCGGCCGCAGCGCCGATGGTCAGCTGCACCCCGAGGCGGTGCAGGCCGAGCTGCTCGGCGTGGTGACGATCGCGGCGGTGAACGATCTCCACGAGGCGCCGTGCCCGCGCGGTCAGACGTGCGAGACGAACGCGCTGAGCGCAGAGCAGGTGGCGTTCTTCGATCACGTGCTCGGCCTCGCCGTCGCGAGCGACGACGGCACCGTGCGCACGCGTCTCTTCGCCGCGCTCGCGAGCGTCGAGACACCGACGCTCGCCGAGCGCGCGCTCGACCTGACGCTCGATCCGCGCCTGCGCGTGAACGAGCTCGGCATCCCGATGGGCATCCAGGCCGAGACGCCCGAAGGTCGCCGTCGCGCGCTGTCGTGGGTGTCGGGGCACCTGCCCGCGCTGCGCGAGCGCTTGGCGACGACGCGCCTGGGCTACGTGCCGTGGACGTTCGGTGGGCTCTGCACCGTGGAGGAGCGCACGGCCGTCTCGACGCTGTTCGCGCCCGTCATCGCCGAGTGGCCCGGCGGTCCTCGCAACCTCGCGGGCACGCTCGAGGCGATCTCGATGTGCATCGCGCGCCGCGAGCGACAGCTCCCCGCGGTGAACTGGTTCTTCCAGTCGCGAAGGCCTCGTCGCGCAGGCGACGCCGAAGCGATCGCCCCCGCGTCAGTCGTCCGCGCACAACAGACCGTGCGCCCGGCCGTGCCCTGATCGTGTACACCCGCATCGTCCCCGACGTGGGTGCGTCGGCACGCGTGCAGCTCGCTACCAGGTCGCGCTGGGCCACCATGGCCACGAGCGGAGCGAGCTCGTGCACAGCATGCGCAACGACATGCACACTCGCCCGACGCTCCCTCCGCGTTTCGCGGCTCCACCGTCGTCACGGGTCGGCACGACGACTGCTTCATGTCGAGCATGGCCCACACGCAACGTTTCGCCACGCTCGCGGCAACTGTCACGCTCTTCGCCGCCTGCTCGACCCCGCCCACATTCGTCCCCCCTGCAGACGGCTTCGTCGACGAGCGCGTCGTCGGACCATCCTCGGTTCTCTACACGGATGGTACCGAGGTGCGCCTCTGGTCGAACGGCGTGACGCGCGCGCTGCCCGATCCCTTCGATGCCTCGGAGCGACCTCATCCCGCGTGGGTGGGCGGAGCAGAGGACGCAATGATCCTCGCCACTGACACGATCGCGGAGTGGGACGGAACGGCGTGGCGTCTCACCGAGATCTCGATCGGCTCCGACCTCCTGGCCCTGTGGAGCGCGGTGCGCTGTGGCGGCGAGACGTGGGCCTCGGCATTCGCTCCTGGCAGTGGAGACGTCCGCCTGTTCGTCCGGCGTGACGCGACCTTCGAGCTCGTCCCGAATCCGTCGGATGTCCTGGGCCCCCACCTCGCGTGTCACGACGGTCATGTCATGGTGGCGTCGGCGTACGAGCGCTTCCTCCGAGTCGATGGGGTGTGGTCGGAGGTCGAGGGACCCAGGTACGACGGCGCGTCGGAGCATCGCACGGTGGACGGGCGGGTCGTGTGGGTCGAGGGCTTCCCGAACGGAGCGCCGGATGGCACGCCGCGAGGCGATGCTCAGATCACACTCACCACGTGGGAGGGGCTCGAGCGCATCGAAAGGACCCACCCGCTTCCGCTCGAGGGGCACACATGGAGCGCGCCGAGCGACCCGGACCTCGCCTTCGACTACAGCGACGTGGAGGTGGTGCTCGGCCCGAGCGGCGATGTGTGGATCGCCGTGACCGATCGGCATGCCGCCGAGGATTCTCGTGGCGGTTCGGGCGGATCGTGGGCGGGCCCCGGCGGCGGTGGCGGGCGTGTGGTGCGCGACACGAGGGCGGTCATCTACCGCTGGGTCGAGGGCGGATGGAGCGAGGTCGCGACGGTCGCGACGGACGAGTACGGTGGCGTCGATCTTGGCATCCTCGTCGCGCTCGCTCCGGGGGAGCTCAGTCGCATGGGGAGTGAGTTCGAAGACATCGACGTGCGACGAATCGGCACTCCGTGAGCGCGCGGCTCGAGGTCGATGACGAGGACGCCCAACATGGCGAGCCGGCCTCCCAAGCGATCGCACCGCTGGAGGCCGACACCGCAATCGATCGCGCGCGCCACCGTTCCCTGGTCACTGCGTCGCGGCCGCAGCGCCGACGAGGAGGACGCCGAGGATCAGGAGCGCGGGGTAGACGAGGCCGAGGCAGATGCCGATCACGGAGAGCACCCAGGCCGCGATCCATCGACCCTCGCCCAGCGTCTTTCGGTACTCGGGGTGACGGAGCATCGTAGTGATCGAGCCCATGCCGGCGCCGATCGCAGAGAGCGACGCGAGGAACCACGGGTTACAGCCGAGCGAGAAGAGACCGAGGACGAACGCCGCGATCGCCGATCCGAAGATCGCGTCCCCGGCCCGCTTGTCGCCGGTGTGGATCGTCTGCAATGCCTCGCAGCGCTTGCAGATGAGATCGCCGCTCTCGGAGTAGCTCGCGGCGCTCGGATCGATCGCCGCCCCACACGTCGCACATGCCCCTGACATGACGACGAGCATGCCTCGGTGACTCGGCGCGCGTCGAGCGCTACGAGCCACCGATCGGCGGAAGCCTCAGGATCGTGCGCGTTTCTGGGGCGATTCGTCGATGTGCGCGAGGCTGATGGAGGCCTGGAGGTAGACGCCCGCGATGCGATCGGCGGCCTCGCGGTCGAGCGCGCCTTCGTTCGCGCGGAAGCGATAGAAGGCCGCGAGCACCGCGAAGTAGAACGACGCGAGCTCGGCCGGGTGCTCGTCGTCGATGGGGGTCGCCTCGATGGCCAGCCGAGGATCGATCCACCCGAACGTGAGCGAGCGCGAGGGCCTCCGGTGGATCTCGCCGAACACGACGAGCGCGTGGATCGCATGCGGCGCGATCGCGCGCTGCACGGGGTGCTCGATGGTGTCGAGGAAGCGCGCGAGCGTCTCCTCGAGGTCACGCTTGGGCAGCGGTGTCTCTCGCGGATCGCGCGAGGTGTCGGGGCCCGCGCGCTTGCTCGAGGCTTTCTTGGCCGAGCTGCGGGTGGGCTTCTTCTTGGGAGCAGTCGGAGCGGGAGCGGAGTGATCGTTCATGCCGCCCTTCTCGTTCGCTCGTCCCACGGGTTGCCTACTTTCTCGTTCGCGCCTTCCGCGCGGCTCGGAGGCATCGGTCAGCATACGATGCGCGCATGCAGATCCGTGAACGCATCGAACGCCTGATCGCGACGCCGTCGGTGAGCGCCGTCGTGCCAGAGCTCGACATGCCGAACCGACCGGTGGTCGATCTGCTCGCCGAGTGGCTCGAGCACGAAGGCTTCGCGGTCGAGATCCTCGACGTCACGGGCGACGGCAAGAAGGCGAACCTCGTGGCGACCAAGGGCCGCGGGCCCGGCGGGCTCGTGCTCTCGGGGCACACCGACACGGTGCCCTTCGATCAGGGCAAGTGGCAGAGCGATCCGTTCCGCGCGACCGAGCGCGACGGCTTCCTCTACGGCCTCGGCAGCGCCGACATGAAGAGCTTCTTCGCGGTGGCCATCGAGGCCGCGCGTCGTTTCGAGGCCAGCGCGCTGAGCGAGCCGCTCATCATCCTCGCGACCGCCGACGAAGAGTGCGGCATGAGCGGCGTGCGCGCGCTCGTCGAGCGCGGCATGCCCAAGGCGCGCCACGCGATCATCGGCGAGCCCACGAACCTCGCGCCGATCCGCCTGCACAAGGGCGTCTCGATGGAGTCGATCGCGCTCACCGGACGCTCGGGCCACTCGAGCGATCCGTCGCTCGGAAGGAACGCGCTCGAGGGCATGCGCCGCGCGATGAACGCGCTCGTGGCCTACCGCGACGAGCTCGATCGCACCCACCTCCGCGACGACCTCACGCCGCCCACCACCACGATGAACCTCGGCAACATCAAGGGTGGCGACAACCCCAACCGCATCTGCGCGCACTGCGAGATGCAGCACGACATCCGTGTGATCCCGGGACTCGACGTCGATCAGGTCCGCGGAGAGCTGCACCGTCGTGTGCTCGCCGCGATCGCAGGCCTCGAGCTCGTGATGGAGGCGGGCCCGCTGCACGAGCCGGTGCCGCCGTTCGAGACCGAGGCCAGCGCCGACATCGTACGCGCCGCGGAGGAGCTCACCGGCCACGCCGCGGGCTCGGTGTCGTTCGGCACCGAGGCGCCGTTCTTCAACGCCGCGGGCATGCGCTCGATCGTGCTCGGGCCTGGCGACATCGCCGTCGCGCACCAGCCGAACGAGCGCATCGAGCTCGCCTCGATCCCACGCGCGGTGGATCTGATCGCACAGCTCGTCGGACGTTTCTGTCGAAAGGCGTGAGCTACTCGGTCAGCTCGCGCACGTTCGTGGCGCCGAGCGGCGGCAGCTCGATCGCCTTGAACCGCTCGTAGACAGCGCGGTTCGATCCCCACTGCGCGCCCATCTCGCGGAAGCTCACCTCGAGCTGGTAGCTGCCCTCCGCGCCGTACTGCTCGTCGCGCTTCGTGAAGAAGCTGTACGCGCAGTAATGGCCCTTGGGGCGCACGGTCAGCGTGCGGACCGAGATGCCCTCGGCGGGCGCGTCGGGCGGAAAGCGCAAGCTGTCCTCGATCGAGACGTCGTAGCGACCTTCGAAGTGCGCCGCGATCGTCTCGAGCGGCGAGGCCAGATCGAGCTGGCACCAGAACACACCCCGCAGCCACTTCGGCGCATCGGCGGGGAGGAACGCGTGCAGCTCCTCGTTCCTGATGCCGAGATCGGCGAGGATCTTCTTGCCCGCCGAGCCCCGCAGGCGCGGCGTCTTCGGAGCCTTCACGGGCATTGCGCTCGACTCGCGCGCCTTCGTGATGGACGACTTCGCGATGGGCGACTTGGTGTTCGACGACTTCGTGGTCGACGACCTCGTGGTCGAAGACTTGGTGGTCGACGACGTCGCAGACGACTTCGCAGGCGGCGAGGTGGACGACTTCGACGCGCGGGCCTTCGATGCCGACGATGTCGATGCGGGCGACCTGGCGGTGCGCGACTTCGCGATGCGCGACTTCGACGACGCCGACCTCTTGGGGGTCGCACCCCCGAAGGCGACCGCTCGGTCTGCCTTCTTGGCCTTGGCTTCTTTCACCTTCTTCGGGGCGGACGTGCGCCCTCGTCGTCCACCGGCCCCCGAGCCGCTCCGTTGCTTCGCGTTCATCGCGGCAGCATCGCCCGGAAGCGTCCGAACATGCGAGAGTCCGCGCGCGTGAGCGACGAAGACGAGCTGCACCTCTCCGACCACCTCGAGAGCGCGCCCCCCGCCGACAAGCCCAAGCGCGTGCGAGCGCCCGCGCCACCGAGCCCGTTCGTCGAGTTCTTCCGCGCGTCGGCGCCGTACATCCACGCGCACCGTGGTCGCACGTTCGTCGTGATGTTCGGCGGCGAGGCCGTGATCGACGCGGACTTCCCCAAGCTCGTGACCGACCTCGCGCTGATGCACTCGCTCGGCGTGCGGCTCGTCCTGGTGCACGGCAGCAAGCCCCAGATCGAGCGCCGCATGCGCGAGCGAAAGATCCCGCTGCGCTTTCATCAAGGGCTGCGCGTCACCGATCGCGCGACGATGAGCTGCGTCGGTGACGCCGTCGGATCGATCCGCGGACGCATCGAGGGCCTCTTCTCGATGGGCCTTCCGAGCTCGCCG
Organism: Deltaproteobacteria bacterium; assembly: GCA_017303575.1. Lineage (GTDB taxonomy): Bacteria > Myxococcota_A > Polyangia > Polyangiales > Sandaracinaceae > JAFLCL01. Next base: position 15,529 of record JAFLCL010000087.1, read on the forward strand.
ATGGAGCACGCGCGGCTGCGTGTCGCATCCGGCAACTTCGTGATCGCCCGGCCGTGGGGCGTGCGCGACGGCATCGACTTCCAGTTCACCGGTGGCGTGCGACGCATCGACACCGAGGGCATCCAGCAGCGCCTCGACTCGGGCGCGATCGTGCTGCTCTCGCCCCTCGGCTACTCACCGACGGGCGAGGCGTTCAACCTCAGCTCGCACGAAGTCGCCGCGGCTGCGGCCGCCGCGCTCAAGGCCGACAAGCTCATCTCGCTCGTCGAGGGCAAGGGCGCTGTCGATCGACGCGGACGCCTGCTGCAGCAGCTCAAGCCCGCGGAGGCGGAGGAGCTCGCGCGCGGCGGCAAGCACCTGCATCCCGACACCGCCAAGCACCTGCTCGCGGCCGCGCGTGCGTGTCGCGAGGGCGTGCGTCGCGTGCACCTCGTCGAGCGACGCGCCGACGGCGCCGTGCTGCAGGAGCTCTTCACGCGCGAGGGCCGCGGCACGCTCGTCACCGCCGAACAGTACGAGGGTCTGCGGCCGGCGAAGCTCGAGGACATCGGAGGCCTGCTTCGCATCCTCGCGCCGCTCGAGGAGGCGGGCATCCTCGTGAGGCGCAGCCAGGAGACGCTCGAGCACGAGATCGATCGTTTCGTCGTCGTCGAGCGCGACGGCATGGTCATCGGGTGCGCAGCGCTCGAGACCTTCGACGATCCACGTGAAGGGCGCGGCAAGGTCGGGGAGCTCTACTGTCTCGCTGTGGATGGCACCTACCGCGAGGCCGGGCGAGGCGAGGCGATCGTCGAGTACCTCGCAGATCGCGCGCGCGCACAGGGTCTCTCGCACCTCTTCGTGCTCACCACGCAGACCGCGCACTTCTTCCGCGAGCGAGGGTTTCAGCCCGTGCGCTGGACGGAGCTACCTCCCGCACGACGCGCTCGCTACGACAGGCGCCGCAAGAGCAAGGTCCTCTTCCGGGAGCTGTGAGGAGGCGAAGTCTCATGGGGAAGCCCGCCCGCGCAGGAGCACTGTGCCAGCGTGAGCCCGGCACGCGATCTGCTCACGAGGTGCCCATGTCACGCACGATCGCCCTCTCCTGCCTCGTCTTCCTCACGGCCTGCATGTCCCACGAGCGGGCAGACGACGCGGGTCCCCTGAACGATGCACTGCCTGCGCGGCTCGATGCGTTCGTCGCGCCCGGCACCGATGCGTTCGTGGCCCCAGGGCCCGATGCCACGGTCGCGACCGATGCAGCGTCGCGCGCGGACGCGGCGTGTGTGCCGGGGGCGCGACCCACGCTGCGCTTCGAGCCGGGTCTGCCCATGGGCGGCCCCGTCACGTTCCTCGGCATCGACAGCGAGCCGAGCGAGGATGGCGTACGCATCCACCTCGCGGCGTGTGACGGCACGTGCGAGTTCGATCTCGTGGTGGGCCACGTGGGCGATGGGCTCGCCCGCGTGGGCGGTGCGAGCGCGAGCGCAACGGGCACGCTCGACACCGACGGCGCGAGCTACGCCGCCCTGCACGTGATCGACGCACGGCGCTGCGCGGGATGCGGCGGGACGCTGGATCTCCTCGTCGGCGATCTCGTGTCGGGCCGCAGCGAGGCGATCGAGGTGAGCGCGAGCGCGACGCGCTGCTCGACGGGCTGCGGCGAGCTGCGCGAGGTCACGATCGCGACCGATGGTGCCGAGCTCGTGCTCGGCCAAGACGAAGGCGGCTACAGCAGCGACGAGACGCTCTACGCGCGCGTGTCGCGCGCCTACCACTCGCCGTGCGTGATCTGCGACTGCGCGCAGCCCGACGAAGCCGCGAGCGGCGTCGCCGCGGCGCTCACCGGCATCTTCGTTCCATCGCCGTGACACATGGCATCGCCCCGTGAGCCGTCTGCGAGAGGTCGCGGTACCGATGCCACGTGAAGCTCCGGATCACGCGCTTCGTCGGCGGATTGGCCCTTCTCGGCGTCACGTCCGCGGTCGGTTCGGCCTGCGTCGGTGACCTCGACGCGGGTCCCATCCGGCCGGGCGATCCCAGACCGACGCCGGGGCCCGAGCCCGTCTGCATGGATCCTTCGCCTGGCGCGGCGCCGCTGAGGCGTCTCACCGAGACGCAGTGGCAGGCCACGCTCGATGGCCTCTTCGGCGCCGGCACCTCGACGGATGTTCCCTTCCCGCGCGCCCTCTACCGACGCGGGTACCGCACCGACGCCGTGCTCGGCGAGGTGAGCCGCGATGGCGCCGTGACGCTCGCCGACTCGGCCTCCGACATCGCAGAGCGTGTGGTCCCCGAGGACGTGGCGACGCTGCTCGGCTGCACGCCGACCGCGAGCGAGACCGACGCGTGCATCGCTACGTACGTCGACGACCTCGGATCCCGCGCGTTTCGCAGACCGGTGCGTGACGACGAGCGCGTGATCTTCACCTCGCTCTACGCCGACCTCGTGATCGACGAAGCGCTCTCGGTGCGTGAAGGCGTGATCGGCGTCGTCGAGGCGATCCTCGCGAGCCCGCAGCTGCACTACCTCACCGTCGACCTCGAGGCGGAGGAAGACGGCGTGATCCGCCTTGCCGATCACGGCGTCGCGGAGCGCCTGTCGTACTTCCTCTGGAACGAGCCCCCCGACGCGACGCTGCGCACTGCTGCGGAAGAGGGCCGTCTCGGCACGCGCGAGGACGTCGAGATCGCCGCGCGTCGCATGGTCGAGGATCCACGCACGACCACGATGATGATCGGCTTCGTCGAAGACTGGCTCGAGCTCCACCGCGTGCGCGGCATGACCAAAGACCCCGCGACCTTCCCTGCGTGGGCAGGCGGCATGCAGTCCTCCATCGCGAGCGAGCACGGCCTCTTCGTGACCGAGGTGATGAACGACGACGCGCGCCTCGAGACGCTGCTGTCGGCGGACTTCGCCGTCGTCGATGCGCAGCTCGCCAGCCTCTACGGCACGGCCACTCCGGCGATGGGCACCACGAGCGGCCGTGCGAGCCTCGGCCCCGAGCGCCGCGGCATCCTCAACCTCTCGGGCTTCCTGGCAGGGCACGCGGGCGCGACGGAGCCTGCGCCCGTGCTGCGCGGCGTGACTGTGATTCGTCAGGTCCTCTGCGAGGACATGGAGCTTCCGGTCGGCCTCGCGGTCACCTCGCCGCCGCAGGATCCCACGCGCACCACGCGCCAGCGCTTCACCGCACACCGCGCCGATCCCGTGTGCGCGGGCTGCCACGATCGCATCGATCCGATCGGCTTCGCGTTCGAGGACTTCGACGCCGTGGGCGCACACCGCGAGACCGACGAGAACGATCTCGACGTCGACGCGAGTGGACGGGTGCGGAGCTTCGACGGTGCGCTCGACGTGCCCGTGAACGGCGGCGCCTCGGTGTCCGATGCGCTCGCGACGAGCCCGGTCGTGCGTAGCTGCTTCGCGCGTCAGGTGTTCGGCTACGCCGAGGGACGCGTGCTGAGCCGAATCGCGGACGACGCGGCGATCGACGACTGCGCGATCGATCAGATCACGGCTCGGTTCGCGGAGAGCGACGGCGACATTCGAGAGCTCCTCGTCGCGATCGCGACGAGCGAGGCGTTCCGCGCGCGGAGGATCCGATGAGCGTCCAGCGACACAAGACCGGCGCGTTCGTCTCGGGCCGTCGCGCGTTCCTCGCGGGTGTGGGCGGGACGATCCTCGCCCTGCCCTTCCTCGAGTCGATCCACGGCACCGCGCGCGCAGCGCCAGGCGTGCCGCGTCGCTTCCTCGTGTGGCACCAAGGACAGGGCACGCAGTGGAACCAGCTCGCGACCCCCGGGACGAGCGCGACGGACTTCACCCTCGGCCCGATCCTCGAGCCCGTCGCTGCGTTCCGCGATCGCCTCGTCGTGCTGCGCGGCATCGACAGCAAGGCAGGCAACGCGAGCATGGGGGATGGCCACCAGAGCGCGATGGCCGGAGGCCTGTGCGCGGTGCCCGACCGCGGCGGCGCCTCGATCGATCAGCTCGTGTGGGATCGCATCCGCGCGCCCGGTCATCGATCGCCCCTTCACCTCGCGGTCGGGAACACCGCGCGCATGGGCCGCTTCCTCAGCGCCGCGAACGAGCCGGTCGAGTCCGAGGGTGATCCGCTCACGGTGTGGAACGCGAGCTTTGCGAGCCTCGCCCTGCCGGACGAAGACGTCGCGCGTCGTCGCCGTCGACGCCTGCGCTCGCTCGACGCGGTGCGCGAGAGCTTCGGCTCGCTGCGCGCGCGCCTGCCGAACGAAGATCGCGATCGTCTCGACCGCCACGCCGCGCACCTCGACGAGATCGAGACGCGCCTCTCGGCCACGCGTGCTGCGTGTGAGGCGCCGGGCCGCCCGGCCACGTACGACCACAACGCGGAGTGGACTCGCTCGGCGAACGACATGTTCGATCTGACGATCGCCGCGTTCGGCTGCGACATGACACCCGTCGTCACGATCGAGTGGACCGACGACCACGACCCTGCGCTCTTCGCCCCCTACCTCGGCGGCTACGCGAACTGGCACGAGATGGTGCACTCGGGCGAGGCGATGCGCGGCATCACGGGCCTCGTCGACGGCTACCGCTTCTATGCGGAGCGCTTCGCCGAGCTGCTCACGAAGCTCGACACCACGCCCGAGCCGATGGGCGATGGCTCGATGCTCGGTGGCTCGATGCTCGATCACACCACGATCCTGTGGAGCACCGACTTCGGCTACGGCGCGGGCCACAACAAGAACAGCGTGCAGGCGATCCTCGCGGGCAGCCTCGGCGCCGGCGTGCCGCTCGGTCGCATGATGAGCTTCGTCGATCCCGAGAACCTCTGGGACAGCTCGCCGATGGCGACCAACAACCTCTACACGAGCCTCATGCACGCCTTCGGCGCGACGGACGTCGGGCACGTGGGCTACACGGCCGAGGGCGTGAGCAGAGGACCGATCCCCGACCTGCTCTGAGCACCCTCACGTTCTCGTGGGCGAGAGCGGCACGCATCGAGTCGAGGCGCGATCTCGAGGGAGACCGCCATCACTCGTGGTGCGCCGCACTCGGCTCTTCCGCGTCGTGATCGCCGCCCTCTCCGTAAGGCGTCGCAGGACCGCGGTGGATCCGCGCGAGGTTGACGAAGTAGCCGACGACCAACGCGAACGCGAAGAACCACCAACGGAGGCCGAGGCCGAGCGTGGTGTCGGGGCTCGCGGCGTTGGTCACGTCGAGCGCGGGCGCGTCCGTCGTGGAGCGCAGGAGCACGGGGTACATGCTGGTCGCGGCGATCCCGAGGAGCGCGACGATCGCCGCGCACGACGCGAGGAAGGCGCGGCCCGCGGCCTCGCTGCGACCGAAGTACCAGCCGAGGTAGAGGGCCCCTGCTGCGATCGGCACGAGCGGCCAGGCCCACGGTCGATCGGCGAACGTCGCCGCGGCGGGGCGCGCGAACACGTACGTCAGGCCGGTCACGACGACCCACGCGATCGCGACGGGGACGGTCAGTCGCTGTGCGACCGACTTGCTGCGCGCAGCGACCTCGCCCCTCGTGCGCATCGCGAGGAAGCGACCTCCGTGCTGCGTGATCAGGAGCAGCGCGAAGAGCCCCGTGAAGAGCGTGTAAGCGTCGATGACGCCCAGGCCGCGGGTCGGGGACTCGAACGAGAACAGCTCGAGGCCGAAGTAGCCGTCCTCCCCGAGCGGGAATCCGCGGAGCACACAGCCGAGCGCCACGCCCAAGAGCAGCGCCAGCAGGCCGCTCGCGAGCTGGAAGACGACATCCCAGAACGAGCGCCACATCGAGTCGCGCAAGTGACTGCGCAGCTCGAGGCTGATGCCGCGGAGGAGGATCCCCCACAGCACCAACATCACCGCGAGGTAGAGGCCCGACAGACCCACCGCCAGCACGCGCGAGAAGGCGAGGAAGAGCGCACCACCGGCGGCGAGCAGGAACACCTCGTTCCCGTCCCAGAACGGGCCGATCGCGGCGATCACCTCGCGACGCTGGGCGTCGGTGCGCGCCACGATGCGATGGAGCACGCCCGCTCCGAAGTCGAAGCCGTCGAGGACGACGTAGCCGACGAGCAGCACACACACGATGACGAACCACACGTCAGCCATGACTGGCCTCCTCGTGTGCGTCCGCGCTCGTGCCCGACGAGACTGGCTCCGTGACCTCGTTCGAGGCCTTCTTCGGTGCGGCCGGGCCGTGGGAGACCTCGCGCAACATCAAGAACACATAGAGCAGGCCGAGCACGAAATAGAGCCCTGCAAAGCCGACGAGCGAGAAGATGGCATTGCCCGCGTGCACGTGCGGACTGGCGCCATCTGCCGTTCGGAAGAGGCCATACACGAGCCACGGCTGGCGGCCGAGCTCCGCAGTCATCCACCCTGCCGTCGTCGCGATGTACGGAAACGGGAACGCGAGCGTGAGAGTCCAGAGGAGACCTCTCGAGGCAGCGAGCTTGCCTCGCACGTGCTGCAGCACCGACAGCGCCATGAGCGCCATCATCAACGTTCCCAGGCCTGCCATCACGTGGAACGAGTAATAGAGGAGCTCGATGTTCTGGGGCCACTCGTCTTCGGGGAACTCCTCGAGACCCCGGATGTTGCCGTGGAACGTCCCCATCGCGAGGAACGACAGGGCACCGGGCACGCGAATCGGGTTGTCGAGCCGGCGCTCTGCCACGTTGGGCTGTCCGATGAGCGTGATCTCCGCCATCTCACCGCTCTCGAAGCGCCCCTCCATCGCTGCCAGCGCGACTGGCTGATAGGACGCGACGGCTTTGGCCTGGAGATCCCCCGTCGGGAAGGCGACGAGCAGGCTCGACACGAGCCCCGCGGCGAGCGACGTTCGCAGCGTCCGCTTCGCGACCTCGACGTGCATGCCGCGCAAGAGCCAGAAGCTCGCCACGGCGCTCACGACGAACGACGCCGTCACGACGCTCGCCATCATCGTGTGTGCGTACTCCAGGATCGCCCACTCGTTCGTGAGGAGCGCGCCGAGGCTCTCGACCACGAGCCGCCCGTCGTCAGCCACCGCGTAGCCCACGGGGTGCTGCATGAACGCGTTCGTGGTGACGATGAAATAGCCCGAGAGCCAGCTCCCGAGAAAGAGGGCGACGGCGCTCGCGAAGTGGGCACGCGGCGAGAGCTTGTTCTTCCCGAAGACCAGCAGGCCGAGAAAGGTCGACTCGAGAAAGAACGCGATCGTTCCCTCCATCGCGAGGGTCTGGCCGATGACGCCCCCGGCGTACTCCGAGAACCGCGCCCAGTTCGTCCCGAACTGGAACTCCATCGGAATGCCCGTCACGACGCCGAAGACGAAGTTGAGGCCGAAGACGCGGATCCAGAAGTCCGCGATGCGATCGTCCTCCTCACGCCCCGATCGCAGCGAGATCCCTTTCATCACGACGAGGAGGAGCGCCAGCCCCATCGTCAGCTGCGGAAAGAGATAGTGGTACGCGATCGTGAAACCGAACTGCAGGCGGTGCCAGAAGAGTGCATCCATGCCGAGCGCGAACGTACTCGTACGGACACCGCCCGCCAACGTCGGTCACGCCGTGATCACATCGCGACCCACGTGCCGTTCATGAAGCTGCACGCGTCCTGCACGAGCGCGGCGTTGCCGGCGTTCGAGTAGTACGTCGTGCGATCCGGCGCGACGCAGCGGCCGAACACGCCGGTGAGCGAGCACGCCTGCCCCATTCGAAACGTCGACGCGCAGCCGGGGACGAGTTGCTCGGCGCGGCAGCCGCGCGGCTGGCGTTGTCGAAGCCCAAGCTGAACCACGTCGAGCCCGACCACTCCGAGCACACACCCATGTCGTTGGCGCAGCTCGCCACCACCACGAGCTGGCCCGGCACCTGACAGGCTCCGAGCGCGGCCTCGGCAGCTTCGGCAGCGGGCGCGCCGACCGGAACGTCGATGGCCATCACGCACTGGGCGAGCGTGTTGTAGTCGTCGGGCGCCGCGCCCTGCGACGAGACGAGCTGCGTGACGCACTCGCTCTCGACACGCGTGATCTCGCTCGAAGGGGCGTCGACGTAGCGCGCGGTGTGGATGGCGGAGGCGCGCTGACAGACGGTGAACGGATCGGGCGCCGACATGCCCGGCAGGCTGCCGAAGCAGCATCCCGAGACGAGCAGGAGGAGGACACCGATCGGAACGAGCGACCGAGCGAGCTTCCCTGCCGTTCGTGAGGTGGACTGTGACGCGAGGCTCGACGACGCGAACGAACGGACTTGGCTCCGGACCATGACGACTCTCCTTGGGCCGCCCCGAGAGCGGTCGTCCGGACCCTACGAGAGCGATGCGCGAGGCGGTGCTGACAAGACCTGAAAGGCCCTGACAGGACGCCATTCCGACGCATGGCTCAGGGCCGCTCGAGCTGCTCCGCGAGGGCCGCGAGCACGCGCTGAGAGAGGCCCGGCTCGCGCGCCAGCTTCAGCGTGACCTCGGCACGCGGCGCCAGCGTCACTGCACCACCCGCGTCGAGACACGGGACGATCCGAGGCGCGCCGATCAGGACCGTGGTCACGCCCGCGGTCACGATCGGAAGCCCCACGCGCGTGACGGTGTCGCGGAAGCGAACGATGACGGCGTCGATCGGATCGAGCTCCTGAACGAGCTCGGTGACCTCGCCCTCGTCGTGATGGATCGCGACAGAGAGGTTCGTGCGCGTCTCGATCCCCGCGCGCACCGAGACGTACGCGACGCCCAGCGGCCGAGACGGCACGAGGTCCGGCGCGACGGCGAGCGCACGCGCGACACGCACTGCATGCGCCGCACCCTCCGCGTGCGTCACCCGCGTGAGAGCGGCGATGCGTGTGTCGAGCGGACGGAGATCCACGTCGCGGGCGACCTCACCGATCTTCACGAGGAGCGTCTTCACGAGAGGCCCGCGGTGGACGGGAGTCCGGACCGGCTTCTCGGCGGCCGCGCGCGCCGAGAGCTCGTGCCGCACCTTGGCCGCTTCGCGCAACGTCGCGAGCTTGTGTGCATCGGCGATCTCTTCGATGCGCACCGCCACCGCGCCGCGCGTCACGGGCCCGCCCGGCGCGATCTCGAGCACGCGGCCGCTCACGGGCGCGACGAGCTCGATCGTCACCTTCCCCGCGTCCACCTCGACCAGCACTTGGTTCTTCTCGACGACGTCTCCGACGACGAACCGGGGCTCGAGCAGCTCGCCCTCGCTGGACTCGCCGAGCTCGACGACCACGTCGTGCACCTCGATCTTCTTGCTCATCGATCGTCTCCTTCGAGCCGCGCGAGCACGTGCTCGGCGGGGCCTCCGACGTGGAGGACGGGGATCATCTGGCACAGGCGCGACGGCGTGCGCTTGATCTCGATGATCGTGGCGCCAGCGCGCGACGCGAGCACGGGTAGCTCGCTCGCGGGCGAGACGTCCATGGCGCAGCCCACCACGATCACGAGATCCGCCTGCTCGACGCGCGCGATCGCCCGCTCGAGATGCCGCGCTCGCTCGCCGAAGAGCACGACGTCGGGCCGGATCACGCCGCCACACGCACAGGTCGGCGGGAGCACGTCTCTCCGTGCGAGCACGGTCGCATCGCCGTGCTCGCGAGCACACGCGAGGCAGCGCGTGCGCTTCAGGGTGCCGTGGAGCTCGAGGATCTCGGTCGTTCGTCCCGCCGCGTCGGCCGCCCGCTGGTGCAGCGAGTCGACGTTCTGCGTGACGATCGCCGACAGCGAAGGCAGCCGCGCGATCGCGAGATGCGCGGCGTTGGGCGGGTGATCCTCCTCGCCCCAGAACGCACGCACCACCCGCCAGAGCACCTCGGGAGACTCGCGGAAGCGCACGGCGCTCACGGCATCGTCGCGCACGAAGCGCTGCCACAGCTCCTTGCGGGTCTCGAGGCCGCTCGCGCGAGAGACGCCCGCGCCACTGAGCACGACGATCGTCCTCGCACGCGCGACGTGATCACGCAGCGAGGCGATCGAGCACGCGATGGTCTCTCCGTGCGCCGTGATGCGTCGAGGCGCGCGGACAGATCGCGCGAGCATCGGTGTCGCGACGCGCTCGTGCGGCAGGGCATCACCACCGAGCGCGAGCGACGCGCGCTGACGCTCCGCGCGGAGCCACGCGACGTCGTCGAGCCCTTCACCCTCGAGCGAGGCCTCGAGGTGAGCACGCGCCGTCGCGAGCTCACCACGCTGCGCGAGCGCGACGGCGAGCGAGGCGTGCGCCGGCGCGTGATCGGGTCGAAGGGAGAGCGCGCGGCGATGACAGCGCACGGCCTCGTCGAGGTCACCCTCGAGGTGCGCGAGCGATCCCAGAAAGACACGGGCATCTGGCGCGTCGCCGTGTTTTGCGAGGTGCGAGAGGACCCACGCGCGAGACGTCGCGACGTCGCCCTCCTCACGCGCGCGGGTGGCCAGCTCCAGCTCGTCGACGGGTCGTCGCACGGCCCGAGCGTGCCTCAGCAGGACAGGGCGTGGCGAGGGACGTGCCCAGCGCCGGCGCAGCGTCCGACGCTCACCACTGGTCGATCGAGCCGAGGTCCTCGACGTCGTAGCCGCTGCGACGGAGCACGCTCGCCGCGTTCCTCGAGCGGGCGCCCGAGCGGCAGTAGACGACGACGGGTCGGTCACGGGGGATCTCGGGCAGGCGTGCCTCGACCTGATCGACGGGGATGTTCACGGCACCCTCCAGGTGTCCCGCGGCGAACTCCTCGGCCGTGCGCACGTCGAGGAGCGTCGCGCCGTCCGCGACGAGCGCATGGGGGTCGCGCCGCACCTCGGTCCGAGCCTGCGAGGCTTCGTTGCTCTGGCTCCCGCAGCCAGCAGCGGCGAAGCCGAGCGTCGTGACGCTCCAGGTGACGAGGACGGCGAGCCCGCGGCTGCGCGTGGAGAAGGTGGTGAACATGGAACGAGCCTCCGTGAGTCGGTCGGTGAGCCCGCCCGTCCGGGCGAGCGCCTCGGGCATCGCAACGAGCGTGCCCGAATCCGCGCCACGGACCCGTGATGGCCTCAGGTGCGACGACCTGAAACGTCACATCACGTGTTCACGGTGTGTTTCGCGATGTTCCACCGAGGGCCGCCTTCGCGGCGCGTTTCGTGAGATCGCTCCGCAAGCGGCCGGATGGCACGCGCGTCGCAGACGTCCCCTCGTCCCCCACGACCGTCCTCTCGACGGCGGAGCAGGCGGGACCCGGAGGCTCCTCATGTTCTCCTTCTTCAGCCGCAACACATCGAACGAAGAGGCGCGTCGCCGCGTGGCCGCCGGGGCCGTCCTGCTCGACGTCCGCACGCCCGGGGAGTTCTCCGAGGGCCACCTCCAGGGAGCGCGCAACATCCCGGTGCAGGAGCTCGCGAACCGCCTGGCCGAGCTGCCCAGGGGCTCCGACGTCGTCGTCTACTGCCGCTCGGGCGGGCGCAGCGCGGTCGCGAGGCAGATGCTCGAGGGTCGCGGGCACACGGTGCTCGATGTCGGGCCGATGAGCGCGTACTGAGAGAGCGAGAAACAATCGTTTCGAGCTCTCGAACTGTCGTACGGGGTTTGGGGGCAGCGCCCCCATCTCGCGGCGCCTGCGCCGCGGACAACTGAGTTTCTGCGCGCTTCGCGCGCGCCGGGGGCTCGACCCCCGGAACCCCCATCGCTCCTTCGTCGCTTCGCTCCTCCATCGCTCGCGCCTCAAGGGGGCTTCGCCCCCGCCGGCTGGCTCCCCAGAAAGCGCCGATTGTTTCTCGGTCTCTAGGAAGAAACTGACCTGACCCTCGGCAAGGCGGCGGCTACGCGGCCAATCGATCTTGGACCTCACGCACCTCGAACCCGAGGTCGCCGAGGCGCTTGAGCAGTCGGTT
>JAFLCL010000088.1 GCA_017303575.1 Deltaproteobacteria bacterium
GGCGTCGCTCACGCAGGCACGATGGCCTTCGGGGTGGGCGATCCCGATGCGTTCGCGAGCGCAGACCCCGACGCGTGCGTGCTCTACGGCCTGGCGGAGGAGCGGCGCCGCCTCGCCGCTGCGATCGCCAAGCTCGCGCCGCGCCTCCAGGAGGTGCTGGGCCTCTACTACCAGCACGACTGCACCCAGGCCGAGATCGGACGTCTCCTCGGGATCACCGAGAGCCGCGTCTGCCAGCTGCTCGCCGAGTCCGTGGTTCACCTCCGCAAGACGCTCCGCGAGCGCGTCGCCGCCTCCGAACCGTCCTGAGCGTCAAGGGTCCGACGGTGCGTCAGAGATTTGTCTCAAGTCCGCCGAGGATCGCCCGTAGAGACCGGGTGAGGTCCCATGAACCAGCACCCGGTGTCCCTGCTCCGCCTCCCCAGCTCCGGTCCTCGCAAGCTCCCGCTCGGTCGCTCGGACTCGGCCTGCCGCGACCCGGAGCGCGCGCAATTCCTGGCGGATCTCGCGCGCAGGCGCAGGGAAGGGACCCTCGACATCGACCCTGTCGCGATCGCCGAGGCGATCCTGCGGCGCGAGCGCTCTTGAGCGCAGGGCATCACCCTGCTGCAGGGGCCCGAGGGCCTGGCCTGGTTGATGCTTTGGGGGACGTCACGTCGCGCGAGGAGCCCACGTGAAAGATCCAGCGGAGAGGGACGGCGCCGCCACGTCGGTCACGCGCAAGCGGCGTGAGGACGACGGCGAGCGAACGACTCGGAACCTCCAGGCCGCTCAGCTTCCCGCAAGCCCCGAGGTCGGCACGGTTGGATCGTCGGCGCGCCCTCTGGCGCAGCTGGTGGTGCTCCGCGGTCAGCAGCCGGGACAGCGCTACCCGCTCGGCGACCACAGCACGATCGGGCGCGGCTCGGCGTGCCGGGTGGTGCTCGACGACGAGCGCGCCTCCCGCAGCCACGCCGTGGTGCAGCGCGTGGGAGATACGACCTGGACGCTCTCGGACCTCGGCAGCCGCAACGGCACGCTGCTCAACGGCGCGAAGGTCGAGAGCAACACCATCCGCTTCGGCGACAGGCTCCAGATCGGCGCGACAGTCCTCCTCTTCTCGCACGCTGATCCGCTCGAGGAGCGCATCCAGCACCAGCAGAAGCTCGAGGCGATCGGCCGACTCGGCGCGGGCGTCGCGCACGACATCAACAACGTGCTCGGCGGCATCCTGATGAACGCCGACTACCTCCTCGGGCTCGGCCCGCGGAGCCTCACGGACCCCGAGGTCCGCGACTGCCTCAACGACCTCCGCGCCGCCACGGCGCTCGGCGCGGATCTCACGCGTCGCATCATCGCCGTGGCGAGGCGCAGCGCCACCGAGCACGTGCAGGTCGACCTCAGCATGCTCGTGCACGAGACGGTGGCGCTCGCGCGTCGAACCTTCGATCGCTCGATCGTGTTCGACGTCGCCGTTTCCCCGCAGATCCACGTGCGCGGTGATCGTGGCCAGCTCCAGCAGGTCGTGATGAACCTGCTCCTCAACGCGCGCGACGCGATGCCGTCGGGCGGCACGCTGCGCATCTCGCTCGGCCACGCGCGCGCCTCGGAGGTCGATGACGACCTCGTCGCCGTCGCAGGCCTCCACGCGCGCCTGCTCGTCCACGACACCGGCGTGGGCATGGACGACTCGACGCGCTCGCGTGCGTTCGAGCCGTTCTTCACCACCAAGGCAGCGGACGGTGGCATGGGCGGTGTGGGCCTGTCGTCGGTGCTCAGCGTCGTGACCGCGCACGGCGGCACCGTGAGCTGCGAGTCGGCGGTGGGCGTCGGCTCGACGTTCCGCGTGGTGCTGCCTGCCCTGATCGCTGCGGCACGCGCCGAGATCCCCACGCCGCTCGCGGCCCGACGCCCCGGTGCACCGCCGCTCGTCGTCGCGTCCGCGCGCATCCTCGTGGTCGACGACGAGCCGCTCTCGCGTCGAGGCCTCTGCCGCCTCCTCGAGCGCGACGGTCACCGCACGTCGCACGCGGCGGACGGTCTGGAGGCGCTCGCGGCCTACGAGAAGGAGCCCTTCGACCTCGTCCTCATGGATCTCGACATGCCGTGCCTCGACGGACAGGCAGCGTTCGCGCGGATGCGCGAGATCGCGCCCGAGACGCTGGTGGTGTTCGTGACCGGCTTCGTCAGCGACGCGCGTCGTCGCGAGCTGGTCGAGGCCGGCGCCTCTGCGATCCTCGACAAGCCATGCGAGGCGTCGATCCTGCGCGAAGCCGTCAACACCGCGCTCCACCGCCGCCAGCGAACGCCCGCGCCCTCGAGCCACTCCACGGCCGGGGAAGCCTCGAGGATGCGTTGAGCTCGGACGCGATGCGCTCAGGGCACCTGCGCGAGCGGCACGTGGGTGGCTCGGACACGTTCGCCTCGGCGAGCGCCCGCGAGGACGAGGGCCGGCCGCTGAACGTCCTCGTCGTCGAGGCGGGCGAGGTCGAGGCCTCGGGCTGGATCCGCGAGCTCACGCGCCGGGGCTTCGTCGCGCGCGCACACCGCATCGACAGGCGCGACGCGCTGCTCGAGGCGCTCGAGGGCCGAGAGCGCTTCGATCTCGTCCTCTGTGGCGCGGGCCTGGGCGCGAACGAGGTCTTGGCCTGCGTGCGAGAGCGCCACGCGGAGCTGCCCTTCGTGATCGTGGGCAACCAGGCCACCGAGGACCTCGCCCTCGAGGTCCTGCGTCCCGGCGCACAGCCGCCAGTGTCCGCCTCGAGCGTGTCGCAGCTCGTGTCCGTCGTGCAGCGACAGCTGCGCGACGCCGAGCTCCGCGCCGAGCGCACCCGCATCAAGGGCGAGCTGCTGGTCAGCGAGCGCATGGCCTCGATCGGCACGCTCGCCGTGGGCGTCGCGCACGAGATCAACAACCCCCTCGCCGCGTTGCTCGGCAACCTCCAGTACTGCGCCGAAGAGGTCGAGAAGATCCGCTGCGACCTGGCGAGCGCCTCCGCCGACCTCGCGGAGGGCAGCGCCGCCAAGCGCGCGCTCGACCGCCTCGCCGCGCTCGACGAGCCCGTGCGTGATGCGCTCGAAGCGGGCGAGCGAGTGCGCGAGATCGCCCGGGATCTGCGGCACTTCGCGCGTCCGGAGGACGACCCGACGGGCGCCGTCGATCTGCGCGCGGTGCTCGAGTCCTCGATCCGCATGGCGTGGAACGAGATCCGTCACCGCGCGCGTCTCGAGAAAGACTACGCACCTGCACCGCGCGTCCGCGCGAACGAGGGACGGCTCGGGCAAGTGTTCCTGAACCTCCTCCTCAACGCCGCGCGCGCGATCGAGGTCGGCCGCGTCGCGGACAACGAGATCCTCGTGCGGATCGGCGAGACGGAGCGCGGCGAGGGCTTCGTCGAGGTGCGCGACACCGGCAGCGGCATCGACGAGACCGTCTTGCCGCGCATCTTCGATCCGTTCTTCACCACCAAGCCGAGCTTCGGCTCGGGGCTCGGTCTCGCGATCAGCGCGCGCATCGTCGCAGGCCTCGGCGGCTCGATCACCGTCGACAGTCGGGCCGGTCGCGGCTCGTCCTTCCGCGTGACGCTCCCCGCTGCCGAGCAAGACATCGACGGCCCCGCCACGCGCCGCGCCAAGATCTCGTCCACGGGTCGCGCGGGCCGCATCCTGGTGGTCGACGACGAGCCGCTCCTCGGCTCGGCGCTGCGCCGGATGCTGGCGTCTCGCCACGACGTCACCGTCGAGACCGACGGCCGTGCCGCCCTCGGACGCATCGAGCACGGCGAGCGCTTCGACGTGATCCTCTGCGACCTGATGATGCCCGAGATGGACGGGCGCGCCTTCCACGAGGCCGTTCGTCGCATGGCACCGGCGCAGGCCGAGCGCTTCGTCTTCATGACGGGCGGGGCCTTCACCCAGGGCGCGCGCGAGTTCCTCGAGCAAGCTGACGTGCGCAGCGTCGAGAAGCCGTTCGACGTGGCGACGATCCGCCGCATCGTGCGCGAGCTCGTGGTCTGATTCAGCGCCGCGCAGCGACCGGAGAAGCTCCTCCCCGCGGCAGGGGTTGGGGAGGGTCCGAGGGGCCCAACCTCGCATCTCCCTCAGTTCACCCCTCGATGCGATCGCGCCCGTTGTGCTTGGCGTCGTAGAGCCTCGCGTCGGCGCGCGAGACGAGCGACTCCGCGGTCTCGCCGAGCGAGAACGTCGCGACGCCTGCCGAGAGCGTGATGGTCTTGGTGGGCTCACCGCGATCGTCGGTGACCGACACGCTGCGCACCGCGCGTCGAACGCGCTCGGCCACGACGCGCGCGCCCTCGAGCGGCGTCGCCGGCAGCACGACCAGGAGCTCTTCCCCGCCGATGCGCGCCGCGAAGTCCGTCGGTCGCACCACGGCGCGCACGACCTCCGCGAGCGCGACGAGCACGCGATCACCGGTCGCGTGCCCCCACGTGTCATTCACCTTCTTGAAGTGATCGACGTCGAGCGCGACCACCGAGAGCGGCGCACGATCGTGCTCCGCGCGCGCGACCAAGCGCGGCAGTGTCTCGTCGAGCCAGCGGCGGTTCGCGAGCCCTGTGAGCGCATCGGTCCGCGACAGCGCCTCCATCGCGCGTCGCTGCGCCTCCACGGTGCCCACCTGGAACGTGCTCTCCCGGATCCGCGCGGCGAGCGCGCGCAGCATGTTCACCGCCACTGCATGCGACGCATCGACGAGCATCCAGAAGCGCTCCGCCTCGACGACGAGCACGCGGGTGGGCGCTTCGGCCACGACATCGGCGCACGCGGCCTGCGGCTCGAGCAGCGCGAGCTCCCCCACGGTCTGTCCCGCGGGAATCGCCGCGAGCGTCATCCCGCCGACGGTCACGCGCAGGCGTCCGTGGAGCACGAGATAGAGCTCTTCGCGCCGATCGCCGCGCTGGATGAGGTGCTGTCCGGGCTGGAGATCGATCGTCGGACAGGGGCTCAGGGTGCGCTCGACGATCGCCCGCGGCACGTCCCGCAGCAGCGCATGCATCGCGAGCTGCTCGTCCCGCGTCGGCTCGAGCAACACGCTCGGCCGCACGAACTCCTCGAGGTCCTCCGAGCCCGCGACGATCTGTTGCATGTCCCGTCATCGACCGCCGTGGCCCGCGCCTTGAGCCCGATTCGCCCCGCCGAGGGAGGTACGCCACACGAGCGGAGACTCCGGGCCGTCCAGCGGTGCGATTCATCGCCCCCGGGCCTTCTCAACTTCCATCAAGCGCTCGTCCTGCTCGCGCATCCCGTACATCGAGAGGCCGCCGCCCCAGTTGTAATGGTCGGCAGCCACATTGCCGCACTCCACGCATACCGCTTCGTACCCGTACCAGCGCTTGGCGGGGTCCTGTCCGGGATGAGCACGTTTCAGCTTCGCGAGTCGATGGTCTCTCTGCACCCGGCACACCTTGCAGAAGACCTTGATCACCATCCCGCTATCCTCACCCTCAATCTTGTCGTCCACAGTCATACGTGAAGCGTGGAGCACCAGGCAGGGTGCGCAAGCGGGTAGGCGAACCCCAACAATTTTCCGGCCACGGATTCGTGCACGGACCCCGCGCGCCGTCGTGCACTTCCGCACGTCGCCCGCTCGCTCATCCTCGGGCGATGAACCGCTCGCTCCTCACGTTCGTGCTTTCCACGCTCACCGTCGCCGGCTGCAGCGAGCCGGCCTCGCAACCTGGCTCCGACGCGGCGATCGACGCCCCCGGGTCGATGCGATCCGCATGTCGGCGTCTGTCGCGCGACGCTGCGCTGCGTGCTCGACGACTGCGACAGCCTGCGTCTCTCGGACGGAGAGGTCCGTCCCGTCGAGGCCACGTGGGACTACGACGTCAGCACCGCAGACGGCCGCTTCTACACGCTCCACGCCCGCACCGGCCTGTGCCGCTTCGGTGGGTCAGCCAGCGGAACGGCCAGCTTCGACAGCCTGGAGGAGGTCCCCACGGACGAGTCGTCGTGCACGCGCGAGCTCGGCGATGTCCGCTACTGGGGCCACGGCGAACCCCCGGGCGCAGGTGAGCGCTTCCTCATGCGAGACATGGCCGACCAGCTCTATCGCGTCCGCGTCGCCGAGACGCAGGTCGAGGCCGGAGCGCTCCACCTCGACCTCGAGTGGTCAGCGATCTAGCGAGCGCGGGTCACGCGCCCGCGCGAACGACGAGCACCTCGGCGCGACTGCCCACGCGCCGAAGTCGGTCGCACCACCGCCTGCACGACCTCGGCGAATCCCAGGTCACGAGTCGTCCGGAGCGTTGGCGGCGCGGGTCATTGACGCTGCGCGCTCCGAGTGCCCGTGGCATCAAGCCCCGCTCGCGGTCCGAGCGCCGCGAAGCATCGACCACGGCTGAGTGGCGGAATGGCAGACGCGGCGGATTCGAGTCCCTCCTCGGCTATCAAATCCAGGAGCGCGTGACGGACGCAGGGTCGCGTGTCCAGCGACGCTCGGACATCGCGACGGCGAAGGCGCAAACGTCCCCGGCCCAATCTCTGCGACGCGCCCGGCCCGGCCCGGCGGCGTCGGTGTCGCCATCGTCACCTGCCGACTAAAATCGAGGGTCGCGCACCCTCCTCGCTAGCCTCGGTTCAAGCTTGGTTCGCCCAACTCAGACGTCCACTCGGCAGCGCATTATCTTGGTTGGTCCCACGCCGCGTAACTCGATGTTGTCCTCTGTTTCATCCCAGGTCTTGCCAGACGAACGCCAGCCAGCCGGAACTTTGATAAACGTCGGAGCGATCTGCTTGTAGGTGTCCAGGGTCAGAACTATCTCTCTCGGTTCTGCCGTGTCTTCAAGCCGGAAGAGTACTGTCAGGGGATTCCCAACGGCTGTTAGTTCCGGATGACTAGACGGTCCGATGTAGCCGAGGAATAGTTGCCCACGGCTAATGGCGCACTTGGCGTGGATCTGGCCACCGAATAGGTCGTGCACCAAGGCGATGGAGACACGTCCCGCTGTGAAGGCGGCAGAAACATCCGAAGGGGCTGTTGCGCCGTCACGGAAGGGTGCGCCAAAAAGTGCAACAACAGCATCTCCGATGTACTTCTCGACCACTCCGCCGTGGGTCTCGATGGCCTTCACGGTCACGTCGTAGTAGCTAGCCAGCAGGCGGTGGATCTCGGTTGGCGTGGATTCTGAAACGACTCTTGAGAATGGCGACAGGTCAATCATTAGAGCCACGGAGTCGGTGAGCGTACCGGCTACCAATGCGGACTTGGCCTGCGGAAATCGGCGGAAGACAGACGGTTCGGACATGCCTTCTTTGAGCATCCCCGGCCCGCCGACGTTCAGCGACTTCGTGACCAGCGACGGTCTTTCCGCAACGTACTTGGCCGCGCGTGTTTTGGCGAGATCGAATGGCATCATTGTTCCCACGTTAGAGATTCACGACGACGGCGTGAACGGAGAGAGCGAGCATGCTGGCAGCGAAGCAGGCAATAGTCGCGCGGATCAACTTCATTTTTGCTGCAGCGATGCGTGCTACGACGTAAGCCTGTTCGAACGTGTCCTTGCGTAGATCCAGGTCGCTTGGAGCACGGTTTTGGTAGCCATGGTAGTCGCGGGGAATGTCACCGAAATACGTGGGTGACGCGTAGTGAAGTGAGTCGGGCACGTACGTTCTACGGTTTGTTCGTGGCCAGATCGTAGAGACGCAGAGGAAGATCGACAGGGTTGCGAGGGCTAGGAAAGCCCAGAAAGCGTAGGCCGAGGACGCATCACGCGACTTGTCGAAGTCGATGCTAACTACGCCCATTACCACGGCCAGCACCGACGCGATCGTCGTAGCTTTCGAATCCGCGCTGGCTATCCAGCCGACTGAGGTCGCGCGAAGGGCCTCGGCGGCCTTCAACTGTTCGTCGGAAATGACAGACGCATTATTCACCATGGTTGAACCTGCATGCGGAACCGTTGATGATGCCCGGCTCCGTCGGAAGTAGCGAAAGGGTGGATCGGACAGGACGAATGGATTGATCGTTTCGGAGCCTCCGAGATAGTAGGCACCCTCGGTGGGGAAGCGCCTTCGGGCGGACACATGGTTCCGTGCGCGGGGAGGACCCGTAGGCGCAATCAATCAGTCTATCGGAGGCGTCGGACAACCCGCGAGCAGGACGGACGCGACTTTGAGCGCTTCCGATCTTCAGACGCAAAGTACATCTATTTTCGTTTGCGAACAAAACGCTTCAGGTTGGGATACCCGCTGATTGGGTTCAATTCGTCTAGCTCCTCTTTCACAAAGGCGCTGTTGCCCGCCGACCAAACGTCCACGACACTGTGCGTCAGCACGACAGCGCCCGGTTCGCGTGCGCCGGCGTCGCTGGTCACGGTGTCGGCCACGAACATCGATGGGCCGGCGGGACGAATGACGCCTTGGGCATCTTCGTATTCACAGACTATCCCGAAGTGGACTCCGACACGGAGCGCTGGAGTGAGTGATTCGGTTACGTCCGTCGCCGCCGCTCGAGATCGTTGGTCAAGTGTTTGCGCCAAGGCAAATCCTTTGTCAGGCGCAAGCGACAAGGCGAGGATGCCGCCGTCGCCGCCCGGCGCGAGTCGCACGTCGGAGAACGCTTCTTGAAAGTTGGCTTTTAGCCCCGCGAACACGTTCGACATCGCATCGAACCTCCGATCGATCTCGCTGCCATCGCCCTTGGAGAACCCGCTGAGGTCGTAGGCAATCAGAGTGCAGAACGAAGGCTCAGGTATTCTGGCGCTCTCCGGCACGAAAGCAACCTTTTGCAAACCGGGCAGCCGTGGCCGGCGAAAGCACTCAAAGACGGGATCATGATCCTTGCCAGCCACGTTCACCTGATCAGGGTATGCGTTGAGCCAATGCGAGGCCGCCAGCAAATCGCGAACGTGACTGAGGTAGCTCACATGCGCGAGACAGTCAGACCCTCGCATCGAGTACGCCATCCGCGCGGCGATGTTGATGCATGGGGCTATGAAGCTGTGTGACCCATCGACATCGGCCACAAACTTGACGCGACCTGCCGCCAACGCAACGGCAAGCTCCAACCCGACATCGGCAGCTTGCTTAACAAGCTGATCAGCAAGACCATCTAGGCTGGCGGGGCCCCAAGCGTCAGGTATCACCACGATGGCGCCGACCAGTGCCGGCTGGATCCAAGCGAACCTTCCCATGACGTCGCCCAGCACTCTATGCAGGGTCTCTAGCACACTAGCAACGCTGGGAGCGCTCGCGATTGACTTAAGGCCGTCGACAGCAACGAACGCCACACGCGCAGTCCCCGACCAGCCCGGCTGAAGGTGTGACTTGCCCCGCAGCAAGACCGGCGTCGCGATTGTTTTCGTCACGTTGCCCACGTCTTCCTTCTCCTTGTCCACCTGAGCCTCCAAGACAACAGAGCGCCTAAGTCTCACATCAAAGCGGGTGGCGGGTCCGAACTCTGGCACGAGCTTTGGCGCGAAAGTCGAAGTCGGCACCGGCGTGACAAGCACGCTGAAGCCGCGCCGTCGATCGGGAACCTCTGCTGAAACATGAGTTACGAGATAGAACCTAAACGTCTCCCGGTCGGCGGAGAAAAACGACGCCGGAATAGTCGCTACAACTCTGGTGGCACCGTACGACACCCTTGCAGTGGCAGCGTCGGGACCCGCCTCGGGCGGGCTTGCCAAGTGGTTCATGAAGTACATCTGTTTGGTGGCCACCGCACCGTCGCCACTGCCATATTCGGTTCTACGCACTCTCTTGTTGATGGAGAAGCGTACCTGCAAGTGTCGCAGGCGAGCGCGGAGTCCTCCCGTGATGGTAAAGTGACGCTCGCTCACGTTCCGGACGGTGACACCGTGTAAGTACGTTCTGTGGCTGTGGGTTTTCAGGCTCCTCAGCAGAAGGTGGAGTGACGTGAGTCCATGCGTTTGCCCCCAGGACTGGGGGTTCACAAGGTAGGCCATCTCCTCGATCTCGATCTCTAATCCGTACAGACGACGCAGTTTGCTCACATGCCCTCGGATGAGTTCGACGCGCAGCCGGAAGCCACGCACAGTGGACGAACGATCAGCGTCTGGAACTGCGCGACTTCTGTCAATCGTAACCAGACGGCCGTCCTGGAATCTTCATGACTTGGTTGGCTGGCGCATCCCGCGGCAGGCGCTCCATGAGACGGCTCAGCCCCCCTAGCGGCGAATCGACGCAAGCTCCGGCAGCGTCATCGGCCCGCGGAGCAGTGAGATCGCCCACCGCGGTTGTAGCAGCGACACCTCGTTGCTTCCCGCCTGCCGGACCACGAAGAACAGCGGGGCGATGAACTGGATCAGCCTGTCCAGGGCGCCGCGCTTCTTCTCGCCCAGGCCCTCGATGACCCGCCAGCGGTCTGGCTCGGTCTGGAGGCGGCCGATGATCCACGTCCCGGCGTTGCTCAGCGCGCGGTAGTCGAGGTCCATCGGGTTCTGCGTCGCCACGATGCAGCCCACGCCGAAGGCTCGGGCCTGCTTCATCAGCGCCACCATCGGGCGCTTCGTCGGCGGGTTGTGCGGGTGCGGCGGGAGGAAGCCGTACACCTCGTCGAAGACGACCATCCCGCGGAGCTTCTTGGTGCCCTTCATCGATCGCACCCACGCGAGCGCCTCCTCGAGCACCACGCCCAAGGCGAGCGCGCGCTCGTCGTCCTGGAGGTGCGCGACGCTGATGATCGTCGCCGTGGTCTTCCCGTCGACGGGCTGCATCCAGGTGCCGACGTCGAGGTCCTGCCCCTCTCGCCAGCGTGCGAGCGAGCTCGAGGCGATGAGCGTGTTCAGGTCGGCCGCGAGCTCGGCGCGCGCCTTCTCGCCCATGTACGTCTCGACCGGCAGTACGCCGATCTCCGAGAACGGCGGCGTGAACACGTCGGGCACGAGCGAGCCGAGATCCGCAGGCTGCTTGTTGCGGTGACGATGCTCCGCGATCGCCGTGAGCAGCGCATGCGCTCGGCTCTGCGCCGGATCGGGATCGCGCCCCATGAGGCGCAGCACCATCGAGACCGCCGCCTCGAGCGTCGCGCGCGCGCCGACGAGGTCGTGGTCCCACCGGCTGCTGCGTCGCTCGAGCGCCGAGAGCAGATGCAGCGGCTCGCCGGCATCGCTGCCGGGCGTGATGACGCGGACGTGCGTGCTCGCGCAGTACCTGCGGAGGTCCGCCTCGCTGATGCCCCAGGCGCGAAGCTGCTTCTCCCGCTTCGCCGCCTCCTGAGCCACCAGCGGTGCATCGGCGACATCGTCCGCATCACCACGCGCGGCCTCGACCCAGGGCGCGATGTGCTTCGCGTCGAACGAGGGAAACGCGAGCTTGAGGTTCGCGAGATCCCCCTTCACGTCGAGCAAGAGCACGGGGATCTTCGAGCGCAGCGCCTCCTCGACGAGCACCGTGACGAGCCCAGTCTTGCCCGAGCCCGTCATGCCGACGACCACCGCGTGCGTGACGAGGTCGTCGGCGTTCAGCTCGAACGTCCCGCGCGCCTCACCTTTGACGGTGCGGCGCGCACCCATGCGGAACTTGAGCCCCACTCAGCCCTTGGGCGGGAACGGATCGTTCCCGTACGTGGATTCCTTCTCCACCTTGCCGTCAGCCGTGTGGACGATCAGCTGCGAAGGCTTGCGCGCCTGCGCGAGCTCGCTGCCGCGCGCGACGGCGTCCTTCTTGTTCGGGAAGAGGTTCGATGCCTTCTTGTTCCCCCGCTTCTTCACCGACCACTCGGTGTTCACGCCAGGCCCGCCGCCGTGCGGGCGGACGTCATAGATGGTTCGCTTCGCCATGGCTCAGGTCCCGCTCTCCGGATCGCTCGGATCGCTGGGCTTGTTGGGATCGAGGAACGGAGTCGGGTCGATGATGTCGAGGCCACCGCCACCACCACCGCCGCTGCCACGCCGCTCGGCGAGACCGAGCGTGATCAGGTAGTCGCGACGCTTGATGGTGAGACGCGCGATCTCCGACCACTCGTCGTACCACTCGCGCAGCGCGAGCAGCGCCTGGACGTAGGCCTCCTCGGACTCCTGCGTGTCGGGCACGTGATCGCCATCGCTCGCGAGCTTCACGAGGGCAGCGAGTCGCTTGCGCTCGGCCGGGGTGTAGCCGCGCTTCGCGAGGACCGCGAAGGCTTCCTTCGCGCCCGGGAGCTTCTCGGCCGCCGTCATCCTCTGGAGGATGCGCTCGACGTTGAACACGGCCTCGGGACCGGCGATCGGCTCGATGCCGAAGAGCACGGCCTTGAACACGTCGGGGAAGCGCTTGAGGATCGCGCGAAGCGCGCGGATGTGCGGCTCGTCCCAGTTGTCGAGCTCGGTGATGGCATCGAGGACGTTGGCCGGCGTGAGGATGTCTTCCGCGCGCGACTCGGCGACCGCAATGAAGAGCGCGGTCCCGCGCTGATGCTCGGCCTTGTCGTACCCCATGCGCTGGAGCATGGCGCGCGCGCCTCTCTCCTTGACGAGCCCCATGAGAAACGTCGCGACGCGCCCCGGCGTCTGCTCGAGCGTCTCCAGCGAGATGCCCGCTTCCGTGAGCACGCGCTTCTTCTTCAACTTCTTCTTTGCTGCCATCGAGGGTCCCCTCTCTGGGATGTGCGACCGAGGCAACCACGCCCGGTGTGCGCGCCAGTGATGCAACGCAGCCACACCGACCGCAACAAGTACCGTCAAACCCGTACTTTTCCGCCCGCATCGAACGCAGCGGCGACATCGCGGCCGCACGCAGGCCGTCGAGCTCCTTCGACGGTTCCGGCGCCGCGGGGATCGGTTCCGTCGCGGATCTAGAGGTTCCGGCGCGCGATCCGAGGTCCCGGCGCCGGGTCTCGAGGTTCCGGCCCGGCGTGTCGAGGTTCCGGCGCGGGGTTCCAGGGTTCCGGCGCGGGGTGCCGAGGTTCCGGTGCGCGAACTCCCGGGTCCGGTGCGCGTCTTGAGGTTCCGCCGTGCGTTTCGTAGGTCCGGCATGCGTTCGGGGGTTCCGTCGCGTGTGGAGGCGACCGAAGCGTGGCGCCGGAACAGATCGCAGCGCGGTGGGGACGCTGGACCTGATTCGTGTCGATGCTCCTCGTGCCGAGCGCGCTCCATGGCCAGTCCGCACGCCATTGCGGTGCGATCGAGCCCCTGATAGCGTGCACGACCATGCACTACGTATATCGTCACGGGACGTTGCGATGACGGCAGCAGCAGCACATACTGGTCCGATGTTCAGGTCGACGAGTGCAACTCTGACTGTCGGAGGGCGCCGGCTGCGAACGACGAGCGTCTACGACACGTACTGGAGATTCGCGCACGCTCGACAGGAGATCTTTCACCGCCGGGTCGAAGGGCTCGCACCGCCCTGGACGGACGATCCGATCATTGCGGCCCATAGATTCACGAATGCCTACCGCGCCGCGGACCGCGTGAGCCAGTTCCTTATCTCGAACGTCATCTATGCGGGCTCTACCGACCCGAGCGAAACGCTCTTTAGGACGCTCATGTTCAAGGTCTTCAATCGGCTTGAGACATGGCAGCATTTGACGGACACTTTGGGCGAGATCGAATGGAAGAGCTATCGCTTCGAAACGTACGCCAAAGCGCTGGATGCGCTCTCGGCCTCAGGCCAGAGCATCTATTCGCCCGCGTACATCATGCCCTCGCCGCCGTTTGGGTTTGCCCGCAAGCATCGGAACCACCTGCGTCTAATTGAGCTGATGATGAAGGACGGTTTGGCCGCTCGTATTCAGGAGGCGAAGACACTCGCAGGAGTCTACGAGTTACTGCTGTCATACCCCTCACTGGGACCGTTCCTTGCGTTCCAGTTTACTATCGACATCAACTACGGTCCGATCTCTAACTTCTCCGAGATGGACTTCGTCGTCGCCGGACCGGGTGCTCGCGACGGCATCCGCAAGTGCTTCGAGGACACCGCCGGTTTTGACGAGGCCGACATCATCCGCATCATGGCCGAACGAGCAGGGATTGAGTTCGCGCGACTGGGATTGCCATTCCGAAATCTCTGGGGCCGCGATCTCCAACTGATCGACTGCCAGAACCTCTTTTGTGAGGTGGATAAGTACGCAAGAGTCGCCCACCCCGAGTACTCCGGTGATTCCGGTCGCACGCGTATCAAGCAGAAGTTCGCTGCTCGAGCGCGATCTGTCCCGCAATGGTATCCGCCTAAATGGAATATTCGGCCCCCGAGCGGCGGCGTCGGACCTTCACGCGGGCCAATCGAACGACGTGCACGTCAGTACCCACTCCTCGGATGCGAGTAGACTGACGCCGATCGGCCGCTGGTGTCGCAGGAGGAGCCGCGCAGGGAGCGTGACCCAGCCCGTGTAATGAAGCGAACTAGTCAACGGGATGTCGATCTGCTCGAAATCGATGTCATCTTGACTCATGTCGCTCGCGGCTTTGTAGATCGCCTCCTTGGCCGAGAATGCGAGCGCGACGCCTCTCGGCGACAACATCTGTGGGTCCGTGACAGCTCGACTAAGCTCTCGGGAACTTAGGACTCTAGATGCCATGCCGGCGTCCTGCTGTTCGATCTTCTCGAGATCAACACCGAGGCTCATTCCACGCGACGCTGCGGCAACAACATACTGATGCTTGTGGCTAATCGAGCCCGCGAAGCCGCTCGGAACGACCGGACGGCCGCTTGCGCCCGGAAGGAGCGAGCCGCTTGATGCGCCTAGCGCCGCGAGTGCAGACCGCAACGTTAGCCGTCCCGCGATCCATTCGGATCGCCGCCACGACGGGAGCGCGCCCGCGTGCTCGCGCTCGGCGTCGACCAAGGCGTCCCAGGCCGCGCTCGGAACCGTCGCTTCGAAGCGCATCGCGCAAACGATCGCGAAGTCGAGCGGCGGAAGCACGGGCTGGGGGCTCCACGCCTCAACACAAACACCAAGAAACTCGTTCACTTATGCCTCCTTCGTGCGAATTGCGCGCGACGCCGCTTGCAGTTCGTTCGAAAATCGCACATGGTGGCCTTGGAGGTCGAGATGAAGCGCCTAGCCATCACTACCGCAGGCTTCGCTCGCAAGCGAGCGGCCGTCGAGAAGCATATTGCGAGCTGGTCCAAAGAGGAGTGTTCGTCTTTTGACGCAGCGATTGGCGTCGCCGAGGCCGATCCGATCTGGAGCATGCCGGCGATCGACTCGAAACGGGTCACGTCGTTGCTCGCAGAACTCGAGCCAATCCTAGGTTGCCGTCTCCCGTCGTCGCTCATTCGCAAGGGAGGCTACAGGGACAAGGCGGACTTGAGCCAAAGTCTGACATCAACGATAGAAGCAAGGTGCTCGGACGCGTTGGCGCTGGATAGCCGGCCACTTGCGGCGGCGTCGTGACAGACGATCGCAAGGAACTCGGAGCCCGGCTTCGCGAGGCACGAGAATACCTCTCGCTCTCCCAAGAGGAGGTCGCCAAGGCCGTAGGACTCACGCGCTCCGCTATCTCGTTAATCGAAACAGGGGGTCGAGGCGTCGATGCGCTGGAATTGAAGCGCCTTGCCGCCGTCTATCAGCGGCCGATAGGAGAGCTGTCGGGGGATATCGCGGAAACAAGGGCTGCCCCAGCCAGCGTACAGCACCTCGCGCGAGCCGCGGCCAAGCTCACCGATGGTGATCGCGCCGAACTACTCCGATTCGCGCAGTTCCTCGAATCCAAAGCACAGCCACCCAAGCGGAGCGACTGACAATGCCGCTCACATCGTATCGCGAGGCAATCCTCGAGGGCGCTCAGGCCGCTCACCGGCTCCACGTCCAGCTCGGAACCAAGGACCTGGTCGAAACCGGAAGGTTGTCGAGCGTCGACGTGTTCCGAGCCGTCGCCGAGAGCGGAGCTGCCATGCTCTTTCGGCCACTTGGCGGACTGCAGGGCGCGTTCCTCGGGCCCCCGGCCTTCGCGAGCGAGGGGATCATCGTCTCCACGAAGTACCCCCTCCACGTCCAGCGCTTCACCGCGGCTCATGAGCTCGGACACCTCCTGATGGGGCACGCGCCAAGCTTCGATTCGCAGGTTGGACTTTGGCGCGGCGAGGGTCGAGACCTCCAGGAAGTCGCAGCCGATTCGTTCGCGTCGGAGTTTCTGATGCCACTGTGGTTGTTCGTTCATCATGCTCGCAATCATCGTTGGAGTGCGGCAGCGCTGTCGGAACCGTCAGTCGCCTACCAGTTGTCGTTGCGGCTAGGCGCCAGCTACGAGGCGACTTGCTGGGGGCTCCGTGGCCATCGGATCGTCGGATCCAAGGTCGCGGACACCCTTGCCACGCACGAGCCGAAAACGATGAAGCTGGGCGCGCTCGCCGGGCGACACCTCGAACGAGACTCGCGCGCGAACGTTTGGGTGGTCGAACCTGGCGACCATCGCCAGCGGCTGGAGGGGAACCCGACTGATCTGATACTGTTCCGATTTCCTGAGCGGACCACAGAGGGGTATGTGTGGGACGAGGGGGCCCTGCAGGCTGCCGGACTCGAAGTAGTTGACGACTGGCGAACCAATGAAACGATCGACGATGTCGGTGGACCCGTAACGCGAACGATTGCGACGCGCGCACCGGAGAATGGCGGAGGCCACTATCCGATCGCTCTCACGGAGCGTCGTCCTTGGGACCCCGATGACCAGATAACTGCGTTGGAGGTCGAGCTAGACCTGTTTGGGAGAGAGGTCGGACTGCCCCGTTTCGCGCGCGGTGACCGCCTCGCCGCATGACTATCGTCGCCACAGTCGACCTGAGGCAGAGCATGGGTGCCGTGCGCGATCAGCGGGCGCGCCCCACGTGCCTCGCCTTCGCGTTCTCGTCGTTGCACGAGAGTTGTCGCCGAAGCCCTGAATATCTGTCCGTCGAGTGTCTGTTCCAAGAGGGCGTCGTTCGATCTCACAATGATCCAACTCGAGGGCCCAGCCTCAGCGCTACGCGCCGGGCGCTCGCAGAAACTGGCCAGCCGCTAGAGTCATCATGGCCCTACGTCGCCGTCACCTCGGCTGCACCCTTGCCGCGGCCCGTTGGAATCATTTGCAGAAAAGCGCACGTCCGCACCGGACCCACGACGGTTCCCGAACTCTGTACGCTCATCGCAGGGGGGAAGGCGGCAGTGATCGTGGTCCGCGCGACCACTGGGCTCGTGCAGCTCGACTCGAGCGGGGTCGTCCGACAAACGTCGGCCGGCGTGGAGATCGGCAGGCACCACGCGTTGGTCGCCGTCGGGCTCGGCGAGGATGCAGCTGATTCAAACAACCAATACATACTGGTTCGCAACAGCTGGGGGCTCAAGTGGGGCCACGCCGGTCACGCCTGGCTGGAGAGGTCGTATCTCGGCAACCATCTGGTCGCAAGTGTCCACTTGGAACAGGAGGATCTCGCGTGAAGCTCATCAAGGCAGACGGCATCGTAGACGCATGGCGCAAGGGCTGCGCTCACCTCCTCTCGCAGCGAGACTGGACGGACACCACCGTCATCCTGAACATCGAGAATCCGATGGTCATGCGCGACGGTGAATCAGAGATCGCGGACAAACTCGACAAGTTCTTGGTCGAACATGACTCCTACAGCAATCACACCGTCGCGGAAACCATCTTCCCTGGGTACGAGTACAAGCGGCGCGGGGTGAAGGGCGTCTATGAGGTGTACCCCGATGTGATCTTCCCGCGGTTGAGACAGGACATCCCCGAGGTTCGTCGATGGGGCACCTATGCGCACCGACTGCTCCGCGCTATCGACAAGAACGGCAAGACCTACAATCCGCTCGA
Source organism: Deltaproteobacteria bacterium (assembly GCA_017303575.1). Taxonomy (GTDB): domain Bacteria; phylum Myxococcota_A; class Polyangia; order Polyangiales; family Sandaracinaceae; genus JAFLCL01. Next base: position 17,682 of record JAFLCL010000088.1, read on the forward strand.
GTACTGCATCAAGAAGATGCGCGACAAGAGACCGAAGCGTGCGGCCTACGAACTCGGGTTCGGTTTTGGGTTTGATCTTGCAACGTATGACGACACACGCGATCGCGGGTCGCGTCTTGGTGGACCGTGCCTCAGTCACCTTAGCTTCAAGGTCGTCGACGGACGAGTACACCTCACGGCGCTCTACCGGTCCCACTACTACGTCCAGCGCGCGTACGGAAACCTACTTGGCTTGAGTCGTTTGCTAGCGTTCGTTGCGGCGCAGGCAGGCTTCGCTCCCGGGACAATGGTATGCCACTCGACGATGGGTATGTTGGACCACGAGAAGTGGTCCAAGACCAGCGTAGAAGCTTTGTTGGCTGAATGCGCGATCTGCCGGGAGGTCTTGTAGCATGACTGGACAATTCGGATCGAAGCAGATGGAGGCGGACTACGCGTCGTCGTTCGTTCGCTATCAACAGCTCGTTCGAGCGACGGACCAACTCGGGACGAACGATCTATCCGTTGCTGTCCTTGGGTTGTTTGGCGAAGTGGGCAGCGCAATCGCGGTGGTAAAGAAGCGCGCTCGAGACGGCGATACGTTCTCTGCATACGGAGCCGGGCTCGCCGAGGAGATCGGCGACGTCCAGTGGTACCTGACCTGTGTCGCCAATCGCAGTAGGCTTGACCTGTCAGAGCTCGCGCAGCGTGTATCTCGCGACCTTAGCGATTGGGATGAGGTCGAACGTGGATTTGGCTCCTGGGGCGACGTGCAGGGCCAAGTCAGGGACGCAGACCGCGCAACGCAGCTTGCAGCAATGGCGGAACTTGGCGAGGCCGCAGGAGCCCTTGTTGGTGACCTGCACCGCGGGCAGCTATCGAACAACCGTGACCGACTGTCGGGCCATCTCGTCGATGTCTTGCGAGGACTCATCCACTTCGCGGCCGCCGTGGACATCGACCTCCAAGTAACGGCCGAGCAGAACGCATCAAAAGTGCTGGGACGGTGGCCCATCAAGATGGAATACCCGCCGTTGGCCGACGAAGCTCTGGGCAAGTACGAGCGACTCCCTAGAACGTTCCGGATCTTCGTGGAAGAGGTGACGGTGGGTTCGAAGACCTACGTCATGCAGTCATATGGTGGCATCGTGGTTGGGGATAGGCTCACCGACAACAAGGCAGAGGCAGATGACTATCGCTTCCACGACGTGTTTCATGTCGCCTATGCGGTGCACCTTGGGTGGTCTCCGGTGCTTCGGTCGCTGTTGCGGGTGAAGCGGCGGAGTCTTCCGAATATAGATGAGAACGAGGACGGGGCTCGAGCCATTCTCGTCGAAGAGGGCGTGTCGACATTCGTCTTCGGGCGGGCTCTTGCGTGCAATCTATTCGAAGGGGCCGACCGGGTCGATACTGATCTATTGAAGCTCATCCAAGAGTTCGTGCGCGGATTCGAGCCGGACAAGTGCGGGCTGTGGCAATGGGAGCGCGCAATCCTCGATGGATTTGCGGTGTTCCGGCAGTTGCGAGCCAACCGGTCGGGCATCATCGTGGCCGACCTCGATGCCCATACCCTCAGCTTTGAACGAGCCGGCACTGTTGGGTGATCGGCCGTCGGTTGATCCTGCTCAGTGAGGGCGATACGGTAGCGCCTGCCGGGCGATCGCGGATGGAACCCACCACGGACGCGCCGGTTGTGTGATGCCATAGCGCACCACGATCGCATCGAACGGACCCTGCGGTCCCCCGGCTGAGGAGTACACTGCGTCCCAGAGTTTCGGGGGAATTGCGGCCGACGGTGGGCTGGTCGTGGTGCCGTACTCGACAATCTTGTCAAGAGATGCCACGTGAACCCCCAACCGCCGCCGCCGTGTCGGTTCGGCCCTCGAGAGGCATTCATCCAGTTTGAGTAGGAACAGGACGAGGAATCTGTTGAGCGCGTAGCACTGCGGAAAGTGCTTTTCTCTCGACACCAGCTGAACCTCCGCGCCGCTCGCGAGCAGTGGTGCGAGCGGGCTCAGAGGCGGTGCCTGGGCAAAGATGCTGTCCACCACGTCTTGGTGGACACGGTGGAGATCAGCGTGGATTTGCTTGTCGGCCCGTCCGTCACTCCACACGTATGCGCGAGCCGAGAGTTCCTCGGCGGAGGTAAGTAGGTACAGCTGCTCTTTGCTTACCAGCGGGCCCACGCCGGCTTGCCAGATGTCGAGTGCCGACTTTCGGCGAGTCGCGGCCCGCAGGAAATCCTGAAGTGCGCCGTCGCCTGCCCCTGCGACGAGGACCCGGGACGCGGTGGGCGTCTGGAGCGAATCGGATTCCCAGAACGCGGTGCCCCTCGTGCTTCCGCTGGGGGGGCTGGTGGATTCGGACCCAAATCCCACGCAGGCGAGAACGAAGCCAACCGTCACTGAGGCGGACTTCATGGTGGTCGACTGAAGGGGGACGCGGAGAAGCGGAGCGCTGGCGGGGCCTACAAGCGAGGGCTGGCGCGCTCCAAGTTGCCATCCACACGCGATCGACAGGCCGGGCACGGGGACGCTCGCCCGCCACTGGATTGCCAGATTGCTGGCGAACCCCGCGGTCCACGGGATCGGCACCGAGATCGCCGCTGGGAATGCGGGCGATGTGACTGGGTAGGCGCCGGTGTCGTACCAGCCATGCGGCCAATCGTATTGTGCCGGGTCGATCCACCGCGTATTGCAGAGCGCCTGGCGTTCGAACAGGTGAGCATTCCGCTCGATCAGTAGCGTCGGCACACCGTTCAGTGCGGCTTCGCGCGCGGCCGCGGCCCCCGCGGCACCGCCGCCGATGACGAGAAAGGGGCGTTGGGCTCCGATAGCGCCGGCGTGTCGCGCTTCGGAGACGATGCTCTGGGCGCGGAGCATCTGGTCGCGAATGCTGACCGGAGCCAGTGGGCCGCCGATGTCGGCCCAGAGTGGCGCTACCATGTGGTGAATGAGGAATGGACCCGGCATCAGCGCTAGAGGTCCTCGCCTTCAGCCGAGCCGTTGCGCACACGTTCCGCATAGCTCGCCCACTCATGCTTCTTCATCGCGAACGGTGGACGAAGCAGGTGGTCCCACGACGCGCGTGGCCCGCTGGGGTGATCTGCCGCTAGCGACCCGTCGACGATGGATCGTTCGTCACCTGAGGCGATATCTTCAGGTCCACTCTGAGCAAAGTCGACATCGCTGTTCTCTTCGTCGAAGGCGTCGGTCGTCGCGGGGAGCGCAATCGTAGGAACGGCTACAGCGTCATCGGCGTCGTGCGGAAACAGCTCGTCCGTCTGACCGGTTGCGGCCTTCGCCTTCTCCGTTCTCATTCGACGAATGTAGCACGACAGCCGATCGGCGCGCGCGGGCCGTGGGAGAGGCGCGGACGCGTCGCGAGGATCGCGCCGCGATCGATGCCGGGAGCTCGCACGCAACCGAGGTCGGGTTGCGTCCGGTGGCACCAGTACTAGCCGAGGAGGGACTCGAACCCTCAAACCCTTTCGGATAGCGGATTTTGAATCCGCCGCGTCTGCCATTCCGCCACTCGGCCGTGGTCTTGCGGACGCTCTCTAGCAGAGCCTCCGGCGCGAGGGGAGGGCGAAGCTGCGCGCCGAGCCCATCGACGCTGCGGGCTCTCGAACCTGACCGCGTCGTTGGTGGAGGGCGCGCCCTCGGGTATGTGTCGGCGATGCGGATCGATCGCGTCCTCGCCGGTGCCGCGCTGGCCCTCGTCGCGTCCTCTGCGGGGTGTGACGAGGCTCCGCCTGCGCCGGCCGCGATCCCCGTCGTCGCCACGCCCATGGTGCCGCTGCCCACCGGGATCCTGCCGCCGCCTGCCGTCGCGCGCAGCGGACCGCTCGTGACCGTCGTCCGTGCGTACAGCGTCCCTCGCACCTCGGAGGTCGCGATGGACGAGGGTGAGGTCGCGATCGCGATCGAGCTCATCGACGCGAGCGACGGGACCCGCGCCGCGGATCTCCTCGTGCTCGATCCAGAAGGACACGACCTCCCGAACCGCGACCTGCGCTGGATGAACCTCGAGAACGGCGCGGTCACCGAGCGCTTCGCGTGGCACGCGGTGGGCGATCCCGTGCCCGAGGGCGGACGACGCATGCTGCTCGTCACGGCCGTTCCGGCAGAGCTCGAGGCCGTGCGTCTGCGCATCTACGGCGAGCTCACCGAGGTCGTGAGCCTCGCGAGCCTCGAGACCGGCGCGCCGGGCCTGCCGCCGCCTCCGAGCATCCGCGTGCTCGCGAGGGCGCGCGCCGCCTTGCCCGGCTGGGGCGCTGTGGTCGTCGCGCGGGTCGAGACCGACGGCTTCCTGCCGGACGAGACGCCCGAAGGCTTCGCGTGGCGCGACCGCGCGATCGACGGTCGTGGCGCGACCCACTACGCGATCGGCGCGGCGGTGGAGATCGACGACGCCGATCGTCCGCGCACGACACCCGCGACCACGACGCGGCGTACCTTCGCGGTGGCGCTCGATGGAGAGGCGACGGGCGCGCTGTGGTTCGACTGCGACGCCGAGACACCGTGCGAGGTGCCGCCGCTGTCGGAGACGATGACGCTGCCGGCGGAGACGCTCGCGGCGCTGGGCATGGAGTGATCGCCGCAGCACGTCTGGCCCTCGTGATCCGCGCGCGCGCCGCGTACCCTCGTCGTGTGGCGCGCCGTTTCACCACTCACCTCTCTCTCTTCCTCCTGTCCTTCGTCCTGCTCGCAGGCTGCCCGCCCGCCGAGACGGTCGTCGATGCCGGCCCGAGCGGTGATGCGTTCGCGAGCGATGCCGCGACCACGCGTGACGCGGGCGAGTGCGTCTCGAACGACGACTGCGACGACGATCTGTTCTGCACCGACCGCGAGCGGTGCGTGGACGGGCGCTGCACGTACCAGGACACCTTCTGCGACGATGGGATCGACTGCACCACCGACTCGTGCTCCGAGGATCGTCGGCGCTGCGAGAACGTCGGGCCCGATGCCGATGGGGATGGCGCGCGCGACGCGAGCTACCGCGGCGTGCCGCTCGGCGACGACTGCGACGACGACGATGCCATGCGCTTCCCCTCGAACCTCGAGGTCTGCGACGCGATGGGGCACGACGAAGACTGCGACCTCACCACGTTCGGTGGCCTCGACATGGACCGCGACGGCTACCTCTCCGAGGCGTGCTGCCAGCACGATGCCGAGGGCACCCTGCGCTGCGGCGACGACTGCGACGACGCCGTCGGCAGCACCCACCCGCTCGCAGGCGAGATCTGCAACGGCCTCGACGACGACTGCGACGAGCTCGACGACGACATCATCCACGGCACCGTCCTCTGCGCGCGCGGCGATGGACGACCGTGCATGACCACGTGCGGCGTCGCGGGCACCGAGGCGTGCAACGCGGCGTGCCTCGGCTGGGACACGTGCAGCGCGGACGAGGTCTGCAACGGCTGCGACGACGACAGCGACGGCGCGCAGGACGAAGACTTCGAGTGCTTGGTGGGGACGAGCCGCGCGTGCACGACGACGTGCGGGACCGCCGGCACCCAGCTCTGCGGCGACGCGTGCAGCTACACACAGTGCGCCGCGTCCGAGGCCTGCAACTACTGCGACGACGACGGCGACGGGAACTTCTTCGAGGAGCGCCCGCTCGCCACCGCCGGCCGCACATTCGACTTCGATCGAGCGTGCAACGCCGACGCGGGGGGCCGTCTCTATGGGCGCGCGTTCTGCGCGGACGAGAGGCCCTCGGGCCTGGCACTGCTCTACACCGAGCTGCTCGACGGGACCGAGAACGATCAAGCCGGGGCCGCGTGGCTCGAGACCACATCGACCATGGGCTGGGGCGCTGTGGAGATGGACGTCACGATCGAGCTCACGGGCGGAAGCCTCGGGGGTGACGTCGAGTCGCCGCTCGGAGGCTGGGCGATCGTGCTCGGTCGAGGCACGACCGGCGTGGGAACGCCCGAGGATCACGGCATCCCGACGACGATCACCGGCGTCGCGGCGCGCTGGTCGTGGAGCCAGATCGACACCTGCTTCGGCATGCCGCCCACGGCGGGCGATGCGCTCCGCGGCATGCAGCTGGAGGGACCCTCGACGCGGCTCCTGCGCACGCCGACCGACATGACCACCACGAGCGGCTGCTACAGCGGCTACGACCTCCCCGGCGGCGACCTCGACAGCCCCGGTCAGTCCGTTTCGCAGCGCATGCGCCTCCGCTACACGCCCGACGATCCGACGACGCCGACGGACGACGAGACGCTCACGATCACGGCGGGCACCACGACGCAGTCGCTCGTGCCCGTCGACTCGCTGCCAGTCGGGAGCGGACCGCTCCGCATCGGCATCACCGCGGGCACGTACACCGATCGCTTCGTCCCGTCGGGCGCGCTCGTGTGGGGCATGCCCGTGCGCGCCCGCGTGCTCGTGCAGCGCGTGGTCATCCCGTGCTGCCGACCCCCCGAGGTCACGTACCCGGTGCAGATGACGCAGGCCGGCGTCTGCCCCGGCTGAGCCGCGCGTCGAGCACGCCCCGAGATCCGCGCTTCCCTCGCGCCGCGAGCGTGTGCGAGCCTCGTCGGCCATGACCGAATCGCACACGCCGAGGGACCCGGCGACGCCGCGAGCGCCCCTGTCCGCCGATCGCGCCGAGTCGATCTTCACCGACTACAAGCCGGCGCTCACCCGTGATCAAGCCATCACGGAGGCCAACCGCTGCCTCTTCTGCACCGATGCTCCCTGCGTGCAGGCCTGCCCCACGCACATCGACATCCCGCAGTTCATCCGGAAGATCGCGACGGGCAACGACGAGGGCTCGGCCCGCACGATCTTCAGCTCGAACATCCTCGGGATGACCTGCGCGCGCGTGTGCCCCGTGGAGGTCCTCTGCGTCGGGGACTGCGTCTACAACGACAAGGGCGAGCCGCCGATCCAGATCGGCAAGCTCCAGCGCTACGCGACCGACCTCGCGTTCGAGAAGGGCACGCAGTTCTTCGAGGCCGGGCCCGACACCGGCAAGAGCGTCGGCCTCGTGGGCGCGGGTCCGGCGAGCCTCGCGGCCGCGCATCGCCTTCGTCGCCTCGGTCACCGCGTCACGATCTACGAGAAGCGCAGAGTCGTCGGTGGCCTCAACACCACGGGCGTCGCGCCTCACAAGCTGCGCGCCGACGCCAGCCTCGAGGAGGTCGACTGGGTGCTCGCGATCGGCGGCATCGATGTCCGTACCGGCGTCTCGATCGGCACCGACCTGAGCTTCGAGGAGCTCGAGAAGCGCCACGACGCGGTCTTCGTGGGCGCGGGCCTGGGCGCCGACACGTTGCTCGACGCACCGGGCAGCCAGCTCGCGAACATCGAGGGCGCCGTCGCGTGGATCGAGCGCATGAAGCTCGAGAAGCTCGATGTGTCGGGCTTCCAGCACTGCGTGGTCGTCGGCGGAGGCAACACGGCGCTCGACGTCGTCCGCGAGGCGCGCACGCTGGGGATCCCGAAGGTCACGCTGCTCTACCGCGGCCACGAAGCGGGCATGAGCGGCTACGAGCACGAGTGGGAGTCCGCCAAGGTCCAGGGCGTGGGCGCTGCCTGGCGCCTCCAGCCCATCGGCTTCGAGGCCGACGTCGGCGCTGGCAAGTCGGTGGCAGGCGTGAAGTGCGTGCGCCTCGACGAGACGAAGAAGGCCATCCCCGGCACCGAGCACGTGGTGCCTTGTGATCTCGTGCTCCTCGCCATTGGCCAGTCGACGCTGGGCTCCTTGCTCGCGTCGCTCCCCGGTGTGGCGCTCGAGAAGGGTCGCGTCGTCACCGACGAGCAGGGCCGCACGGGACGAAGAGGCCTCTTCGCCGGTGGCGACTGCCGCAACGGCGGCAAAGAGGTGGTCAATGCAGTCGCCGAGGGCGACACCGCCGCGCTCGCGATCGACGCCTACCTGAAGGGGAATTCGCATGGTTGAGCCGTCGAACGGGACGAAGAAGAACGTCAGTCCCAGCCTGGTCAGCAACACGGGTGGCATCGTGTCGCCCAACCCGTTCTGGCTCGCGTCTGCGCCGCCTGCGAACTCCGGTGGTCAGGTGCAGCGGGCGTTCGACGCAGGGTGGGGCGGCGCCGTGTGGAAGACGCTCGGCCAGCCCATCCAGAACGTGTCGAGCCGCTTCGGCGGGATGCACGCCAAGGGCGTGCGCGGCGTGGGCTTCAACAACATCGAGCTCATCACCGATCGCCCGCTCGAGACGAACTTCCGCGAGATCTACGACACGAAGAAGAAGTACCCGAAGCACGCCGTGATCGTCTCGCTCATGGTCGAGACGCGCGAAGAGTGGAAGGACATCATCAAGCGCTCGATCGACACGGGCGCGGATGGGCTCGAGCTCAACTTCGGCTGTCCCCACGGCATGTGCGAGCGCGGCATGGGCTCGGCCGTCGGACAAGAGCCCAAGGTCAACCAGGAGATCACGAGCTGGGCGGTGGAGTATTCGAGCATTCCGGTGCTCGTGAAGCTCACGCCGAACGTCTCGGACATCCGCCCTCACGGCATGGCGGCCAAGCGCGGTGGCGCGCACGGTGTGTCCTTGATCAACACGATCAAGAGCATCATCGGCGTCGACATCGACAGCTTCGCGATCGAGCCGCGCGTGCAGAACCTCGGCACGAACGGCGGCTATTGCGGACAGGCCGTGCGGCCGATCGCGCTCCACATGTGCGCCTCGCTCGCGCGCGAAGAAGGCTTCGGCCTCCCCATCTCGGGCATCGGCGGTGTCTGCAACTGGCGTGATGCTGTGGAGTTCATCCTCCTCGGCAGTAGCTCCGTGCAGGTCTGCACCGAGGTGATGCTGCGCGGCTACCGCATCGTCGAGGACATGAACGAGGGTCTCACGCAGTACATGCGTGATCACGGCTTCGCGACGATCGACGAGATGGTCGGCAAGGCAGTGCCCAACTACTCGGAGTGGGGTGATCTCGACCTCAACTACGAGACGATCGCGAAGATCGATCCCGACAAGTGCATCGGCTGTAACCTCTGCATGACGGCCTGCCACGACGGCGCGCACCAGTGCATCCACCCCGCCTCGACCAAGCCCGGCTGGGACGGAAAGAGCCGCGTCCCGGTCGTCGACGAGTCCGAGTGCGTCGGCTGTAACCTCTGCCAGATCGTCTGTCCGGTGTCGGGCTGCATCACGATGGAAGAGGTCCCCAACGGCTTCGCGCCCGCGACGTGGAACCAGCACGTCGAGACGGGCGCGCAGCTACGCCCCAAGAAGGGCGCGCACTGACCTGCTCACGCGATCGCGCGCAGGAGGTCCTGCGCGCGGGTCGCGTCGGGTAGGCCCAAGAGCGAGCGGACGCCGGGCGTAGGCTCCGCCTCGAGCTCCTTCGCGAAGCGCATGCTCGCCTCGTCTCGTTCTGCCGCGACGCGCCGACGGTCCCTGGGCGAGAGACGCGAGCCCGCCCATGCGTCGAGATCGAGGGAGAGCAGCGCGTGCTCGGCCTCTTCGCGCGCGATCGCCGAGAACGTCGCGCGGACCTGCGTGTCGCTCGCGCTCGCGGCCTGCGCCGCGGCGACCACGGCGCCATAGGCCTCGCGGACGCAGCCTTCCACGGCGTTGTCGATCGCGAGCTGCACCAGCGCGC
>JAFLCL010000089.1 GCA_017303575.1 Deltaproteobacteria bacterium
GCGCGGTCCACCGACGATGCGCGCACGACCGCCGCTGGCCTGCACCGACAGCGCGGCCGCGAGCGCGGCGATCCCCGCGCCGACGATCACCACGGCTGCGTCGTCGCGCGTGCTCACCTTCGCCTCTTGGGACGCGGCTCGTTCACGACGATCTCCGGCTCGTCGTCGTCCGTCGTGTCGTCGAACGCGTCGTCGCTCACGCGCGCATACGCGAGCGTGATGCGCGCGAGCCCGCGATCGGGCCCCTCGGCCGATGCCCGCGGCACGATCGCCTCCACTTCCGCGCGGAGCTCGCGCGCGGATCGTCCGGTGCGCGCCGCGACGAAGAGCGCGATCGCATCGAGACAGCGCGCGCCACCACAGAGCCCGGTGCCGGCGCCCGAGCGCGCGACGATCTGCGCGAGCGATCGCGCACCCTCCTCGATCGCGCGACCGATCTCGGCGGCCAGCACGTCCTCGCACTCGCACACGATGCGTCCCTCGCGCACCGAGCGGCCCACACGATCGGCGATCGGACCGAGCACGGGACCGCGCGAGCCCACACGCTCGCGCACACGCGCGCCGATCGTCGGACGACGCAGCGAAAGCTGCACGAGCTCCGGGTTCGGCAGCTCGCCCGTGTCGTCCGGATCCGGCGCGTCGAGGGGACGCTCGGTCGTCATCACGGACGCTCGAGCGTGCCGTGACGCAAGAGTTGCTCTGCGACCGGCGCGAGGCGCACGCGACGGTGACGCTCGGCGAGCGTGATGCCGAGGAGGGCCTGCTGCGCGCGCACGAGGTCGTCGTTGACGATCAGGTACTCGAAGAAGCCGTAGTGCTCGATCTCGACCAGCGCCTTCTGGTAGCGGCGCTCGATCACCTCGGGCGCGTCGGTCGCGCGGCCCTCGAGGCGTCGACGCAGCTCGAGCATCGAGGGCGGGAGGATGAAGATGCCCACGGCCTCGGGCAGCTTGGCCTTGATCTGTCGCGCGCCTTGGTAGTCGATGTCGAACACGAGCACGCGCTTGCCCTCGCGACGCGCGCGATCGATCTCGGAGGTGCTCGTGCCGTACAGGTTGCCGTGCACGTGCGCCCACTCGGCGAAGCCGCCGGCGTCGACCTTCTGCGTGAACGCGTCCCTGTCGACGAAGTGGTAGTGCACGCCGTCGACCTCGTTCGCGCGGGGCTTGCGGGTGGTGTGCGAGACCGAGAACGTCACCTCGGGCAGCGCCTCGAGGAGGAAGCGCGTGAGCGTCGACTTCCCGGCGCCCGAGGGCGAACAGAGGATGAGGAGGAGCAGCTCGTCCATCGCGCGCATGGTAGCCGGATCGATGGCGTCCGAGGGTCGCTGACGTGCGCGCGCGTTCTTCGTCGCGATCGGTCTCGTCGTCGCGATCAGGCGCCGTCGGCGCGACTGACCACGTCAGTCGGATCTGTCATCCTCGCGAGATGGCCGGCGCCGTCGCCGGATGACGTGGCGCGACCTCGAGGCGCTGCCCGCGGACCGCGTCGGCGAGCTCATCCGCGGGACGCTGTCGTACCGAAGAGGGCCGATGGGTCGAGGTCGGCGTGTGGGCCGATGACGAGACGATGCGCGCGGAGCCGTTCGATGCGCACGAGATCCCGCTCACGGATCTCTGGAGCGGTTGAGCGTCAGCCCACCACGAAGAGGCGAGCGTGCACCGTCGTGCCGAGGTCTCTCGCGATCGCGGTCGCTGCGAGGCCGAGCTCTCGGTGCTTGCTCGCGCTGAGATCTCCCGCGAGTGCGATCGAGATCGCCCACGTCGCGTCCTTCGTCGTGAGCACCACGGGCACGCGGCCCTCGCCGAGCGAGCCGTCGAAGGTCGTGAGGGCGACGAAGACGTCGGTGCGGATCGCGCTCGACGACTCGAAGAGCGTGCGTGACGACGCGTGCGCCGCGAACGCCTCGAGGATCGCGCGTGCGGCCTCTCGATCGGCGGCAGAGCTCGCGAACGCGCGCGCGACGTAGCTCACGGGATCGGTCGTGCGGGCCGCGCCGTGCGTGCTCGCGAGCACCACCAGCGCGGCGCGTACGAGGGCCTCGAGCTTGCGCGTCGCGAAGTCGTCGCGCGGCGAGAGCGACAGCGGGATCGCGACCTCTTCGACCTCCACCTCGATGGACGTCATCGCGAGCGGCTTGTCGGCGAGGATCGAGAGCGGCTCGCGCGCGCCGTTCATCGCAGCATCCGCGCTCGCTTGCTCGAGACGTCGTGCGCGCGCGAGCGACAGCGCCTTGTCTCGCGCGACGCCGCCGTCGTGGATCGGCTTGCCGGAGGCGTCCTTCGGGGGCGCCTCGAGCCACTCGATCGCGCGCACCCCGGGCCGCGGCGTCACCTCGAGCCCGAGCGCGGAGACGCCCCAGAACACGAAGTGTGAGGGCCCCTCGCCCAGGCGATGACGCCCGGGCCGCGCGGTCCACGGATCGGTCTCGGCGACGCGCGACGGACGATCGAGCACCGTGATCTCACCCAGCGGCGGGCAGCCCGGCGCGACGCCGATCCCGTCGAGCGGCGCGTCCTTGCGCCCGGGGCGCAGCGCGATCTCGAGCGGCTCGGTCCAGCCATCGAAGGGACCGTCGCCGCCGCTCGGCACGACGAGCAGGTCGCGCGCGCGCGTCGCCGCGACGTAGAGCAGGCGACGCGACTCGTCTTCGTCGGCCTCGCGCACCGAGCCCTCGTTCTCGGAGAGATCGAGCGGCGCGATCTGCGCGATGCGCTCCGCGTGCAGGCCCTTCTTGCGATCGGTGAAGCTCGACGGCGTGGGCATCGATCGCGGCGCCGTCGGATCCGCGAGGATCACCACCGGGAACTCGAGGCCCTTCGCGGCGTGCACGGTGCTGAGCGTCACGCCGAGCGTGGTGTCGTCGGGCGCGCTCACCTCCCCGTGCTTGCCGTCCTCGATGCGCGCCTCGAGATCTTCGACGAAGCGACGGAACGAGAGCGTGCCGCGCGCCTCCGCGCGCCGCGCGACCGACACGAACGCCTGCACGCTGCCCAGCGCTCGCTCTCCATCTGGGACGAGCGCGAGCAGCGCGTGCGCGCGCGTCGCGTCGAGGAAGCGCTGGAGCGTGTCGGCGATCGGTCGCTGGTTGCGGGCGACGTGCAGGCTGCGGATCAAGCGCAGCGCGTCGGCGACGTCCTCGCCAGCCGGCGGCCTCTGGCCGGGGGCGAGCTCGAGCTTCTTCGGCACGCGCAGCGGGTGGAGCGAGCCGTGCTCACGGAGGTACGAGAGCAGCGCTGCGTCGGAGAGCGCGAGGTAGGGACCACGGAGCGCGCCGTACACGCTGAGCTCGTCGTCCACCCACTCGATCGCCGCGAGCACGGTGCGCAGCGCGAAGATCTCCTCGCGCTCGAAGAACGCGCGTCGCTCCGCGCTCTTCACCGGCACGCCGCGCGCCTCGAGCGCCGCGGCGTACGGACGCTGGAGGTCGTCGCCCCAGCTCTGCGTGCGCTTGAACAGGATCGCGACGTGGTGCGGCGCGAGCGGCACCTCGCGTCCGTCTTCCTCGACGGTCCAGCCGGTCTCGCTCACGAGCGTGTGCACGAACGCGCCCACGGCCTCCGCGTACGAGTCACGCGCGAGCATGCTGTAGTAGTTGGTGCCGAAGTCGCCGTAGGGGCGCGGCACCGGCAAGACGATCACGCTGGGTCGATCGGTGCGCGAGGGACGATGCGGCGAGAGCGGCACGTACTCGCGCAGGGCGTGTCCCTCGACCTCGCCGCCGAGCGCGCGGTTCACGGCGGCCTGGATCGAGGGCTCGCTTCGGAAGCTGGTGGTGAGGTGGAGGATCACGGCCCCCGCATCCACGAGCGCGCCGCGGTGCTCGAAGTACGCGTCGAGATCGGCACGGCGGAAGCGATAGATCGCCTGCTTCGGATCGCCCACCACGAAGAGCTTCCCAGGCACCGGAGGCGCGTGGCGCGGATCGACGGCGGCCTCGCTGCGCTCGTCGGCGACGAGCAGACGCACGATCTCGTACTGCACCGGATCGGTGTCCTGCACCTCGTCCACCAGCACGTGCGTGAAACGACGCTGGAGGCGGGCGCGCACCGCGCGATCCTCGCTCAGCACCCGACGGAGCTCGAAGAGCAGGTCGCCGTAGTCGACAGCGCCGCGTCGCTTCTTCTCGTCCTCGTAGGCGCGCGCTGCATCGCGGAGCTCGGGCTGGAGCGCGGCGGCGAGCTCGCCGTCCGCGTCGCGACGGAACGCCTCGAGCACGGCGATCGTGCGATCGAGCTCCGCGAGCACGTCGTTGCGAAGACGCTTGCCGAACATCTTCGAGCGGCCGCGCTTGAGGTAGAGGCGCGAGAGCTTCACGAGCTGCGCCTCGAGGCCCTCGAGATCCTCTCGATCGCGGAGGCGCGTGTGGAGCGCGCCATCGTCGAGCGCGCTCACGAGCGTGTCGAGCGACTCGTAGAGGTTCTCCCACGGCGTCGGTCGCGCGCGATCGATCTGCGTGCGCGCGTCGTCTCGCAGCGGACGCAGCCGCTCGATCGACGCGAGCGCCTCGCCGATGCGCGCCTCGCGATCGAAGCGCGGCTTGCGCCAGGGCGTGTCGAGGTCGCGCTGCTCGGTCATGCGCGAGACGGTCTTCACCAGCGCGGTGCGCAGCGTCTCGGGCCAGCTCGGCGGGCGCCTGAGCCAGCGCGCGAGCGCGGGCGGTGGGGCGGCGAGGCGCTCCTCGAGCCACCGCGTCACCACACGATCGATCAGCGCCGCGCTCTCGTCCTCCGCGAGCACGCGGAAGCTCGGATCGAGGCCTGCCTCGATCGGGTGCTCGCGCAGCAGATCCGTGGCGAGGCCGTGGATCGTGCCGATGCGCGCTGTCTCGAGCTCCGCGATCGCGCGCTCGATCCTCCGCTCCGCAGTGCGCTCCAGCGTCCTCGACGCGAGCGCCACCTCGAGCGCCTCGCGTGTCTTCACCACGAGCTCCCCGGCGGCCTTCTCCGTGAACGTCGCGGCGATCAGGCTCGGCGCCGTCGCGCGCCCGCTCGCGAGGAGGCCCACGATGCGCGAGACGAGCGCTGTGGTCTTGCCCGTGCCCGCCGCGGCCTCGACCACGAAGGTCGTGTCGAGCTCCTCCGCGATGCGACGGCGCGCCCCCGCGTCGACGAGCTTTCTCGCCTCGCTCACGCGCGACCTCGCAGCGTGACGAGGCCGTCCATGCGTCTGTCTTCGTCCTTGCGATCGGCGCGGAGCGCGGCGTCGGGCCCGCAGATCGCGACGTAGTCGCAGTACGCGCAGCCCTTGTCTCCCGGCGCGCGAGGGAAGAAGCCGCGCTCGACGCTGCGGTCGATCACCGTGGCCACCTCGCCGATCGCGCGGCGCCCTTCGTCGTCGAGCGCGATGTCGACGCGTCGGTCCTCGCCGCGGCTGGTGCAGTACCAGAGCCTGCCGCCGACCACGCGCGGTGGCGTGTCGCCGAAGGTGAGCTGCTCGTTCGCGAGCATCGACTCGAGCACGAGCGCGTAGAGCAGGGGCTGGAGGCTCGTGCCTCCCGACACACGCGCGCCGGCCTTCGCCTCGGCGCGTCCCGTCTTGTAGTCGGTCGCGCGGAGCGTGCCCTCGCCACGCTCGACGAGATCGATCGAGCCGCGCAGGCGGAGCGAGATCTCTCCCTCGCCCTCGGCGCGAGGCACCGAGATCGCGATCGGCTCGTCCACGCTGGCAGGGTCGTGCTGGGCGCCGCCCGGCTCGCCGAAGCCGAGCTCTGCGAGCGCGGGCGTGAACGTGCGCTCGGACACGAGGTGGTGCAGCCACGCGCGGAGGTCCTTCTCGATCGCGGCGATCTCGTCAGAGAACACGCGGTCGATCGCCGGGGCGAGGCGATCTCGCGCCGCATCGGCGACGGCCTTCACGTGCGCATCGAGCAGCGCGCGCAGCGCAGGCTCGTTCTCGTGGATCGCGATCCCTTCGTCGCGCGCTTCGGTGACCAGCGCGAACTGGATCGCGTGGATCAGCGAGCCGCGCGTCATCGGGTCGAGGGTCTCGATCGGCTCGAGGCTCTCGCGCGCCTTGAGCCGCACGATGGTGCGCAAGTAGAAGCGGTAGGGGCACGCGGCGAACGACTCGAGCGCTGTCGCCGAGAACACGCGCGCGCCGGGACGCTCCTTCGCGAGCAGCGCGAGCACCGCCGGATCCTTGGTGACGAGGCCGTCCTGGCTCACCCACTTCGCACCGTGTGCGTTGTGTCGCGCCAAGAGCGTGCGTCGCAGCACCGGCGAGCTCGCCACGAGGAAGTGCGCGTGGCCGCGCGTGTCGCTCGCCCCGCTGCCGACGAGCGCGGCGATGGTGGCGAGATCGGCCTCGCGCAGATCGAGCGCGCGCTCGAGCTGCCGCGGCACACCCCAGCCCGAGGCGAGGTCTCGGCCCCGACCTTCACGCTCGAGCTCGGAGCTCGTCACGAGCCGTCCCCGATCGGCGCGCACCAGCTCCAGCAGATAGAGCGAGGGAACGCGCGCGCGGTTGCGCTCGTCCCGGCGCGGGTGGCTCACCACGAGGCGCGGCGCTGCGTGGGCGAGCCGCCGCAGCAGCATGCGCTCGTCGTCTGCCCGATCGTCGGAGGTCGCGAGCGGCGAGCGTGTGCTGCCATCGACCGTGTCGCTCGCGCGCGGCGCGATGCGAGCGCGCGCGTCGTCGTTCAAGATCGGATCTTCGAGGATGCGGCGGGGGAACGAGCGCTCGACGAGGCCCGGCACCAGCACGAGCTCGAAGGCGCGGCCCGCGATCGCGTCGGCCGCGAGCACACGCACCACGCCACCGCGATCGGGCGGGCTGGTCGTGATCTCGAAGAGGCGCGGCAGGAGCACGCGACGCACCTCGTCGAGCGTGAGCTGCGCATCGGCCTCGTCGTGTCCCGCGAGGGGCGAGAGCTGCGAGAGCACCTCGAGCACCCGGCGCGGATCGAGCAGCGCGGCGCGCGCGAGCTCTTCGAGGTGAGGCACCAGCACCGACCAGCGCGCCCGCGCGGGCAGCGTGGCGAGGCGCTCGATCAGCGGCAGCGCGAAGCCGGTGAGGCGCTCCAGATCCGCCAGGCGCTGCGACGCGCGCTTGGCCTCCGGTCCTTCGCGATCCTCGGCGTGATCGATCGCGTCGCGCAGCTCGGCCGCGAGGCCCTTCAGGCGACGCGACCAGCGCGAGGGATCGCCGCCGATCACTGCCGCGTCCACCAAGAGGCGCTCCCAGCGTCTGGGCGCTCGCAGCGCGCCGCCGATCACGGCGCGCTTCTTCTTCGTGTCGTCCGTCGCGTCCTCGTCGTCCTCGACGGCTCGCTCCGCAGCCTCGCCGCGCTCGGGCGACACCACGGGCGCGCCGCGCTCGTCCACCTCGGGCAGCACGCCGAAGGCGAGGTAGTCCGCGAACGCACGTGCAGAGAGGCCCTCGGCCGCGCACTCGAGCAGGCTCAAGAACGCGCGCCCCGCGGGATCAGGACGCCGCGCCGCGCGCTCGAGGTGGAAGGGGATGCCCGCCCGCGTGAGCGCTTCGCTGATCGGGACGCGGTAGCGCTCGACGTCACGCACAGCGATCGCGATCCGATCGAGCGCGGTGGGCGGGCTACGATCGAGCTCGTCGAGGATCACACGCGCGAGCTCGAGGCACTCCTCGGCCTCCGTCGTGCCGGACCGCACCTCGACCGCGTGCGCCTCGCTCGCACCCTGGGGCGCATCGGAGAACAGCGCGCGCGCGCTGCGTGCACCTTCGTCGTCGTGCTCGTCCGCGAGATCGAGCCCGTCGGTCCAGCGCGAGCGTGTGCGCGTATCGCCGTGAGGGAGCGTGATCGTCGCGTCCTTCGCGGCGCGGACCAGCGTGCGCGCGAGATCGACCTCGAGGCTCGAAGGCAGCGCCACGTCGAGGAAGATCACGTCGGTGAGCGGGCTCGCCTCCGCACGCAGCGCCTGCGTCGCGCGCGTCAGTACCGTCGCGAAGGGTACGAGGCGTCGCGTGGCGAGCAGGCTGGCGGTCCGCGAGGCGAGCGCCGCGAGCGGCGGATCGATGCCCAGGAGAGCATCGGGCGCGAGATCCGCGAGCATCAGCTCTTCGAGCGTGGCGGCGATCGCGCGCGGCGTGCCCGGCCGATCACGCACCGCCTCGTAGCGTCCGAGCGAGGCCGTGCTGGCGATCGCCTCCGCGACGATCGCGTCCAAGCCCGCGCCCGAGACGAACGTCTCGTCGCGACGCAGCAAGCTCGGACGCGCGATCGACAGCGCGAGCTCGGCGAGCGTGGTCGGCTCGATGCGGGACGAGGCGCCGCGCGCGATCGCGTCTCGCCGCACGAGCTCGCGTCCGGCCTCGCGGCTCGGTGCGATCAACGTCACGCGTCGCCCCGCCGCGAGCGCGCGCGCGAGGTGATCGTGCGCTCGCTCGATACGGCTCGCCGCGCTCGCCGAGGTGAAGAGGACTCGCTCCATTCGCGTGGCGCAGGATACGCCGAAGGCTCGCCGACTTTGCTTCTCGCCTGCGGTTGGCGATGATGGCCCGCATGCGGCGAACAGGGATCCTGAGCAAGGGGCTCTCGCTCGGGCTCCTCGTGGCGACGGGCTGCGACGGGCCCACGGCCGCGACGAACGAGCAGGCGCCGCCCCCCGCTCCTTCGCTCGGCTCCGCGGATCGCTCGCCCAGTGTGGAGCCCGGACCGGCGACGTCGCTCGGCTGGATGGCCTCGCTCGAGACGACCGAGCTGCCCGTTCGCCTCTGCGGTCACGCGGCCGAGCAGCACGTCCGCGCGCTCGCGCGGGAGCTCGCGAGCTGCGAGGAGGGCAATCCGGCGCTCGTCGTCGCGCACGTGGAGGCCGGCACGCTGGTCGTTGCGGCGAGCGTGACGCGCGAGACGCGCGAGTCGCAGGTCGTCCTCTGGCTCGACGGCGCACGGATCGAGGCGCTGCCCGTGAGCCCACCGAGCACGCCGCCCGATCGCGATGCGCTCGCGGTCGCTGCGCTCGTGCTCGCGCACGGCGGGCCCGTCTTCGTCGACATCGTGTCTCTGCGCGGCCTCGCTCCTCGGAGCACCCTCGGCTACTTCGAGTCGCTGCGGCTCGGTCCCATCGAGGACGAGCGCGGTGAGCTCTACGCCGCGGTCGCCAACGAGAACGTCTCGGGCGTGGAGACGACGATGCGCCTCGAGGCGCGCGTGGACCATGCAGGGCACGTCGCGATCACGCGGACGCCGCTGGCACGCCACGATGAACAGGGCACGATCGTCGCGCTCGAAGACGCGCCGGCGATCGTGCGGACCCCGCTTCCGACGCCGGTGTGCGGCTCTCCCGACGAGGCCGCGGTGAGGCTGCGCGTGCCCGAGATGCCGTCGTGCGACGAAGCGACGGGTCTGCTCTACGTGGCCGCATCGACAGCCGAGGGACAGCTCGTGGCCGTCCGCTGGGACGGCATCCATGGTGGTGCGATCACGACGCTCGGCGCGCGCCGTTCTTCCGCGACGGCCCGGCCCGCGACTCCAGACGACCGCGCGGCGGTCGCGCTCTCGATCCTGATCCGCATGGATGGTCTCTCTCGCGTCGCGCTCGATCTCGAGAGCGCGCGTGCGCTGCTCGAGCCCGCAGAGCTGCCGCTTCTGCGCCACCTCGGCGGCGATCCACTCGGTGTCGTCCGTCGCGGCGACCGCACGTTGCTCACGGCGATCAGCGTCCGGCACGACGTGCTCGACGACGGTCGCCGCTCGCGATGGATCCACCGCTGCGACGTCGATCTCGGAGACGATGGCGCGTGGACTGCGACGACGCGCTACTTCTCGCACCTCGTCGACGGACACGTCGAGGAAGGTCTGCAGCCCACCTCGCAGCCCTACCCCGAGCCCATCTACGGCGCGATCGAGCTCTGATCAGCCGCCGCGTCGTCGACGGTCCGTCTCGCGCCAGTCCGCGACGCGATCGCGCGGATGGATGGGGCCGTCGAAGGGGATGACGTAGGCCGCGTCGAGATCCGTCGTTCCGCCGGTGCGCACGTAGATCGTCTTGCGTGCGTACGCCGCGTAGAAGATGCGGAACGGGAAGAAGTTCTTCACCGCGATCACGTCGGCGCGGTGAGGGCGCAGGCCCATCTCGCTCCAGAACGCGGGCTTCACGTTGAACGCCGGGCCCTCGGTGATCACGAGCTCGATCGCGCCGCCGCGGTGCTCGCCGTGCGGCTCCGGCGTCAGCGTCACCCGCACGCGGTTGCCGTGGCCGCTCTCCTCGCGCTTGTGCGCGACCGTTCCTCGCACGCGGATCGGCGACTGCCGCTTCGGATCGAGGTGACCACCGACCTCGACCTCGACGGCGTCGCCGATCGCCTTCTCCGAGAGAGCGCGCGCGACCTCGGGATCGCGCACAGCGACGTAGCTCGTGAGGCCTGCGCCGTGCGACAGGAGGCCGCGCAAGATGCCTGTCGAGTCTCCGGGTGCGCCCGCCGTCGTCACGTCCGAGGCATCAGCCAGCACCACCACGCCGAGCCTGCGGGCGAGGCGTGCGCGACGCGCGGTGTCGATCGCGCGCTCGGCCGAGGGGAAGGGGTCGGGCAGCCGATCCTTCACCGCCCAGCACTTCACCGCGAGCTCGTCGGCGAGCCGCTCGGCCTCGGCGCGATCGCCATCGGTCGTCACCACCGTGCTCCACCCCACGACGTCCATGTCGAGCCACGGATGGCACATGAGCACGTTCGCGGAGAGCGCCTTCGAGCGCTCGGCCTTGGCGCACGCCGCGTAGATCGATCGCATCGGTGCGAGCACGTCGATCGTGGGCGAGCCGCCGAGCATCATCGGGAGCGAGCGCCACGCAGTCACGGGTCGCACCTCGCCGCGCGCCCAGCGCGAGAGCACGTCGGCGGCGCGTGCACCACGCGCGGCGTGATCGCGGTGCGGGTTCGTGTGGTAGCCGAAGAACACGGCGCCGGTCTCGATGCGCGCGCGCGTGAGGTTGGCGTGCAGATCGAGCGTCGCGGCGATCGGGAGATCACCCACGACCTCGCGTACACGGCGCAGGAGCGTCGTCTCCGGATCACGATCACCGATCACGCCCATCGAGCCGTGGAGCGAGAGGAACAAGCCATCGAGCGGGCCGGCCTCCCGCAGCTTCGACACCAGCGTGTCGAGCAACGCCTCGAAGCATGCGGCCGAGAGCGGGCCGCTCGGCACCGCCCACGCCGAGAGGGTGGGCACGAGCTCGATGCCACCGAGCGCGTTCGCGCGCTGGACGAACCCACTGAGCTCCGCGTTCTTCATGAACCCGGGCGCTTCGTGCCGATCCTTCCGGCACATCTCGGGGATCGCGTCCCCCTCGACGTAGTGCATCGCGCGAAAGTCCGAGAGCTCGGTGAGCACGGGCGAGAGCGCGTTCGTCTCCTGCGCGATGCGACCGATCGCGATGCGGATCGGGCGCTTCGAGCGGCGCGAGACGAGGGCACGGAGGCGCGAGCGGATCGTCACGTGCCGATGGTGCCTGGCTCCACCGTTCCGGTCACCGACTCATCGCTTGGCAGTGTCCCAGGGGCTGACCCATTCCACGCCACAGTCTCGGAAGTCGTCGACGTTGCGTGTGGCGAGCACGGCCCCGTTCGCCTTCGCGATCGCGGCGACCATCGCATCGATGGTCGAGATGGGGCGCCCCGCGGCCTGTCTCACGACCACGATCTCGGCGTAGCTTCGCGCGGCGGCCGAGGAGAAGGGAAGGACACGACCGGCCAGGTCCTCGTCGAACAAGGCGCGTGCGGCCTTCGCGAGCGCCTCGCGGCGTTTCCCCTTGGGCAGGAGGCCGATGCCGGTGAGGATCTCGGCCTCGTTCGGAGCACCCGTATGGACACGCGTGGCGACCTGTTCGTTCAGCCATGCGATCACGCGCTGCTCCGGTGTCGACCGCATCAGCTCCGACAACACGTTCGTGTCGAGCAGGATCACTTGAACCTCGGCGGCGCTCGCATCGCCGTGCGCGGCGGGAGCTCGAGGTCGACGCCGCCCAGCGGCTCGAAGCGCGCACGGATCGTGTCGCCGAGACGACGCGGTGCAGGCTCATCCGTCGAGAGAACCGTCCGGAGGATGACGCGGACCTCCTCCTCCATGGCCCTTCCGTTCTTCGCGGCACGGACGCGCAGTCGCGCCTTCAGTCGATCGTCGAGGTCGCGGATGGTGATGCTCGCCATGCAATCAATGATTGCACTCGCGGCATCGGGCGCCAACCGCCCCTCAACGGAAGGCGTACGAAGCGCTCAGGGCGACCGACGCAGCTCCGAACAGCGCTTGTCCATCGCGGTTCAGGCCGAAGCGCATGCCGAGGCCGAGCACCAGCGGGTCGAGCGCGACAGCGAGCTGCGGCGAGATGCCCACCGCGAAGAGGTTCGCCTCGATCTCCGGACCGAGCACGAGGTCGACCTCGACGCCCATGCTGATCGCGCGCGCGACCTCGAGATCGAGGCCGTACGCGGAGGCCCAGAGGCGTGCGCCCGTGTCGTCGAGATCGAGCAGCGCGCCCTGTCTCGTGCGGAACGAGGCCACGCGATCGAACGCGTACGCGAGCTCGATCGAGGGCGCGAGGCGCACGAGGGGAAGGCCGGAGCGGTCGTCGTCGGTGAGGCCCTCCGGATGTGTGGGGAACCACGCGCCGAGATCGATCGCGAGCGCGAGCGAGTCGTCGGCCGCGGGATCACGGCGCAGCGGCACCCAGCGCGCGTGCGCGTAGACGTCGAGCGATCCGGCCTCCCAGGTGCCGCGCGCGCGGCCTGCGACGTCGACCGGCAGCACGGTGCCGAGCTGGATCTGATCGTCGAGCAGCGAGAGATCGGCGGCGACGGCGATGCGCGTGCGCTCGGTGAGCCCTTCGGCGCGGGGCGCCGGCGCGATCTCCGCGAGCGAGAGACCGACGGTGCTGCCGCGTCGGTCGACGTCGGTGAGGACGAGCGCGCTCACCACGGGCGAGCGTGCGTACGCCTCCGTGAGGCGCGGCTGGCGCGGCGGCGGCTCGGGCGTCGCCGGTGGCGCCACCACGACCGGCTCCGGCGCAGCATCGATCGCCATCACGCGCACGGGGCCCATCCACTGGGTGGGCGCGCTCGAGCGGGCCCAGTGCAGGCGCACCATCGACTCGCTCTCTCTCGCGAGGGTGATCGACGCGGTGAAGCGGCCGCCTTCGCGTCGCACGTTGGTGAGCGTCACGCCCTCGTCCGCCACGAGCGTGAGGTCGTCGGGCAGCGCTCCTTCGAGCTGCGGCTCGAGCACCACCTCACGCGTCGCGCCGCGCGCGATCTCGATCGCGGGACCAGCGACGTCTTGTGTCGGATCGTCCGGATCGAAGGGCGTTCCGTCGATCGTGGTCTGCACGCGGCGCACGTCGAACGGCGGGTAGCTCACGCTCGCGCCCGTCGCGTCGTTGCAGCTCCTGAGGTCGTCGTAGCGCAGGAGGATCGGCGAGCCCGACTGACACGTGAAGCCCTCGGGCACGTGGAAGAGCGTGCCCTCGAGCACCTCGATCCGCGCCGCAGGCTCGACGGTGGGATCGCCCGGATCGTAGGCGGGCGCGGCCGCGGCGGGGTCTTCGCCGGGTCGCACGATGCGGCCCTCGACGATCTCGAAGCGCTCGGCCGTCGAGGGTCGGCTCTCGAACAGATCACCGTCGAGCGTCGCGACCGTCACGTAGAACGTGCCCGCGGGCAGGCGGTGCGCCTGGAAGCCGGTGATGCTCGCGTCGACTTCGGTCGCGAACACGACCTCGCGTCCGTCGGGCTGTCGCGCGATCTCGATGCGGTAGCGGCTCGCGCCCGCCACGTGCGTCCAGCTGCCTTCGAGATCACCGCCCATGCCTGCCACGCCCAGGAAACGGCGCGTTCCCGGCTCCCACGTGGGCGCAGGAGGCAGTGGTCGCGGCGGCGTCGGACGCTCTCCGGTGCGCACCATCGAGCCGGTGTTCTCGGGCAGCGGGACGGCTCGTCCGCCGCTCGAAGACTGCAGGCTCGCGCCGCTCGAGTGGTTCGACAGGCGGCTCGTGCCCTGCGCGTCGACACCGACGACCGCGCTGCCACCCGCCAGCGTCGCCGTGCCGGAGCCCGTCACGACGCGCAGCGTGTTGCCGCCCGACGCTGCGCCGCCGCGGAGCTCACCGAGGCGCGTACGCAGCGCACCCGTCTCGAGCGTCGCTTCCATGCCTGCGGTGCGGGTCGTGGTGGCGGAGGCGCCGAAGATGATGACGAGCGTCTGCTCACGCAGCTGCACGACGGAGGTGTCGCGGAACGTGAGCTCGGCGGCGCTGCGCTGCTGCGTCGCGACGCGCCCCCCTCGGTAGAGACCGAGGCCTCGCTGTGCAGCGACCCACGCGTCGTCGGCAGGGCGGGGCCGCGCCTCCACGCGTCGCTCGACGCCCGTCACCGTCGCGTCCGCGAGCTGATCGGCGGGCGTCGCGCGTCGCGGCAGATGAAGGATCTGACCCGCCTCGAGATCGTGCGGCGGCGGGCCCATGTCGGGGTTGTACGCGTGGATCAGATCGTAGCGGCGGCGGTTGCCGAAGAACTGCTGCGAGATCGACGCGCACGTGTCGCCCTCGACCACGGTGTAGTCGAAGAGCTCGACCTCCTCGGTGCGCGAGGGCGGAAGCTCTTGCGCGAGGGCGGCTCGAGCGATCACGCACCACGTGAACGACGCGAGGAGCGCAGCGTGGGAGACGAAGCGAAGGCGCATGAGAGGCAGAGCGGTACACAAGCGCGCCGGCCCTTGCAACATCGGCAGACGCGCCTCGGAGCGGAGCGCGCGCCTGTTCGTTCGGCGACGAGATGTCCGCGCGGCCGCGTGATCGTCGTGGTGATGCCCGCGCTGATCGCGTGGACGAGACGGCACCGGTGTGCTCCCGCTCGTGCATGCGCGTCGCCCTCGTGATCGTGCTCGTCACGGCTCCGACCCTCCCGGGCTGCGTGATCGACCGATCGCCCATCGCGGCCGAAGGCGCGAGCGACGGGGGCGCCGACGATCGCGACACGGGCCAAGACACCCACCCCGACGCGGCGAGCGCGGACGATGCCGAGCTCCTCGACGCCTTCGCGACGCTCGATGCGTGGGACGAGCCCGACGCGCATGCGCACGGGGACGCGTACGTCCTCCCCGATGCGTTCGTGCCGGGCGACGCTCCGGCTGGCTGCGCGGCCGAGTCCTGCAACCGTCGCGACGACGACTGCGACGGCCTGGTCGACGAGTCCGGCTGTGCGGTGGGCAGCGAGGCCGACTGCGCGGCCCACCAGCTCGGCGACCACGTCTACCTGGTGTGCCCGCAGCTGCTGCGTTGGACGGCGAGCCGCGACGGCTGTGCGGGTGTGGGCTACGCCCTCGTGACGATCGACTCCGCAGAGGAGAACACGGCGATCATCGACTGGATCCCAGGCGACTCGTGGATCGGTCTCAACGATCGCAACGAGGAGGATCGTTTCGTGTGGCTCGACGGCACCGAGCCGACGTTCACCAGCTGGGCCGACGGCGAGCCCAATAACTTCTTTGGAGAGGACTGCACGCTCTTGCGGACCACCAAGGAGTGGAACGACTCCAACTGCGACGACGGCCACACGTTCGTCTGCGAGGCCGAGATCCTGCCGCGCTGACGCCATCTCGCGTCGTGAGGCGCTCGGTGGTCGGCGAGACGGTCGACGTGTGAGATAGCCTCACCGAATGTACCGACACACGGCTGGGTGGGTGAGCGTCGCGATCATCGCGCTTTGCTCGTGTGACCTTGCCGCGTCGACGCCGGCCCCCCCGGTTCCGCCCGAGCCGCAGGCCGCTTCGCCCGAGCCGTCGCTCGCGTTGACCGAGACCGATGTCGAACGCGACACGCGACGCTGCGAGGCGGGGGACTTTTCCGCCTGCACCGCGTTGGGTGTGCGATTCGCGGACGGCGATGCGGTCGAGCAAGACGATGAACGTGCCGCGGCTCTTCTGGATCGTGCCTGCACCGGTGGAGACGCGCAGGGCTGCGGCGAGCTCGGTCGGCTGGTGCTCCTGGGGCGCAGTGGCGTTCGAGACGTCGCGCGCGGCGGGAGCTTGTACGAGCGAGCCTGCAACGGAGGCGACCTCGCCAGCTGCGCCAACCTCGGAGCCATGGTCGCCGAAGGACGCTTCGGGTCGGGCCCGGACGAGGCTCGCGGCTACGCTCTCGTGTCGCGAGCCTGCGATGGGGGCGAGCTCCTGGGTTGCTACAACCTCGCCTTCATGCTCGCAGAAGGATCCGAGGACATTCGCGACTTGCCGCGTGCACAGTCCCTCTACGAGCGCGCCTGTGAAGGAGGTGAGCCGCGAAGTTGCCGCAACCTGGGCCTCCTCTTCGTGACGGGTCGCGGCGTGCCGGTCGACCCCGAACGTGGCGCGGGGCTCTACCAGCGTGCGTGCGACGGGGGCGACCCGGCCGGTTGCTCGAACCTGGGGTACGCCTACTCGATGGGAGAAGGGGTTCCGCACAGCTCGGAGCGCGCGTCCGCCCTGTACGCGCGCGGTTGCGACGGGGGCGACTCGTTCGGGTGCTCGAAGCTCGGGGAGCTCTATCTCGACGGCGCGCACGAGCCTCGAGGAGAGGACGATCGCGTGCGGGGTCTCGAGCTGCTGCGACGAGCGTGCGAGGGTGGCCGACAGCGGTCATGCGATCGCCTGGCGGCAGAGACCGAGCCGTGAAGTGACGAGCCGGTCGCGGGCGTGGTGGACAAGTTTGAAGGGCAAATCGATGCATACGAGGCTCCTCCCGACGCTCACCTGTTCCCTCGCCCTCGCCGCGGCTTCATCCGTCAGCCCTCGGAGGTCGTCTCCGTTGCAACCGACTTGGATCTCGAGAGCCTACTGCCTTGAGGTGGCTGCCGTTGGCGTGGCTGTCGATGATCAGCTGCGCCGGCTGCGCGGAACCGACTCGCGAAGCTCAGTCGGCTTGATTGTCCGTCGCCTACAAACATGAGCGGGCGGCTCCTCACTCAGCCAACTGGCCGGCGGGAAACGACGAACCCACCCCCGGTCAGAAGACGCCGATCGTCAGCAAGACCAGCCCTGGGCGCGTGCTTCCTCCATACTCGGGGCCTCACGCACATGACCGTCGAAACGCAGCGCCCCTATCCCGGCCTCGTCTTGTCCGGGAAGTACCGCGTCGAGCGCATGCTCGGTGCGGGCGGCATGGGCGAGGTGTACGGCGCGACGCAGTTGAACCTCGGGCGCAAGGTCGCGCTGAAGGTGCTGCGGCCCGAGCTCGCGGCGCAGGAGGGCGCGCTCAGTCGCTTCGAGCGCGAGGCGCGCGTGGCGGCGCAGCTCGATCATCCCAACGCCGTCGAGATCTACGACTTCGGCAAGTCGCAGGGCTACGTGTACCTCGCGATGGAGCTCTTGAACGGCGTGCCGCTGCGCGCGTTCGTCGACGAGCACCTGCCGCTGCTCGCGCTGCCGCGCGTGGTCCGCATCGTGAGCGAGGTCGCGGGCGTGCTCGTGAAGGCGCACGCGATCGGCCTCGTCCACCGCGATCTCAAGCCCGACAACGTGTTCCTCGAGCCGCCCGTGGTCGCGGGCGCGGAGGAGCGTGTGGTCGTCGTCGACTTCGGCCTCGCGTTCATCGACGGCGCGGGCGACATCGGACGGCTCACGCGCGAAGGACAGGTGACGGGCACGCCCGACTACCTCTCTCCCGAGCAGAGCCTGGGGCGTCTCGTCGGTCCGCCCAGCGATCTCTATGCGCTGGGCTGCATGCTCTTCGAGATGTTGTGCGGTCGGGTGCCGTTCAAGGGCTCGTACGTGCAGGTGCTGACGCAGCAGGTCTATTCGGTGCCGCCGTCGCTCTCGAGCGTGAAGCCGGATCTCGTGGTGCCGCACGCGCTCGAGGCGCTGGTGATGCGCTTGCTCGACAAGGATCCCGCCGCGCGTCCGACGGCAAGCGGCCTCCGCGAAGAGCTCTCGAGCCTGGGCGACAAGGCGCACGAGCGCGCGCGCGCGGCGCTCTCGCTCGAGGGGCGCGCGGCTCGGATGATCTCGGCCATCGGGGCGCGACCTCGCGACTCCGCGCTCTCGAGCGGCTCGTTCGAGTCCGAGCACACGATCGCGGTCATCGTGCCGAAGGAAGGCGCAGCGCTGGGGGACGGCCATGCGATCGGCCTCGCCGCGCAGGGCATGCACGCCTACCTCGCGGAGGGCGATGGCGCGCTCGAGGGATCGAGCGCCATCTGGGCCCCTCACGCGTCGACCGACGAGGTCGCGCGCCTCTGCGCGCTCGGCAAGCGGCCCGTGCTCACCGACATCGCCAGCGGAGAGACGGACCGCCTCGCTGCGCTCTTGCGCGCAGGCGCCGCGGAGGTGCTCGTGCGGCCAGTCAAGGTCGAGGAGCTCGCGAAGAAGCTGGCGCGCGCGATCCGCAAGACGCGACGATGAGTCGAACGTCGCGCGTGTGGATCGTGTGCGCCGTCGTGAGCGCCCTCGCGTCGTCGTGCACCTGCGGCGCGCCGCGTCAGCCGCCGCGCGATCCCACGACGACGCTCCCGCACGGCGTGGCCACGAACCTCGACTTCGTCGTCGACTGGTCGACCGAGCTGCCGTTCGTCGACCTCATGCGGACGTCTCGCCCCTGGATCTCGGGGACGATCGAGGCGTGGGAGGGCGGTCCGCCGATCGCGCTCGATGCGCACGGCTGGCCTGCGCGCCTCGAGGACGGACAGATCGCGAGGACCCTGCTCGCGTGGGACATCACCGCGCACGCATCGGGCCAGTACGTGGTGCTGTGGGACGGCGAGGGAGACGTGGAGCTGCGCGCGGGCACGATCGGTCCTCTCGAGGAGGCAGGACGGATCGTGGAGCGATCGCCGGGGCGCATCGTCTTCCGCCTGAACCCCTCGCTCGATGGCCCGGGCATCATCGTGAACCTCGTGCGTTCGAGCGCCGAGCAGCCGCTCACGAACCTCCGCGTGATCGTCCCGGGTGGATCGTGCGAGGACGACGCGAGCCGCTTCTGCGATGCGGAGCACGCGTGCGAGCAGAGCGGGCGCTGCGTGCCGTTCGAGGAGAGCCACGCGACGCGACGCTTTCATCCGAGCTTCGTTCGCTCGATGCGTGAGTACGCGGTGATCCGCTTCATGAACTGGGCAGACGCGAACTCCACGCACGCGATCTTGCTCGCGCCTTCGCGTGTCTACGAGTCGCGCTGGGAGGATCGCGTCACGCTCGAGGACGCGCGCTGGTGGGGACGCGTCCCTCTCGAGGTGATGATCGATCTGGCGAACGAAGCGCACGTCGAGCCCTGGCTCACGCTGCCCTCGCGCGCGGACGACGACTTCGCGCGCCGCGCGGGCGAGCTCGTGCGCGAGCGCCTCGATCCTTCGCTGCGTGTGTGGGTCGAGTACTCGAACGAGGTGTGGAACGCGCAGTTTCCCCAGAACGCGTACGCGATCGAGCGAGGCCGCGCGCTCGGCCTGGTGGGAGAGGGCGAGGGCGACGACGAGGCCGTGCTCCGCTTCTATGCACGACGCAGCGGTGAGCTCCATCGCCTCTTCGCCGAAGGGCTCGGGGACGATCCCGCGCGGCCGACGCGGATGGTGCGCGTCTACGCGGGCCAGTCGGTGAGCACCTGGCGCAGCGAGCAGATCCTCGACTTCGAGGACGCGTACACGCGCGCCGACGTGCTCGCGATCGCGCCCTACTTCGGGCATCCCGTTCCCCCCGAGGAGTACGCGAGCTGGCGCGCCATGGGCCTCGACACGTTCTTCGCGCAGGCCGAGGCGAGCGATCTCGGCCCCGCGCGCGACGCGATCCACCAGCAAGCACGCATCGCGCGGGAGCGAGGCCTCGCCCTCGTCGCGTACGAAGGCGGGCAGCACTACGTGGCGCAAGGCGACGAACAGATCACTGCGCTCCTCGGTCGTGCCGCGCGCGACCCTCGCATGGAGCACCTCTACGATCGCTACCTCCAGGCGTTCGAGGCCGAGGGCGGTCGCTTGATGGTGCACATGGTCGACTGCACGGCCGGCGGACGAGATGGCTTCTGGGGCGCGACGGAGCGGCTGGGTCAGCCGATCGACGAGACGCCGAAGCTGCGCGCGCTTCGCAGCGCCGCGGTGCGGACCCGCCGCTGAGCGCGCGACTCGGGGTGCTCACACCCCAGGGATCTCGCGAAACTGCGACGATCGAAGCGGCATCGATCCTGCGAATCCAGGCGCGGAGGTCGCCATGTCACCGCTCGCGCTGCTCCGCTCGCTGGTCGCTCGCTCCGAGGTCCCCACCACCCCGAGGCTCGTCGCGCGGGCGTGCGGCCGAACCACCACGGGCAGGAGGTCGACGAACCAAGATCGGCTCGTGGTGCGCGACGACCTCGGCCTCTACGCCGTGGCGGATGGCATGGGCGGCTATCAGGGCGGCGAGGTCGCGAGCCAGACGACGATCGACGCGCTCGTCGCACGCTACGAGGCCCACCGCAGGGACGAAGAGGACACGTGGCCCTTCGTCCCTGACGCGGCGAAGACGGCGAGTCGAGACCGCGCACGGACCACGGCCTCCTCCCCCGCCCAGACGCTCTCGCTCGAGAGCGCGCACGCGGTCGTGGCCGTCGAGACGGCGCACCGCGCGGTGCGAGAGAAGAGGCGCGGCGAGCTCGCGCAGATGGGCTCGACGGTCGTGATGCTGGCTCGCTCGGGCGCACGTCTCGTGGTCGCGCACGCAGGCGACAGCCGCGCGGTGCTGTTGCGCGACGGCGTGCTCCACGCGCTGACGCGCGATCATTCGTTCATGGCCGAGCTCGAGTCGCGAGGGACCGGCACCGCGGAAGAGCGTGAGCGCATGGCCGCCCAGTTCGGTCACGTCGTGACGAAGGCGATCGGTCACGGTGAGCAGCTCGCGCCCACCGTGCTCGAGCTCGAGGTCCAGAGGGGCGATGTGCTCCTGCTCTCGTCCGATGGGCTCCACGGCGTGCTGGACGCGGAGGAGATCGCCCACACGCTCGCGATGTTCGCGCCCGAGGATGCCTCGGAGATCCTCCTCGCGCGGGCGATCGAAGCGGGCTCGACCGACAACGTGACTGCCGTGGTCGTGCGCATCGAGACTTTGTGAGAGAGCGAGAAACGATCGTTTCGAGCTCTCGAACTGTCGTACGGGGTTTGGGGGCAAAGCCCCCATCTCGCGGCGCCTGCGCCGCGGAACCTGAGAGAGCGAGAAAGAACCCACGCGCTTCGAGTCGGGCCGCGGCGGAGGGGGGTCCGATGCTCAAACATCCTCGGCCTTCGGCCTCCGGAACTCGCCCTGGACCCCCCACCACCGCGTCCCTTCAGGTCGTGAATCGATTGTTTCTCGGTCTGTGAGATCTCGCCGGTCGGGCTCTTGAGACGCGCCGCGTGTTGGGCGCAGGCTCTCGCTCCATGACGCGCGCGACTCGCATGGAGCTGCTGGGATCGGGCGTCGTCTCGTGCCTGCTCGCGCTCTCGGGGTGCGCGAGCGGCGGCGACGGTGCGGGGCGAGACACCGGCGGCGGCGGTGAGATGGACGCGCCGCTCGCGAGCGATGGTGGGGGCCCCGAGGACGACACCGGCAGCGCGAGCGACGACGACGCGGCGACCGATCTCGAGGACGACGCGGCGATCGTGATGCTCGACGCGGCGCCCGACCTCGATGCGTTCGTCGAGCCCGGCACCGATGCGTTCGTCGTCCCGACCGATGCGTTCGTCGTGCCGATGGCCGACGCCTTCGTGCCGCCACCCGATGCGTTCGTGCCGCCGCCACCCGATGCCTACGTGGTGCCGATGGCCGATGCGTACGTGTCGCCACCCGATGCGTACCGCGCGCCCGACGCGTACGTGCCACCCGATGCGTACGTGCCGCCGCCCGACGCGTTCGTCCCTCCCGATGCGTCCTCGGCGTGCACGCTCCCCACCAACGCGTGCGCAGATGGAACGGAGACGCGTGATCGTTGTGCGGGCGCGCGCGTGGTGGGCCGTCGCACCGCATCGACCGTCGCGGGCTACTCCGTCACCAGCAACACGTGCTCGGCCTCGAACCGGTTCGACGACTGCAGCTGGGACGCGGGCTACGATCACGCGTACCGCATCTGGCTCCGTGCGGGCGAGAGCGTGAGCGCGCGGATCACGGCGCGCGCTTCGGTGTGCCCCGACAGCACACCCGCGATCACGCTGAAGCTCTACGAGAGCGTGGGGTGCGCGGACGTCACCTGCTCGGGCGATCGCTGGTGCCACGACTTCGTGAGCAACGGCGAGACCTTCGCGCACACGGCGGTGCGCGACGGATGGATCGTCATCGTCGTGGACGGCTCGACGGCGTTCGACGACGAAGGTCAATACACTCTCAACGTGCGGCTCACTGGCTGCGCCATGGCGGGGTGCGAATGCTGAGCTTCGTGCTCTCCGGTCTCTCGGCGCTGGCGGGCGTCACGGCGCTGCTCGGCTGGCTCACCGTCGCCGTGCACGTGTTTCTCCTCCTCGGCCACGTCGCGCCGCCGCACACCAAGCTCGCGCTGCTCTTCCAGGGCCACCGCTTCTTCCGGAGCGACACCTTCTTGCCGAGCGGTAAGCCGCTCCAGAAGCGGTTGGTGATCGGCGCGATGGTGTTCGCGGGCGGTGTGGTGAGCGCCGCGATCTTCGGTGTGCTCGCGAGCGCGCTCGCCTGAGGCGCCTGTTCCCGCGCGTCAGTGCGTGGCGCCGCGGCTGCCCGGCACGTGGCCCGACTCCGCGACGTGGAAGCTCCCGCCTCGACCGAAGCTCACGCGGAAGATCGGAAGGCCCGCGGCGAGGGCACCGAGCGTCGCGCTCGTCTGCTTGCCTGCCAGCTCGTCCATGAGCTTCGCCACTGGATCGGCGTGCTTGCCCTCCACGCGCAGCGCGTCGACCTGACGTGCGAGGAAGTGCGCGATGTCGTGGCGCAGGTAGGACGCGACCTCGGGGTGGCTCACGAACGTCTGCGTGCCTTGAGCCAGAGGCGAGATCAGCGGGACCTGCGTGAACGCGCGCAGCTCCTCGTCGAGGCGCACGTCGAGCACCGCGCCCTCCTCGTGGCCACCGGGGAGCACGGTGAAGTCCGCGTCGATCGAGCCCTGCCAGCGCGCACGGAAGAACGCCGCGAGCAGACCGAACACGAGCTCGGGCCGCGCGCCGTAGACGTCGGGCTTGGTCGCCATGAGGCGGAGGTGACCGCAGCCGATGTGCGCGGGCACGAGCGCATGCTCGAGCACGATCTCGCGCACGTGCACGGGCGGTCTGGCGAAGAAGCGACGCCACTGCATGGACTCGCTGATCTGCGAGAGCGCGCTCTCGAGCCTGCGATCGCTGCGCATCGAGGCGATCAGCGCGTTGCCCGCGGTGACGTCGCCGTGGAGGTAGAAGCGGCCGAGCGTCTCCAGGCGGCGTCCGAGGATCGTCTGGATCTGGAGCGGCGTGAGCTTCTCGCCGGTCACTTGCTCGATCGCGGCGAGGCCCAGCAAGAGCTCGCCGGCGTCGCCTCCCGGCGTGCCCACGACGGCCGTCTCGTCGCGCCCGTCGACGCACGACTGCCGACCGTGGAGGAGGATCGCGGCCATCTTCATCCACCGCACGCTGGTGGGCTCTCCCACGTGCGACTCGACCTCCGCCAGCGTGAGCAGGCCCTTGGCTCGCTCGACGGGCTCGGGCGCGGGCCGCACCACGTCGCGTCGCGAGAGGATGCTGGTGTCGCGCGTGGTCGCGAAGCCGAGGTAGCGCCACGCGACGATGCCGCCGACCATCGATCCCACGAACGAGAGGCCGAGCTCCTCGAGCTTCGCCGCGAGCGGCCCGGAGCGCTCTCCCGCGCGGCTGACGAGGACGACCTTGGCATCCTTGCCCAGGCGCTCGACGAGCGAGGGCACACGATCGGGCGGCACCCAGTCCGAGCCGGGGATGTGACCCAGCGGACCGACGAGCTCCTCCGGCTCGCGCACGTCGATGATGTGCACCGAGCGACCTTGGCGAGCCACGAACTCGGGCCACAAGAGCGGCTTGCCCGACGGGGATCGCTCGACCGCGGAGAGGAAGTTCGCGCGCAGCATGCGCTCGGTCGGAGCGATGGTGCCGATGGGGGGAAGGAGCTTGTCGGGATCGTTCGCGCTCGCCATGCGCGCGAGGCTCGCACGTGGGCACCCGCGCAGGAACGACCGATCGGGCAGGCGCACGCGCGACGTGTGCGAGCATCCACCGATGCCGACCCTCACCGCCCAGCTCCCCAGCCCGCGCTTCTCCAAGAACGCGCCGATCTTCCAGCGCGGCTTCTACTGGGACTTCGCGCAGCTGCTCACGGGCAAGCGCGACGTCGCCTCGCTTCACGCCCACTGCGCACGGCTGGGCGTCGGCTGGGAGGAGCTGACCCTCCGAGCGGATGGAAAGCGCGCGTACTTCGTGCTCCTCGAGGCGCATCGACGGACGGGCCTCTGCTTCCCCGTGATGGGCGCCGCGGCGATCGCGCGTCTCGTGGACGGGAGGTTCGTGGGCGAGGACGCGGAGCTCTGTCGCGCGCTCGACGCCGTGCTCGCCACGCTGCCGCCGACGAAGGCGCTCCGCTGGGATCGCGCGACGCGACCCAAGCACGAGGGGGACGAGGAGGACGCGCGCGCGAAGCCTGCCAGAGGAAGGGAGAAGGTCGCCGTGGGCAGAGCGGCGAGCACTGCGATCTGCGAGCTCCACACGGCGCATGATGCGGAGGCGCTCACGGATGCGCAGCGCGCCCAGCTCGCGAGCGCGGCGCCCGGGCTCCTGGGCGCGAAGACGATCGCCAAGCTCTTCTCCGCGCTGAGAGAGGACGAGTCGGTGGTGTCGGTGCGCATCGACGTGAACGGCGCACCGCGCTGGGACGGCTGGCTCATGGGCGCGCTCGAAGACGGCGTCTTCTTCGAGCACGGGAGCGCTCGACCGAGCGGTCTCGTGATCAGCCAAGGCGACGTCCACGACGAGACGGCGAACCGAGTTGCAGACATCGCCCTCCTCACGACCGCGGTGAAGACGCTTCGGATGCCCAGGAAGAAGGCAGTCGCGAAGAAGGCAGTGGCGAAGAAGGCAGTGGCGAAGAAGGCAGTGGCGAAGAGGGCAGTGGCGAAGAGGGTAGTGGCGAAGAGAGCAGTCGCGAAGAAGGCAGTCGCGAAGAAGGCAGTCGCGAAGACGCGCTGAGCCGTCAGCTCCGGCTGCGCGGGCGGATGCCGAGCTCGCGACGGACCTCGTCGATCGGGCGCTCCCACATCTCCTCGAGCCACACCGGCGGCAGGAACTCGGCCGCGCGGCCGCGACGGAAGCCGTCGACAGCGAGCGGCAGCATCGTGCGATCGCTCGCGCCGAAGCGGAGCAGCGCACCGAGCGTGATGATCAGCGCGCTCGGGGTGCCGGTCTGGCCGTAGGTGAACGCCTGGAGCGCGACCTCACCGCGCACGTCGGTCTCGTACTCCGTGAGCACGTGCCAGAGGTCGTGCACCTGTCGCATGCGCTTGGCGACGTAAGAGGGGACGTCCGGCAGGCCCGGCGGTGCCTGGAAGAGATCGGGATCGAGCCCCTGCGCGTCGAGGTAGCGCGCGTACGCGCCGCCTAGCGTGGTCTCGGGCAGCGCGCGCAGTCGATCGAAGTCGACGCTCGTCGAGTCGATGCTCGGACGCTCGCGCAAGAGGCGCCCGCCACGATCGTCCATCGTCAGGCGCGCGAGGAAGCGGGGATAGCTCGGACGGCTCACGAGGAGCCCGAGGACGAACACGCGGGTGGTGTCGTTCGGGTCGTCGAGCAGATCACGCAGCGCGCCGTACGCGAGCCGGGCGCGCTCCATGGCGCTGCCCTCCAGCGCGATGCGCGCCGCCTGCGCCTCGCCCATGCGTGCGCGTCGAGGGGGCTTCGCTTCGGCGGATGCGCTCGTGGCCTCGCGCAGCTGCGGCGCGGGCATCTCCATCGGACCTTCGGCTCGGGCGACCATGGTGTCCTCCTCTTTGTTGGCAAGGGTGACAATACCGGCTCCGCGGATATTGGCAAGTCTGACAATGAGAAGAAGCGTGTAGGCTCGCGTCGTGCCCCGGATCTCCACCCAGAGCGCGAGAGAGAAGGCCTCGGTCCCGCGCGCGCGCAGGCGTGCAGCGACAGCCACGCAGGCAGAGAAGGCCGAGCCGGCTGCCGATCGGAAGCGACGTACGCCCGAGGAGGCCAAGCGCCTCATCCTCGCCGCAGCGCAGACGTTGATCGCGGCGCGCGGGCCCGACGCCGTGGGCCTCAAGGACGTGGCGCGCGCGGCGGGCGTGTCGCACGGGCTCGTCACCCACTACTTCGGCACCTACGAGAACCTCGTCGAGGAGGCGCTCGTCGAGCACTTGCAGTCGCAGCGCCTCGAGGGCCTCCAGCTGATCCAGGCCGCAGGCACCGAGCCCGAGGCGTGGCTCGCGATCGCGTTCGAGCAGTTCGCGCACCCGCTCACCGTGCGCCTGCTCGTGTGGGCGCTGCTCACGGGGCGCCTGGAGCAAGAGGACTTCGTCGTGTTCCGCACGCGGGGGCTCGCGGCGACGGTCGACGTGCTCGAGTCGTACGTGAACGCGTCGGGGGCGACGATCGATCGCGACACGCTCGAGCGCGCGGTGATGATCGGGATCTGCGCGGCCATCGGCTACACGCTGGGGCGAAAGCCGCTCTGGGGCTCGCTCGGCCGCCGCGCGAGCGCGCAGCGCGACGACGAGTTCCAGAAGCAGCTCGCGGCCATGTTGCTCTCGGCGCTGCGTCGCACGCCCTGATCGGGCGCGAACGTCACATGGCGACGATCACGTCGCGCCGCTCGCCGGGCGCGAGCTCGACGTGCTCGGTCCGCACGCGCGAGAGCACCGGGTTGACGAGCACGATCGTGTGCGGGCCCGGCGCGAGCTCGACGTGCACCAGCGGTGTCGCCCCGAGGTGTCGACCATCGATCTCGACGTCTGCCCACGGCGTCGCGTTGATGCGGACGATGGCCACCTCGGTCGCGACCTCGGAGGTGGGCGCGGGGAGCGCCTCGCTCGCGGCCTCGGAGCGCGACGGAGCCACGGCCACGCGCGGAGAGACGCCGCCGCGGCGAACCGTGGGCTCCGTCGTAGGGTGGGGCTCGACGACGGTGGGCTCGGTGATGACGGGCTCGAGCACGGTGAGCTCGGTGCTCGGGGGGACGAAGGCGGGCTCGGCGGCGGGCTGGGTGGCGGCGGGC
>JAFLCL010000009.1 GCA_017303575.1 Deltaproteobacteria bacterium
TGTCGACGGAACGCAGCCCGCGACGACCGACACCTCGGGCGGCGCGTTCGGCACACCGGCCGCGGGCGACGCGGCCGCCGGCGGCGCCACGACCACGACGGGAGGCACGCCGTGAAGCGCGCGCTCAGCACTGGCATCGTGCTCGCGCTGGCCATCGCGCCCGTCGCGCTCACGGCCTGCAACAACAACAACCGCCCGCGCACCACGGCACGGCGCCGCGCGACGCGTCCCACCTCGCCCGGGGAGAACGTCGACGATCGCGGCCGCTGCGAGACCGACGGAGTCGATCGCGAGGTCTCCGAGTACGACACCTCGGGCGACGAGATCCCCGACGTGCGTCGGGTGTTTCGTCGTGCTGGCGATCCGCCGCTCGTGCGCCTCGTGCTCACCTGCCGCGAGGCCGATCTCAACGGCGACGGAACCAAGGACGTCGTCCGCTACTACAACGACGAAGGTCGCCCGCTGCGCGAAGAGGCAGACCGCAACTTCGACGGCCAGATCGACACGATCACGTACTTCCAGGACGGCCGCATCGTGCGTCAGGAGATGGACGACAACGCCGACGGTCGCGTCGACATGAAGGTCTTCTTCGACGACAACGGCGTGGCCCTGCGCTCCGAGCGCGACATCGCCGGTCGCAGTACTCCGACGCAGTGGCACCCCGATCGCTGGGAGTACTTCGAGCGTGGCCGCATGGTGCGCATGGGCACCGACATCGATGGAGACGGTCGCGTCGATCGTTGGGACCGCGACCACGAGCGAGCCCCCGCGCCTGGTGAAGCCGTGAGCGAGCTCGGCGGCGAGGCCGAGGGCACGAACGCCGAGGGCACCGAAGCTGCGGGCGGCGGATTCTGAACCGCCGTCCGTTCGTGTCCCCGAACCCCGAGCATCCGTGAAAGAACGTCTCCAGAAGATCCTCGCCCATGCGGGCGTGGCCTCGCGTCGCGCCGCCGAAGGGCTGATCACAGCGGGCAAGGTCCGCGTGAACGGCAAGGTCGTGTCGGAGCTCGGCGCCAGCGCCGACTCGCGCAAGGACAAGATCGAGGTCGATGGCAAGCGCATCACCATCGAGAAGCCGATCTACTTGGTGCTGCACAAGCCGCGCGGCGTGGTGAGCACGCTGAGTGATCCCGAGGGCCGTCCGAGCCTCGGCGAGCTGGTGAAGCACGTGGGCGCGCGCGTCTATCCGATCGGCCGCCTCGACTTCCACACGAGCGGCGCGCTGATGCTCACCAACGACGGCGAGCTCACCGACGCACTGCTCCACCCGCGCCGCGAGGTGCCGAAGATCTACGTCGCGAAGGTGCGCGGCATGATCTCGATCGAGAGCCTCGACAAGCTGCGCAACGGCGTGGTCCTCGACGACGGCCAGAAGACCAAGCCCGCCGACGTCTTCGTGCTGCGTGAAGAGGATCGCAACACGTGGATCCAGATCACGCTGTACGAGGGCAAGAACCGACAGATCCACCGCATGGGTGAGGCGATCGGTCATCCCATCCTGCGCCTGGCGCGCATGAGCTTCGCGGGCATCGCGAGCGAGGGCTTGCGCCCCGGAGAGCTGCGCGAGCTGTCGAACGACGAGATCGAGAAGCTCAAGAAGAACTACCTCACGCCCTACCGCAAGGCGCGCGACAATGCGCCCGCGAAGGCGAAGAAGAAGGGCCAGCTCGCCGTCGACGACTGATCGTGTCGTGGTCGTCGGCCCCGCGGGCGCCCGACCTTTGCGGTTGCGACGCCTCCTCGGAGGTGATTAGCGAGACGCCCTGGGACTGCTCCCTCGGAAGGAGCCCCATGATCAAGCGCGTCTCGTTCTGTCAGCCGACCCACACGCCGTGGGGACGACTTCCCCTCACCGAGCTCATCGCGAAGGGACCCGACGAGATCACGATGCACACGACGGTGAACGGCATCGCGCTCAGCTGCGTGGTCATCGTCGTCGATGGAACGAAGCTCGTGGTGCCCATGACCAACGTGGCGGGCCTCGAGATCGATTGAGCCTCGGCGCGTCTCGCGGCGCGCGACATGAAGCGTGGCGCGTTCGATCAACAGCCGCCGCGTCGCTCCACCGACACGCCCACCCGCGCGGCCTCGCATGCGTTCGAGTACGTCATGCCGTCGCAGCCGCACACCGGATCGACGACGGTGAAGCAGCCGTCGGGTCGCACACGACACCCACCGCTCTCGCAGTACGCGCGCTCGCAGTACTGACCCTCACCACACGCGTCGTTCGAGGTGCACGCGCCCGGGGTGATGCAGGGACCGCTCGACGCGACGCTGACGCCCGCGCGCGCAGCCTCGCACGCGTTGCCGTACTCGCGCCCATCACAGCCGCACACGATCGCGTCGACGTCGGGGCACGACGTGGGGGTCGGACGACACGCGCCTGCACCGCCGCAGCCATCGGGTCGCTCGCTGCAGAACTGGCCGCTCGGGCAATCGCCGTTGGCCACGCAGTAGATGCCTCCCACGTCGCCCTCGACGTAGGCGTCGGTCCCGCGGAGCGCAGCGTCGGGCCCCGGACCCGAGTCGTCGCAGAAGAGGACGCCGCACGTGCAGAGGCTGAAGTCCGTGCGCACCCAGCCGCAGCCGAGCGGAGCGCGCGGGCACTCGAGGATGCACGGGGCGTCGTACGAGGGTGCGTCTTCGTTCGCGTCGGGAAGCGGCGCGTCGCGATTCGCGTCAGGGCTCCACGAGTCGGGCGCCGCCGGGAACGCGACGTCGGGCCGCCCACCGCCAGCGGCCGCGTCGTCCGGCGCGTCCATCGATGCGCTCGGAGCATCGCGCTCCATCGCCGCGTCACGCCCCGCGTCGGCGCTCTCCGCCGTGCCCGAACATCCCGCGCTCATCACGAGCGCCGCCATCATCCCCATCCTCGTTCGTCCCATCACGTACCTCTCGGCCCGCTTCGGCACACACGCGGGCGGGCGCGCGAGGCTCAGCAAGCGAAGTGCCGCGCAGATCGGGTGTTGACAACCGCGAGGCCATCACCTAGAACGCGCCTCCCCACTCGTCGCGGGGTGGAGCAGCCTGGTAGCTCGTCGGGCTCATAACCCGAAGGTCGTAGGTTCAAATCCTGCCCCCGCAATCGAAGAAAAACGGGCACTTAGCTCTCGCAGCTAGGTGCCCGTTTTCCTTTTGGGGCCAGTTTGGGGCCAGTGACCTTCGGGGTGAGCAGGTGCAACGACTCGGTCGAGTCGCTGCACGGGTCGGACGCAGCCGGTCGCCGCAAGGAGACCGAAGTGGCCAAGCCGACGAAGCACAGGGACAAGTGGCGCATCCGCTGGTGGGACGAGCGCGGCGAGCGACAGAGCGAGGTCTTCGACACCTACCGCGACGCGACCGCCGAGTTGGCGCGACGCCAAGCTGAGGTCGAGGAGATTCGCCTGGGCCTGCGCGCCTCGGTGCCCAAGGACAAGACCTTCGCGGACGCCGCCGCGCACTGGACCAAGCACAAGGTCCCGCAGAAGCGCAGCGGACGCGACGACATGTCGATCCTCAAGCGGCACCTCTCGCCGTTCTTCGCCGACATGCTCCTGCGCAACATCACCGCCGAGCACTTCGACGCGTTCTCCTCGGGGTGGAAGCTGGACCGGAAGACGCTGCACAACGTGCAGACGCTGCTCGTCGCGATCCTGCGCATGGCGTGCTTCGAGCTGCGCTGGGTCGCGCTCCTTCCGAAGTTCCGGAAGGTGAAGATCCCCAAGACGAGCGCCTACCGCTGGCTCAAGACCAACGACGAGATCAGGCGCTTCCTCGCCGCCGCCTCCGAGGAGGGGCGCCTCGTCTTCGTCCTCTACGCGATGGCGCTCTACACGGGCATGCGCGAGGGCGAGCTGGTGCGGCTGCGCTGGTCGAACGTCGACCTCGATCGGCGTCTCATCCTCGTGTCCGAGAGCTTCAACGGACCGACCAAGAGCGGCGAGCTACGCCACGTGCCGATCCTCGATCCGCTGCTCCCGATCCTGCGGCAGTGGTCGAAGGAGCACCCCGGCACGCTCCTCTTCACGAACCGCGACGGCAACCCCATCCAAGAGTCCGCGCGCATCTTCCAGGAGGTGCTCGTGCGCGTGCTCGATGCGGCGGGCTTCGAGCGCCCCGTCGTCGATGAGAACGCGCCGGTGCGTCGACGTCGGCAGCACGCGATCTGCTTCCACGACCTGCGGCACACGTTCGCGTCGCACTGGGTGCTCAGCGGCGGTGACATCTACCGGCTCCAGCGCATCCTCGGGCACGCCAACGTGCAGATGACCATGCGCTACGCGCACCTCGCACCGGACGCCTTCGTCGCCGACCACGCGCGCCTTCCTGACCTCACGGGACTGCGCGCCGCTCAGGCAGCGGAGTAGGGCGCCTGCCGTGCAGCGAGGTGCGCGACTCGCTGCACGCGTCCACGCGCGTGATGCCGGTCAGGATGACGAAACACCGTGAGCAGGCGTCGCGGGCGTCAGGAGGATCGATGTCGGACAGCGTGGAGAACGAGCCACTCGTGAACGCCGCCGCGATCGCGGAGATGATCGGCGTGCCGCTCGGGACGATCCACCAGCTCGTTCACAAGCGGCGCATCCCGCACATCCGCCTCGGCAGGCGCTTCGTGCGGTTCAGCCGTGCGGATGTACGCGCTTGGCTGGAGGCGCGGAGGGTAGCCCCCGTCTGAGGCGGTCTGCGCAGCCGTTAGGCCCGGTTGCCCGTCGGCAACTGGATCGCCGCGACGTAGATCAGCACCGGGAACGAGCCCTCACCCCACACGGGAGCGTCCAGACCCCAGGAGATGATGTGCGTCTTGGTACCCGTGCGATTGACCACCGACCGACTGCGGGTACCCAGCGTCCGCAGGGAGATGAAGTCCCCAGCGTCCGCTTCGAGGTCTGGAAACCAACAGCATGTTGTAGAGGGGAAGAATCGTTCATCGGATCCGGCGGCCAAGATGATTGCATACTTGCCGATGTCGCAAGCCTTCAAGACCTTGACCGCAACGCGTTCCTGCGAGGTGCCGGGGTCGCGGACCCCCATGAGGCGCAGGTTCTTCGGTTCGGGAAAACTCATCGTCCGCCCCTCCCGTGAGGGAAGATGGTTAGCGCCAAGGCAGCCAAGCCGATGATCCCGCAGAAGATCACGAGCATTGCTCCAGTCCATCGCGTGACGGGATCTGCAACCAATGATGCGCCGTAGCCCATAGCTGTGAAAGCGGCTGCGATGATGAATGCGGCCACGTCGCTGACGCGTTTGGCTCGCGACTGCTCCGCTCCTGTAACGCGCGTGTGCTCGACAAACCGCTTCTCGCTCTCAGCGAACTGCACCTCCAGGCGGGTGCATCTCTTCATGAGAGAGTCCTTCTGATTGCGGAGCGAGACGACCTCGTCGTTCAACTCCTGCTTCTCGGACGAAGCGCTCCGCCCTGTTGCACCAGCATGTGGACGGCGGCCGGGCTGGACTGGATGGACGAGATGCTCAGCCCCTCGCCGAGGATGGGGGCGCCGCCGCGTTTACCCGTGCGAGGGTAGCTGGGGACGAGGTCCGTGCCGGCGATGGCCGCACCCGGTGGGGTATCGGTCTCGACCGGAGCTTCGGGCTCCTCGTCGCGATCGTCGTCGCTCATACCATCTCCTCCGGGGCCTCCCATGGTACCGAGATCATGTTCGTGCTGAAAGAGCGAGGATCTCGCTTGCCCCAGGTCCGAACTTTCGCAAGAAAGCGCCATGAACATCACCCCCGAGATCGAACGCCGCATCGCTTCCTTCGTCGCTGACCTGGACGGACTCGTCCGCTCCGCTGCCCTCGAAGCAGTTCAGGCCGCGCTGAGCGGCAAGGCTCCCGCGGCGAAGGCGCCGGCCGCAGTCGCCACGAAGGCACCGAAGCCGGTCGCCGCGAAGGCTCCCGTCGCGCGCAAGAGCAAGGGTGGGAAGCGCGACCCGAAGGACCTCGCGAAGCTCGTCGACACGGTCGAGGCGCACATCGCGAAGAACTCGGGCCACGGCGTCGAGACGATCGCGAAGTACCTCAACGTCTCGACGAAGGACCTCGCGCTCCCGATCATCAAGCTGCTCGACGCGAAGAAGATCACCCGCAAGGGTCAGCGTCGCGGGACGCGCTACTTCGCCGCGAAGTAGCCTGATCGAGGGGCTGATTGGACGACTCGCGTCGGCCCCATTACGCTCCCGCCATGCGGACGGCGTGGGTGATGATGGTCGTGTCGATCATGGCTTGCTCTGCGAGCCACGCGTCGGCGCAAGACGCGGGTGTGCCGAATGGGTCGCGGCCAACGTCCGACGGTGATCAGGACGGCGTCGCCGACGAGGATGACAACTGCGACGACTACGCGCCGGTGTGGGACGTGAACGGGGACGGATGCCAGGACGCCCAGGATCTCGAAGATCTTCTCGACCTACTGGAGGAGCTGGCAGAGCGCGACTCGCCCCCGGATGATGTGGCACCGCCGTCGCCTCCTGGCGGCGGTGGCGGCGGAAGTCCGCCGCGACAGCCCGGCCCTCGCAGCGGCACGGGCGTCGGCCCCCGTGGCCGTGGTCGCGTGCTCGCGGCGGTCCGTCCTGGCCGAGTTGTCGTTGCCGCACCGCGAGTAACTCATCGAGGAGCCACGA
This sequence comes from Deltaproteobacteria bacterium, assembly GCA_017303575.1. Classification (GTDB taxonomy): domain Bacteria; phylum Myxococcota_A; class Polyangia; order Polyangiales; family Sandaracinaceae; genus JAFLCL01. The sequence goes on from JAFLCL010000009.1 coordinate 6,597, forward strand.
GGCTGCCGCCCGGCGAGCGAACCCGAGTCAGGGCGCATGGTGAATACAGCCACGTGCGCTTGATCGTTGTGGGTGGAGACCGAAACGAGAACTACTGCGTGCCCGCAGGGACTTCGCTGGTGGGATCGGTCGGGGACGACCAACCGTTGGTCGTGATCGAAACGACGTGCTTCCAGGTTCCGGCTCGACGTGTTGCGTGGGTCACGCTCCCCACCATCTGCAACGGAAACATGCATGACGGCCCCCAGACAGGGATCCCGAATCGGCGCTTGAGTCTGGGAAGTGTGGACCCCCGCATCACGCGCGCTCTTGATGTGGCGCGCCAGCGGGGCCTCTTGCCGGCAGGCGCCGTGCAGAACGCCGCGTGGATCCTGAACGCTGAGCGATCCGGGGTTGCCCGTCCCCGAGACTTTTCCGACGAGGATGTTCGGCTCTTGGCGCCTGTCATCCGTGCTCTGCGAGAGCCGTAGTCGCTTACTGCACGAGGGCCGCGATCCCGACTATGGCTCCAAGCACGAGGCCCAGGACGAGCCCGACCTCGTCGCCGTTCAGCTCCCACCACGTTCGCTCAGCTCGTCGACGCAGCTCCGTGACCTCTTCGTCGGCGAGCTGGAGCATGCGCTCGTAGATCGATCGCTCGCGACCCCACGTGCGCAGGTCGATCGTGTAGAGCGCACGCAGCTCGTCGTAGCCGATGCGGAGCTGAGCGGCGCGCATCGCCATCGCGTCGGAGAAGAGGATGCCGTCTCGCACGTCACCAGGCGCGACCTCGACGCCGTCGACAGCGAACGTCCAGCGCTCCTCGGGCGCGATGTCCTCGGGCTCGTCGGGTAGCTCGGTCGCAACGAGTGGCTCGGGCATCGTGTGGTCAACCGCCGCGGGCGCGACCGTGGGCACGCAGCCGACGAGGAGCGAGCCGATGAGCGCGATCGCGACGAGGCGCATGCTCAGCTCTTCGGGCGGAGCTGTGGCCCGCCGTACATCTCGAAGAGGCTCTTGAGGGTCCCGACGACCGACGTGTACGTGACCATCGCGAGCGCGCCGTTCCCCGCGTACTGGAGCACCGCGCCTGCGACGCCCTCGGAGTGCAGCGCCTCGATCACGGGCACGCCAGGCACGAGGCCGAACAACGCACCGACGACCAGCGCGTGGACCTTGTAGGTCACCGCGTAGACGCCTCTCCACCCACGGAACGCGACGTGACCGTCGGCGTCCTTGGGCCACGTCTTCTTCGGGCCGAGGATCAGCGCCTTCGCGACCTCACCGAGCGTGCCCACGATCAGCACCGTGATCCACGTGCTCGGGTGGCCCAGCCACGACATCAGCTCGTCCATCGTCGTGTCTCCTCCCTGCACCTGGTGCAGACAGCTCAGCGCGCGTCGCCCATCGCCTTCACTTCGAGGTCGCGCATGCGGTCATCGAGGCGGCGCAGCTCGTCCTCGTGGTGTTCGACCCGCGCTCGCTCGGACCCGACCGTGACCGCGGCACCGACAACGGTGACGGCTACCGTCGCCGACCCTGTGAGCACAGCGATCACGAGGCGGACCATCCACGCCTTGGCGGTGTTGATCTCCGCACGCACGACCGCGACGTCTCGACGGATCGAGCGGATCGCGAACTGGTTCGAGAGGACCGCGAGCGGCAGCTCTTCCGGCGTCGGCGGGATGAGCTTCGAGCTGTCGGGCACGTCGTCGAAGTCGAGAGCGGTGTTGCTCATCAGAACCCCCACCTGTTCTTCGCGTAGTTGGTGATCGAGGTGACCTGTCCCCCGGAGACCGAACCGCCCGAGACGATGATCACTTCGCCGACATGGAGAGGTGAGCCCGAGGCTGCGGTGTAGAACCAACTGCCGATCTCGTAGCCCGCGCTCAGCGCGTACGAGCTGCCGGGCGCGTAGGTGCTGTCGAGCGTCCCGTCGATGTACCGCTTCACGTTCGTGCCGTCGTAGGTCTTCACGAACACGTGGGGTGACGTGTTGCTCGACGTCGCAGACAGGCAGCTTCCGCTCGCGTCTCCCGCACCGCCGCTCCACCACTTCCCCGAGTAGAGGCCCACGCAGCTCGTCTTCCAGCCGACTTGGTCCCAGCCGATCGCAGCGAAGCCCGTGTTGTTGGAGCCGCTCACGACCTGTGCGACGACGATCAGGGCGTGAGACCCATTGCCGATCGCCGCGGGATAGGTGGTGTTCCCGAGGATTCGGTAGAAGCCGGAGTGATGGAAGTGCATCGCGCCGCGACCACCGAAAGCCGCCGCCGCGTACGTCGGTCGCGTCTGGAGCCCCTGACCCACCGCGTTGCGAGCGTCGGGGCCACGGTCGTACGCGTACTCGATGGCCTCGCCGTCGCTGATCGAGCCTGCCGCGTTGTCGCGAAGATGCGTTCCCCCGAGCGCATCGATCCAGATGACATTGAGCCCAGCGAAGATGCTCAGCGGGTTCTGATTGCGGCGCTTCCTCGCGCCGTACACCGCGGACGCGACCGTCACAGCAGCCACCAGTTGCCGTCGAGGTCCCGGTACCACGTCCACGACGGTCGATCGGTCGCAGCAGAGCCCGGCAGAAGGAACGCCGAGTTCGAGCCCTCGATCAGCTCCGCTCCCGACGGCGTGAACGTCGTGGTGTAGGTGTCCGTGCTCGTCTTCTTGAGGAGCAGGAGATGCGGCACTCCGACCACGACGGCGGGCATCGGATAGGAGACGTTGCCGCCGCCCGAGTTCAGCAGGCACACGTCGCAGTCCGGGACCATCGGCACCGCGTAGCCGTTGGGGATCGCGCCCTGCGTCGGAACGGCAGGAGCTACCAGCACCCACGTCGAGCCGTTGTGGATCAGCAGGTAGCTGATCGTCGGCTGCGTCGCCGTCGGACCCGGCGTGTAGACGCGCACGTTCGGCAGGCGGTAGTCCGCCGTGCCGTACTGCACCGTCGTGCCGGAGAACGGGTGGAGCGTGACCGTCGAGTGCCCCGAGTTGCTCACGGTGATGAGCAGGACCTCGCCGCCGTTGCCGTACGGGAGGTTGACGGTCGTGTTGCCCGTGAGCCCCAGTCGGAGGATCAGTCCGCCCATCGGGAACGGCGTGACGACGTTGACCGTCGTGGCCGTGGACGTCTGCATGCTCCAGCCGTCGGTCGTTCCGTCTCCGGTCCCGAGACGACGCCAGATGGCCTCGTCGTCGACGTCGACGATCGACACGTAGACGTCGGTCGTGATGTCGTCCACCGTGAGGACCCAGATGGTTCCGACCGGGAAGCCCGTGCCGGCGTCGTCCTCGTTGCTGGGTTGCACCGCCGCGGTGTGGACTCGGGTCGAGAGCCGCGAGGTGCGCCATCCGTAGGCGCCGCCTCCGGTGACGAGCCACGTCGCGCCCACCTCGCCGGTCAGGACCTTGGCGTCGGTGGAGCCGTCGATCTCGTCGCCCGCTCCAGCGTCCGGCACGAGCGTGACTGCGTAGTCGCCTCCGTCGGCAACGATGCGGACGAGGTAGACGCGCCCTTCGGAGCACGGCGGCAGGTTCGCGGGGAACGAGTCCTGCGCGTCGAGGATGAAGTTCCGATCCGGGAGATCGATCTCGTCGCCCGGAGACGCGTAGCCGAAGCCGCCGCCGATCGCGTTCCGCAGATTCGCGACGGTGATCTTCTTGGTCTCGACCTCGGAGGTGTCGTCGACGACGAGGAGGTCGTTGTCGGCGAGCGTGGTCAGCTCACCCGGCAGGCCAGTGATGGGCGTCGGCATGTGTCACCTGTCGTTGCGGGGTCCGACATCGCTGAACGCGACGTAGACGCCGAGCAGTTGGTCCGTGGACGCGAGCGACCCCGTCGGACCGAGCACGGTCACGTAGAAGGAGTCGTTGCCCGTCACCGTGTAGGCGAGAGACGAGAGGCTGATCAGCTTGTAGCCAGTGCCGCTCTCCGCGTAGGTCGTGGAGCCTCGCTGGGTCGCCGTCGGTGCCTCCGCGAGCGCGAAGTTCAGGGCGCGGGTGAAGGCGCGGACGCCCCACCGGTTCGTCTCGGTGCGAGAAGCGCTCGCACGCGTGAGCACCCGAACCTGGTTGATCACTGAGCCCGGCGGCAAGGGCACGCGGAACGTCACGAAGCCCGCGTCAACGCGCGGCACGAGAACAGGAACGCTCGTGTCGAGGTTCGGCCAGAAGTCCAGGACGCCCGAGGACTGCGCGCTCGGGAAGCCCTCTTCGGGGCCGAACTTGATCGACCGGCTACGGACGCCCTCGTGATAGGTGAACTCGCCGACCGCGTTGTTGAGGCGCTCGTGGAGGAAACGACTGCGGTTCGCCAGCACTTCGAGCGGCGCACGCGCGCTGTCACCGTCCGCGGGATCGGCGTCGGACATCAGCTCGAAGGGACCAGTGAACTCGTCCTCGGGCGTGTACTCGTACGGCATCAGGCAACCTCGCTGACGGTGATGACCTTCGCGCCCTGCTCGCCCCAGGTCGTCGTGATGTCGCCCCACTGCGGCACGGGCTGCGGGTAGCTCCACAGACGCAGCTCGTCCCAGAGCAGGACCACGAAGATCCGCTTCACGTGCGCGGCGCTCCACTCTCGTGGGATCGCCGTGAAGATGTTCTCCTCGGCTGGCGTGATGTCGCTCGGGACGATCGACGCAGTCAGCGCCAACGGGTCGCCGTCGAGCGTTGTGAGGATGTCGTCTGCGAGCGTCGCGAGCGTGTCTCCCGGCAGGGCGATCGTGTCGGGGACGTAGAAGAAGACCCAGAACTGCGCCCACTCCTCCGAGCCGTCGGCCTCCCACGTGATCGCGTCGCGCGTGATGACGCCGTCCTCGTCGATCCACCGCCTCGTGCCCGAGTGGTAGACGACGTCCTTCCGCCCCGGAAGCCACGAGTAGAAGAAGTGGTGCAGGTTCCAGAGGAGCGCGTACGGGCCACCGCGGATGCGGTGCATGTCCCACCAGATGCGCAGGCGAGTCGCGTAGGTCTCGGCGCTCTCGCCAGGTCCACGGCGGATGCGTCGCTCTCGACCGATGCGAGCCAGCGAGGAGCTGTCGATGTTGTTGGGGAAGCGATGACGAACGGCCTGCGCGACGCGCGTGACGAGGCTGTCGATCGCCTCGCCGAGCGATCGCATGAACTTCTCGCCGACGATGCGCGTGAGCCACGGCGGCACCGAGTCGAGGAGCTGCTTCGTGTAGATGGTCGGCAGCGCCATCACACCACCCCAAGCGACGAAACGAGATGGATGGTCGCGGAGACGGACCCGAGGAGCGGCGCCTGCGTCGCGGAGATCGACGTGTTGCCGGCGGGCGCGGTGAGGTCGAGGCGCAGCAAGCGCTCCAGGCCCACGACGCTCGTGATCGCAGCAGCGATCGCCGACCGGTAGACGTAGCCGCCATCCACTGCGGGGAGCAGCTCACCGCCGATAGGCACGTCGCCCAGGTACTTCGCGAGCGCGGCACTGATCGCCGTCTCCAGCTCGGCCTCGGTGAGACCGATCGCGGAGTCGACCCACAGCTCGTAGTTGACGCCGATCGTCGTGGTGGTGGCGCTGTGCAGCCGCGCCGTGATGCAGAGCGGAGTGGACTGCTCCTGGATGTCGCGATCGATGATCCCGAGGTCGGTGTCTTCGTCGCCGACGGTGCCCGTCACCACGCCGTCCGCGTCGGCCACGTACACGTCGATGCCACCGACACCATCGGGGATGCAGCGCACTCGGGTGACGCCGATCGCAGTGCCGTTCGCACGCTTCGCGCTCCGTGCGAGGTACGAGTAGGCGTCGCGGGGGCCGTTGGGCGAGAGGACGCCTGTCTTGGCCCGAGCGCGTGCTCGCAGGGCTTCGTTCTTCTCCGCGTCCGAGCCCACGAGCGCGACCGCGTTGGTCACCGAGCAGCCGACGAACGTCGTCACGAACGAGGTGATCGTGTTCGCGCCAGTCGAGCTGGCCGAGCCCGCTTCGTCGGCTCGAACGGGAACGTCGGCGTACACGCCCGGTGTCGCTGCGAGCGAGAAGACCGCGGTCGAGCGGTAGGTCTTGCCCGCCGCGTTCTTCACCACCAGGTCGCCTGGCTGGACGGAGATGAACGACCCGGCGCCCGTCGTGTTGGTGACGCGGACGATGCCGGTCGCGAACGCCTCCTGGATCCTCGTCGTCCCGTAGACGTGCGTCGCGACGAGGTCGAGCCACTCGTCCTGAGCGAACTCCAGGAAGCCGCTCTTCGCGATGAACGCAATGAGGACCGTGAGGGCTGCGAGCACGATCGCGAGCGCGGTCACGATGGTCCGCACGACCGCGCCCGGCTTCCAGTCGCTGGTCGTGAGGCCACGACCCGACATCGCCGAGTAGATGGCCGTCTCGACCTGCGCCGCGGTGAGCGGTTGGACGAGTTCGTCGATGGTCATCGACCACCTCGAAGCTCTTCGACGAGCACGCCTGCATCGGTCACCGCGAGCACGAGCGAGAACGGACCGAGGCGCGAGTCACGAGGCGTGATGCGCAGCTCGACCGCGAGGCTCGACCCCGTCGGGCTCGGCGTGACGGTGACGGACACGTTCGCCAACCTGTCGTCCTTGCTGACCTCAGAACGTACGTTCGTTGCGAGTGCGCGGACCTCCAGCGCAGTCACACCTCGGTTGAGGTAGCTCGCGAGGTCGAGGCCATAGTTCCGATCGCGCAGGTCGAGGCTGCGCACGTCGGGGAGCGAGCCGCGCGGGGTCGTGAGGCGGCGGATCACGGCCTCTGCGAGAAGGCGCTGACCCGTGACCTCGTCCATGCCCTCGGTGAGGTCTTCGCCGCACGAGAGGTCGGAGCCCCAGCCGATCGGATCCGTCGGAGGCTCCACGACGCGCGTGAGCATCGCGACGTCCGCTGCGATGGCGTCGAGGACGAGTTTGCTCATGACCCCACGACCTTGCTCGTCCCGATCGCGCTCGCCGTCGGCGCGACGAAAGGCGTCGGGAACGACGCTCCGCCCGAGCCAGGTACGAACGCGTTGATCGTCGCCTGCACCTGCGAGAACGCCTGGGCGACGTCCTCCGCGTACGCGAGCTTCTTGGTCGCGCCTGCACCCAGGAGCAGGGAGGCGCTCGCACCCGAGGCGTCGAGCACGAGCTTGCTGGGGATGTGGCCGCTTCCGCCCTTCGGCGCGAAGCCGCGCACGATGGGCTTGCGACGATCTCCGTCGATGAACTCCACGAGGATCTGCGCACCGGCTGCGACCTCGCACGAGGCGCCTGCGATGCCGGGCCACACGCTCACCGGTCCGATGTCCGGGAGACCTGCGGAGCGCTCGACGGGCTGGACCTCCAAGCGACCGTCCACGTTCTGCCTGACGACCTGGTAGCTCCACACGCCGAGTAGCCGGTCCGAACGAACGCGATCGACGAACCTCGTGAGCGCACGAGCGAGTCGCGACGCGGAAGTGCTCGCCGCGCCGCACCACGCGCGGACTGTCCACGATCCGCCCTCGATCTCGATCTCCATCGCGCGGATCGTGAGAGGTGCGTCCAGACGCTCCGTGAGGATCGAGCCGACGCCGACCTGCGTGAGGTCGTCGACAGCCAGCGTGACGAGCCGCTCGGCGGGATCGACCTCCAGCACCTCGTAGGCGTCGACGTCGGCCTGCTCCTCTTCGCGCGCCATGACGTGCGTGACGCCGTCGAAGTCCACGAACCACGGCACGCCCGCAGCGATGTCCGCGATCGTCACGCTCGCAGGACCACGCGAGCGCACGTAGTCGCTGCCGAGCATGTCGCTCCCAGCGCGCACGGTGCCGAGCGTCTCGCCGGCCTCTCGCGCTGCATCCTGTGCGACGGTCGAAGCACGCACGCCGGCATCCGAGTGGTAGGAGCGCGCCGGCAGGACCTTCGACCATCCTCCTCCGCCACCCACGAGCACGACGCGACGGACCATCGCGTTCGACCCCGATCGGCTCTCGTCGATCGTGCCCGTGAGGCGAAGGTCCCCGAGAGCGAGCGTGGCGCTGCCCGAGATCGAGGGAGCACCCTCCATCTCGATCTCCGCCGACCACACGCCGATGCCAGGCACCGACACGCGACCGCGCGTGATGCGTTCACCGCTGAGCAGCGCCCACGGCAACGTCATACGTCCGCTCCTGCGGCAAGGGCCGCGATGGTCCGCGTGTTCTCTTCGATCTCGCGCTGGACGGGAGTCAGCTCCTCACCCGTGTCTGCACCACGTGGAGTGCTCACCGCGGGGAGCGGCTCCAGGTACTCGATCAGCTCGATCTCGACGGCCCACGTGCCCTTGTCGTCGACGGGCGCGGGCTGCGAGACGCTCGCGACCGCGACAGCGCGGATGTCCATCGACGCGAGGATCGGATGTTCGATCTCCAAGTGCGTCGCGCGCTCACCGAGAGGCGCACGTCGAACAGTGGGAGCGAACGCCGTCCAGTCCGACCAGTGCTGCGGCTCGGTGAATGTCAGGACGAGCTTGCCCTGAGCGGGCTCGAAACCTCGGTAGCGGAGGCGAGCACCCGAGAGCGCGGGTCCCTGACGGATGTCCCAGCGCGAGCGGTTCTTGAACCCCTCCACGCGACAGATGCCCGGCGTCCGCTGACCCGCGATCGTCGCGTAGTCCTGGGGTGCCGAGAGCGGACTCCACGAGCCGCTCGTCACGGGCGCGATGGAATCAGGCATCGGCCCCTCCCGTCTCGACGAGCATGCCCATCAGCGCCTGTTCGACTGCCTCGCGGATCCGCTCGCCGATGTTCGAGGGCGCCTCGTCGGCGCTGCCCACGGTCACGTTGATGCCGTCGATCGAGACGTAGACATTGGGTGCTGCGCCACGGCTCGCGCCACCACCGATCGCGCCGCCCTGAGGCACGCTCGTGAGTCCATCGATCGCGCTCGACGAGAGCGACGCTTCCGCCTCGACGCCCAACGCGAGACCTCGCGGGATCTGTCGACCCAGCTCCGCGAAGACACGCGAGGGTGAGCGGATGTCGAGCGCGGTGCGCAGCGCCTCGGTCATCCCCGTGCCGATCGTGGTGACGGCCTTCCACGCCTCGGACGCGCGACCCATGAGGCCGCCCACCAGACCGTCGACGAGGCTGCGTCCGAGCGCTCTCCAGTCGGTGCCGCTGAGGCGCTCGTACATCTGCCGCACGCCCATGCCGAAGCGGAAGAGCGCGTAGCCCACCGCACCAACGACGAGCGCGATCGATCCGAGCGCGGCAGCGAGCACGCCCACGACGGCGACCGCGCCGAGTAGCGAGACCGCCAGCGTGCCCACAGCGACCTGACCGAGCGTCGTCCACGAGACGAAGTCGGACAGGCCCGAGGCCGAGCCGCCGAACGTCCGCACCATCGCGTTCCTCGCGCGCAGGACCGTGATCACGATGCGCTGCGTCTGGAGGATCACGCCCTCGAAGAACTCGCGGATAGGCGAGCCCACGTCGGACACGCCATCGAGGAGCGGCTGGAAGAGCGCGGACAGCATGGTGCGCAGCGCGCGCCCCGTGACCGTCGTCTGCGAGAAGATGCGCAGCACCTCGTCGAGCGCACCGAGCGCACCATCGAGGTCGATGCCCGAGAAGAGACCGGCCCAGCTCTCGTGCATGCGCTCGATCTGCCGGTCCCACGAAAGGCCCATGCGTCGCGCGGTCCCGCCGAGTCGGTGCTCGACGTCGTCAGCAAGACCACGCACCGAACGACCCGTGCGAGCTGCACCGATGGCCATCGCGCGGAAGCGGTCGGCCATGCCCTCGCCCTGCACCGCTGCGACAGTCGAGACGCCGCGGAGAGCATCTTCGAGCGTCTGTCCTCGAAGACCCGCGCGGTAGAGCTGCTCCGCGTAGCCAGCGACACGCGAACGCGAGATCGCAGCCGAGCCCGACACGGCATCGATCGACTGTTGAAGCTCGGTCGCGCTGCCGGCTGCCCGCGTGTACCAGGAGCGCATGGAGACGAGCCCCTCCAGGTGCAGCAGCTCGTTCCTTCGCGCGTCGGCCGCCGCGAGGCCGTACTGGGCGAGCGCGAGTGCTGCCTGTCCGACCGCCGACACGAGCGTCGCCATCACGGCAACGACTGCGACGACGCCGGCAGCGAGACCCGCGAGGCCGAGCATCGCCATCGACGATCCCGAGAACAGCGCGCCGAGCTTCGAGGCGCCCTGACCCAGTGGTCCCGGCAGCTTCGTGAGCGAGCCGAGCAGCTCCTCGAAGCCCCCCGCCGTCTTGTCGGGCTTCAAGCTCGCGAGGGAGCCGCCGAGCTGGATGAACTCCTGCTGCGATGCACCGATCGACTTTTTAAGCGCGTCGGCCTTGTCGCGGAGGTCCTTGAACGCCTGAGAGCCGGTGAGGCCACCAGCCTTGAGGCGACTCATCGCCGTCTGGATCCCTCGCAGCTCGTTGGTGCCGCCGAGGATCGACTGCTTGAGCGAAGCCAGCGACTCGGCAGCCGAGCGTGACGGCGACGAGACACCGTCTCGCAGCTCAACCGCAAAGCTCGCAGTGGTCTCGTTCGTCGCCATCACTTCTTGGGTGGAGTCAGCAGCGTCTGGACGTTTTCCAGGCGCTTGAACGCTTCGGCGATGAGGAGGAAGCCCACGAAGGACTCAACCTCCTGCTCTTCGTCTTCGAACGCGGTCGGGTCAGTGGTCAGGGCTACGCGCAGACACTCAGCCGCACGCCCGAGATCGGTGCGGGTCTCGCGGAGTAGCCCCTCTACTTTCCCGCTCGCTCCTTCGCGCCTCCGCGAGCGAGCCGGCCGAGCGCGTCGATGATCGCTCCGCCGACACCGGGAGAGTCCTCCAGCATCCGCTCGACCTCTGCCCACGTCGGGTAGACGAGACACGACCGGATGAACGCCGACACGTCCGCCTCGCTGGTCTTGTCGCCAGTCGCTGCGAGCTTCTTCGCGTTGAGGTGATGCGGCTTCTTCACGACGATCGCGCCGTGATCCGTGTCGATCACCGCGGTGCGCTCGACGCCGTGCTCCTCACGACCCTTCGCGATGTGGGGTGCGTCCTTCAACGCTTGCTCTTCGAGGCGCGCGTTCTTCTCCAGCCGAGCGATCTCGACTGCCCGCTCCGCAGCCTCGTCGAACGCTGCCCGCTCCGCTCGCGCCTTGGCGATGCGCTCTTCGAGCGCCTTGATCTCGTCGGTCATGGCTCAGCCCTCCGTTCAGACCACGATGTCGCTGAACAGCTTCTTGCCGTTCTCGACGACCTCCAGACACGACAGCTCGATGTCCTCGGCGGTCGGGTCGGCGTTCTGCTCGTTCGCGGCCGTGCTCTTGAGGAAGCGGCAGCGGTTCAGCTCGACCGTGATCGGCGTGTCGTCGGGTTCGAGGTACTGGACGATCACCGGGAAGATGACCTCTCCGTACGTCTTTCCGTCGCTCGACTTTGCAGCGAGGTTGTTCTTGAGCGCCATCGCGCTCGACTTGCGCATGGTCAGCGACACCGCGCCTGGCGTGTACTGACCCCGAGTGCGACCGAGGGGCTTTCCGCCCTGGCCACGAACGAGGCCCTCTTCGATCGCGTGGTCCCACGAGATCTTGCTCATGCCGACGTACTGCTCGCCGTCGATCGTGATCTTCGTGCTGGCCCACGAGTGCGTGAACGAGTTGATGCGGATGTCGTCTGCGGCCATGGCGGAAGTGCTCCTCGGTCAGAGGTGAGAGGGATGCGCGCGAGGTCTGCTCAGACCGCCACGACGTTGAGCGCGGGGTTGGTGAAGCCCACGCCGAGCGAGACGCTCTCCGCGTAGGCCAGCGGCACCACGCGCGCGTCCGCGCTGAGGTTCTTCGTGGAGAGGAGGTTCTCGTTCCTCGCGACCACGCAGTGCGCGTCGCTCGCCTTGGGCTTCGACAGGAGCACGGCCGCGAGGCGCGCGTTTGCTCCGGCCTCGATTGCGAGCGCCTCCGATTCGAGGATGAAGCCCGACGTGCGGTCGACGAGGATCGGGCTGTTGAGGCGTTCCTCGAAGTAGGAGCGGAGAACCTGGAGAGCCAGATTCATCACCCTGCGATGCGCCAGCAGTTGGAAGTCCGAGCCCGTCGGGCAGAGGAGCCGCGGACGGTTCACGAAGACGCCCGCGCGACGCTCCCAGGTGCGGAGCACGTAGAAGCGTGCGTCGTCGAGGCCGGGGCTCTTCGCTTCGTCGTGGTGTCGCGGGTTCCCGAGCGAGTCGACGATCGAGATGCCGCCGATCGGACCGAGCTTGATGTCCGCCGAGTTGATCTCCTCCGAGAAGGAGTTCTCGCGGGGCGCGACGATCATCGACACGGGGCGGAGGTAGCGACGCGCCGAGACCGACGACGTCATCTCGACCGCACCCGCGGTGAGCGCCCCGTACGTGCTCGTCTTGCTCGCGAACACGCCGCCGATGGACGCCTGGTAGGTCGCGTCGCTCTCACCGATGCCGGGGATGCGAGCGGAGCCGATCCAGCAGACGTCCTTGCCGGAGGCAACGATGCTCGCGATCTTCGTCTCGATGGCATCGAAGAGCGTCGCGTCGATCGCGCCGACGATCTCGACCATGCCCCAGTCGGTCGCGGTGAGCTTGAGCGCGTCGAGTGCGGCCCCGACCTCGGCCGCGTTGCCCGCGGGAGCCGTGGTGCGGAACGTCGCGACGTCGCCCGTCACGAGCGTGCCCGCGGCGAAGTCGATCGTCACGCCCGACTCGGGGATCGTGTACGTGTTCGCCGTGCCGAGCGACTTGGTCGCCGACATCGTTCGTCCGCCGTCGAGACTGTACTTGAACGAGATCGGACCCGTGCCGATGGTGCCTCCGAGCGTGACGAGGAACTTCACCTCGTAGTCGTCGAGCGGCTCGGTCGTCACGACGTCTGCCGTGACCGCGCTGGTGCCGGTGCCGACGAAGGTCACGGCCGAAGCTGCACCATCGGTGGTCTGACCGGTCCTCACGCAGAGCACGGGGCGGCCGTACTTCTCGATCGCGTGGGCGGCGGCCTCGACCAGCGGTCCGGTGCCGAACGCTGCGACGACGTCACGCACACGAGCGAACGCCGCGGGGACGTTCGCGGTGCCCGTCGAGGACGCGCCGACGATCGCGAGGATGCGGCCCGCCGTCGGAGGAAGGACGCCGAGGGCGTTGTCGAGCTGCGTGATGGTGAGAGACGGAACGGTCATGGTCAGTCCTCGCTGGGTGCGGGCACGGTGATGGTCTGTTCGAGGCCGAGCTTCTCGACCGCGACGGTCGCGCTCGTGTCGCTGGGAGCGATGGCGCTGGGCTTGTCGAGGACGCGCGCGCCGACGGTGCCGGTGATGCGGATCGCTGCGCCCGCATAGCGAACAGTGCGATCAGCCATCCAGCGCTGGGACGTGATCGAGTGCGGGATCCGCGCGAGATAGACGGCTCGGTAGAACGCGTCGTAGAGCGCGCGCGCCGCGACGTACTGCGCCTCTTCGTTGTCGGGCGCGGAGGTGTCCTCCGCCTCGATGTAGGCGGTGAAGACCTCGTCGAGGCTCGCGAGCGGACGTGCGAGACCGACGTTGGGTGACTCGGGCGCTCGTAGCGTCCCGAGAGTTCCCGCAGCGTCGTCACCGGGGACGAACACGACGCGGTGCGACGTCTGCCGCTGGTGTGCGGTTTCACGCCAACCGAACGTCACAGGCACGGGCACCGTCACGGGGTCGGTGACTGGCGTCTCGTCGACGAAGCGCTGACGCACGAGACGGACCAGCTCGGGAAGAGCGAAGGTGACGCTCATCGCGCACCTCCCGTCGTCTCCTCGAACTCCTCGACGAGGATGGTCTTGATCGCCTTCGCGACGGGCGCGGGGATCTTGCTCGTCGGCAGGATCGGTCTCGCGAGCCAGTTCTCCTTCGAGGAGCCTCGGATCGCGCCGAGGTGATGACGAGCCTCGACGCCATCGAGGCGTGCGAGCACGACGGTGCCGATCGCACGGGTCGAGAGCGCCTTGCCGGCATCGGCCAGCGGCGTGCGCCCGTCCTTCGTCGGCTTCCAGGGCGTGCCGTCCGGTCCGACACCGCGAGCGATGTTCGAGCGCAGCTCGTCGTCGAGCGCACGAGCGACGTCCGGAGCCGCTCGCTGCACCATGCCCGGCAGCGCACGGAGCTGCGTGAGCATCGCGTCCATCTCATCTGCACCACGGTTCAGGTCACTCATCGGTGCCTCGACCGCGTGCGCGCTCCTCACGACCACGACGCGCCTGGATGTGCGTCCAGAGAGTTGGGCTGCGCTCTGAATAGATGTACGGAGCACCCTTGGAGATCGCCGAGCCAGTCGCGTCCGCGCGAAGCGGCAGCTCGAAGAGACCGTCCTTTGCCTCCGCAGCCTCGCGGATCTCGTCCTCGGCCTTCGTGGCGTCGGCCTTGATCTCGGCGAACTGCTCGTCGAGCTGGTCGACGCCGTGCCTGATGTAGGCGTGCAGCGTGACCATGCGGACGAGCCAGTCCTCGATCGCCTCGGGCACCGGCGCAGCGAACGGCGCTGCGTACCTCTTCGAGAGCCTCGAATCGATCCATCGACTGCGCGCGGTGAGCTTCGCGGCGAGCCACCCCGGAGCCATCGACTCCAGACGATCGACCATGACGCCCGGCATCGCCGTGAGCGTTCGGAAGCGATCGTTGGTGACGTAACTCGTGGACATGGTGAGTGGTCCGTCGGGACGGAGCGATGCCCGGAGCGCGAGAGTTCGCGCTGCGACGCCGGGCGCGCCGCGGAGGGAGTCAGTGCGCGGAGCTGCGAGCGCAGCTCACGCGAGTGATCAGCCGGTGACGCGGATGAGCGCGTAGGGGTGACCGGGCACGATCGCGTGACGACCGCGCGCGACCCACTTGAGGAGGTTCTGTTCCTGGTAGGTCGAGTCCGAGAGCGACGGGTAGCGGATCGCGAAGTCCTTGCGGGTCGACCACACGAAGCCGCCGAAGTCGTCCGTCGCGGGGTCGGTCATCACGAGGTAGTAGGTTGTGTCCGACCCGCCGAACGCAGCCCCGAGTTCCGAGGCCACCAGAGGGAGGCCGAGGTTCCACGCACCGGCGACCGGCGTGTGATCGGTCGCGTTGAGGAACTTCGCGCCGACGAGATCGAGAGCACGAGTCGAGAGCGCGCCGGGCACGAGCAGAGCCGTCGGCTGGAGGTTGCGCGGCGAGCCGTCGGGACCCTTGATGGCCGATGCCGCCGCGATCGCCGCGCCGAGGTTCGTGCGGGCGACGTCGATCGACACGCTCACGTCGATGGGCTTCGACGCGATGATGTTGCCGTACGTCCCCATGCTCGTGTCGCCCGCGCGACCACTCACGGGGTGAGCGCTCGCGTGGAAGAACGTCTGGCCGTCGTAGCAGACCGGGTTCGCGAGCATCGCCTTCGCGAGCCTGCGCTGCGGCTCGTAGGCGAACTGCGCCGCGAGGTCGGTGACGAACTTCGTCGCCGCGTTGATGCCCTGGCCGTCGAGGTCCTCGAAGTCGCTCTCGAAGAGAGAGAGGCCCTTGTTCTCGAAGTCGTGCGTGAACTCGAAGGAGTTCATCACCGCGTCCTCGAACTCCGTCGAGCCGTCGCTCACGTCGATCGAGAGCGCGCCGTTGTTCACGAGCCAGCCGAGGATCTCGCGCTTGGTCTGGCTCTGCGTCTGGCTGGCGACCTTCGTCCACCAGAGGTTCCGGAGGCGAGCCTCGTACGACTTCACCGCCTTCGCGCGAAGGTTGGTCGTGAAGTCGGCCATGAAGGATGCGGTGAGCAGCATGTCTGTCGTGCCTCAGTGAGAGGGGTTGTTCTGGAGTGGTGATCACGCGCTCACGCGCGCGGGTCAGTTCGCGTCAGGCGTCCTCGCCCGGCGGACCCTGGAGACCGATCGCATCCGCCGTCTCGATGCCGACGCGAGCGCCCGAGGCGCCCTCGACGATCCAGACGCGACCCGCCATCGACGAGCCGGACACGTCGGCGGGAACCGCGACGACGCCGGCAGCGCTCCAGTAGCAAGGGCCACCGATGTCGGTCGCATCGACCGTGTTCGAGCCCGCGTTGGTGAAGAAGTGGATGCGCTTCGGGTTGAAGAGTTCGATCTCGACCGTCTTCGTGCCGTCGCCCGTGAGCGACTCGGTGAAGCGGCCGACCGGCAGGAGGTTGGTGTCGACGGCGGACGGCACCGCCTGGCCCTGCGTGGAGCCGGCCGTGCGATCGATGCAGGCGGGCGCGCCCTGGATTGCGACCGCGCTGTTGGCCAGCACGACGCGGAGCTTGGAGATGATCTTGTGTCCCATGTTCGGAGTCCTCGTGTCGGAGTGAGGTCAGTGAGTCAGTGAGTCGGGCTCACGCCTTCGTCGGGACGACCGCGCCGAAGTGCTGCTCGGCGCCGACGTTCTTCACGCCGAACGAGAGCGGGTTCATGTTCATGCGGGCGTCGAGCTGGGCCTTCGCCGCGGGCGCGAGCTGCGACGCCTGCGCGCTGCCCTGACCCTCACCGAGCGTCGGCTGCACCGAGGCCGCAGCGGCGAGCGACGGCACCGAGCGCGGCAGCGTCGCGACCATGTCGCGCACCATCGCCAGCGGTGCGGTCTTGAGGACCTTCACCAGCTCGGGTGCGAAGTCTGCACGAGAGGCGAGCAGCGTCGTGCGCTCGGTCTCCTCCTCACGACGCGTCATCTCCGCACGGAGACGGTGGACCTCGGCGAGGGCCTTTGCCGCGGTGGTGCCTTCGTCGCCCCCCTGATCCTTGTCGCTCGACGCGGCCGGTTCGTCGCTCGCGGTGAGTGCGGCCAACGCAGCCTTGGCCTTCGCCCGGTCCTCGTCGCTGGCGTTGGGGTCGTCGAGCACTGCCTGGAGGGCCTTCGCGATCTCGTTCATGGTCTTCACCTTCGTGGGCGGTTCGTTCTGGGAGGTGCTCTGCGCCGACACCGACGCGAGGAGCTGAGAGAGGTCCGAGACCTCGACGTCTGCGAGCTGCTTCGAGATCGCGTCGCGGCCGATCGCGAGTGCGCCATCGAGCGCACGGACCTGAGCCGCGGGAACTCCGCGCATCGTCTCGACCAGCGAGAAGAAGAGATCGCCGAGGGCACCGACCGCGGCCTCTGCGGCAGCGACAGCTCCATCTCCGATCGCGAGGTGCGGGTTGCCGTCGAGCTTGCGAGCGCCCGTCGACACGACCCGATACGACAGACCCATCGCGGCCTCGGCACCGGCCTGCGATGCCAGCGTGTCGAAGCAGCCGATGCTGCCGACCACCGAGGATGGGCGCACTGCGATCCGCTCGGCCGCGCACGCGAGGGCGTAGGCCGCTGAGCACGCGGAGCCCTCGACGAACGCGAGAAGCGGCACACCCGCAGACGTGCATCGAGCACGCAGCGCGGCGGATGACTCGAAGCAGCCCTGCGCCGCGCCTCCAGGCGAGTCGATCACGAGGACGACGGCGCGAGGCTTCGCGGCGAGCGCTGCGTCGACGCGATCGACGATGGCGTCGAACGAGTCGAAGGACCCACCGCGACGAGCCGCGAGAGGACCGCGCACCGTGACGAGCACGGCGCCATCGACGACGCGGTTCTCGATCGGTGAGCCGACGGCGAACGTCGCACCGAACGCTCGCGGATCGAGGGCGAGCGGGCCCGAGGGTGCGAACTGCTGCATGAGCTGCATCAGTTCACCGCTCCTGCCGAGAGGGCCGGCGTGGTGGACGTCACGGCCTGGAGGGCACGCAGCGGGATGGAGAAGTCGGCGGCCAGTTGCTCGGCGTCGAGTCGATCGCCGTACGCCTCACGCAGCGTCTTCACTGCTGTGGCCACCTGTCCGAGCGCGGTCGCGCGCTTCGCGATGTCGGCGGGAGGCGTGACATCCCAGTGGACGCAAGCGGGGTTCGCGAGCGCCGCGATCCCCCAGCGCGACACGACCCACGCGGGCAGACCCTGCGAGTTGATCGTGAACGCGAGAGCGTTTGCCGTGCTCTGGATCAGGTCTGCGCGAATCGCCTCGTGGATGCCAGCGTTCGCGAACCCAGTGCCGCCGGTCGTCGTCACGACTTGACCCGCGACTGCGACCGTCATCTCCGTGTCGGCCGCGGTGATCGTCGCGCGGAAGGACTCGTGACCACGTCCGCTGGATTCGAGCAACTTGAGCGAATAGCCAGGTCGAACGCCGAGCAGGAAGTTCAGGCCCCAGGCGTTGGTGAGGCGTCGGAAGAAGTTCTCGACGACATGCTCGGGCGCGCCGTTCGGCGCCTCCGCAATCAATGCGGGATTCGCCAGCGTCGCTTCGTAGTTGTCCTTCGCGAGACCGGCGTTCTCCTTGCGGATGAACGCGCGAGCGATGGCCTTCCAGAGCGCCGCGTTCCACGGCGCAACGCGACCACCAGGCGTGTGAAGGATCCAGCGCCCGTCACCGGGCGTGATGAGCAGTTCGCCGATGATCGAGCGGTAGAACCACTGGCCCGTGAGCCAGTCGTACCGAAGGAACTCCGGATCGAGTCGAACGAAGACTGGGTGTGCGCGACCGGGCACCGGACGCAACTCGCCAACTCCGACCCCGAGAAGGAGTCCATCGGCGGTGAGAAGGCCCAGTTCGGCCGGCGGGAACATCTCATCGAACGTCGAGCGCACCGCGCCGATCTGCGACATCAGCTCGCGGACGATCTCGTCGGCCCCCGAGAACTTCTTGGGCAGTTGGATCAGGCCGTCGGTGCGTGTCGAGAGGACGCCCGACAGGACACCATCGCGACGAGCTGCGCGCATGAGGCGAGCGGCAGGGCCGAGGTCACCGGAGTCCGCAGCTCGCTCCGCCGCTTCGAGATCGGCGAGGTAGACCTCACTCTTCGTCGTTGGCGGCGGAGCGAGCTGACCGCCCCAAGCATCACGAGCACGATCGATCTCAGCCGACCCGAGAGACGGCAACGCCGCAACGCGACCTCGTGGCCGTTCGTAGGCCGAAAGACCGAGTAGCGCGCCGAGCCTGTCGAGCCAGCTCACCCCCGTGGTCTAAGGGGCGAGCGCGCTCGACAACGTACGTTCATCGGGCGACGCGGTACGTCGATCGGCGTCTCCAGCGCAGGGTCGGGGCGCCCCAAGCGGACGCAGGGATCGAGAAGAGCTGTTCCAGCAGGCGCCGCGCATCCGCTGCGGGGCGCAGGTGGCCTGAGACCCAGCGCGACACCGTCGCAGGCGTCACACCGATCTGCGTGGCCACGCTCTGGCGCGTCGTGCCTTGCACGAGCGAGAGCAGCCGATAACGACCGTCTGTGTGGGCTCGAGCCATGGCGGGAGTGGCGTGATTCACCTCGGCCTCCGTCCTCGCTGCTCAGCCATCGCGCGGTGCGCGTCTCTCGTGCGACCTGACGACGAGTCGTCACCGCCGAAGCCCTCCCAGCCACCAGCCGGCGTGCGCGCCTGATCGAGCGCGCGACGATCACGCTCGGCGACAGCCTGCGCGCCCGGCGGGAGTTGATCGCCCGGCTGGAGCCTGAGCGACATCGAGTCCCAGACGCTCAACATCGCAGCGTCCATGCGGTCGGGGGAGCGCTCCAGGATGCGGCGCATCTCGTCCTTCGGCGTCGCTCGAAGTCGTTGGTCGACTTGCTCGTTCCACTCCACGACGTTCAGCTCCTTCGCGAGCTTGTCGTCGTCGGGGATCGAGCCCGTGCGAAGCCACCGCTCGAAGTTCGCGATCACTTCGTCGCGCCCGCGCAAGTACGCCTGCGGCATGCGCTCGGCCGGCAGCGACGACTTGACTGGCACGTACTCGAACGGCTTGCGCTGCCCGAGCCGGAAGCGGTCGAGGTACTCGATGATCCGCGAGTGGAGCACCGAGCCGATGGAGCCCTCGCGGTCGACGACAACGACGGGCACTTCGCGGTCGATCCGGTCGCACTCCACGACGCGGATGATCTCCGCGAGGATCGCGTCCTCATCGAGACCGCGCATCGTGTCGATGCGGAGGATCTTCGTTCCGCGCCTGCGCGCGATCGCGGTCTCGTCGCCGAGACCTGATGCACCGGCGGGGTCGACGCCGAGGTACAGACGCCCCTCGCCCGGATCCTCGTGCCATCGTGCGACAGCCTCCGCGATCGCGTGGACGGAGAACGCTGATCCGTCCTCGCCGATGACGTGCTGCCCGAGGACGTGGATCTTGTAGAGCGGACTCTCCGCTCCCCACAACTCCTTGTACTCCTCGATCTTTGCCGATGTCGCGAGGTGCCCATAGCGGTTGCCTTGGCGGTCGCGCGCCTTGGCGGCTTCCTCGCTCGACATTTGAACCCGGTGGAACGCCTTGCCGTACTTCTCGGTGAGGAAGATCTCGGCGTACCTGCCTCGGGTCTTGGTCGGATTGCCAACGAAGAGGAACCAGACAGAGCCACCCATCGAGTTGCCGGCGATCGCATCGAAGACCTCGTCGGCGACACCGGCTGACTCGTCGACCACATGGAGCTGTGGACCGCTGTGACCCGAGACCGACTCGATGGTCTTGCTCGTCACGCCGACGATGAACCGTCCATCATCGGACCGAAGACCAGTGGTCGACCGCGGCGAGAGCGTGCCATCCAGCGGCGTCGAATGGGGACAGGGTCGAGGCCCCTCGGGATCGAGACGACGACACTCCACGCATCTGCCGGACTGGCGGTGAAGGTGGACGATCTCGGGCCACAGGATCTTCTCGATCTGCGGGGCGCGGGGCATGTGCAGGAACACATGGCCGCGCGGGACAGTCGCGAAGAACTCCAGCGCCGCAGTAGCGGCAACTGTCGAGTTGTGGGTCGGCACCATGGACTCGCCGCAGAGGTAGAGGTGGGACGCGTGCTCGACCTCGATGCACTGGGCGCCATGGAGTCCGGGGAGCGGTTCCACCGCCGTGATGGCGATGCGGCGATGGGCGTTCTTTTTGGTCGTCCACTTGGTCCGAATACGTGCCGCTTTGCGCGCGAGACGGAAGACCTGGACGGGCGATGACCAGCTCACATCCCAGACGGGGCCGTGGTCCTCGCCGTACAGCTTCGCGCGATGCTCGGCGATCCGCGCCTTGATCCCGAGGGAGCGGGCGAGGTGCAGGACCGACTCCGCGATCTGCCGATTCGTGTTCGTGAACTCGGCCCGGCCCTTCGGGTCGACCCAGCCGTCCGTGTCCATGAGCCCTTGCAGCAGGGCGAGTCGCTGCGGCGCGGACGCCCACAGGTACGCATGGGGTACGTGCTTGCGGTCGAGAACGCCCATCCGGCGAAGGACGGTGGTCAACCCTCGTACGTAGTGCGTGAGGTACTCGCCCTTCTGCGTTCGCTTCGTGCGCTGGGTACGGCCGGTGGTGACCTCGAAGTCCGCGTACATGAACGCGTCCTTCAACTCCTCGTCGGGGTTCGTGAAGGTGCCGGAGGCCGCGGCGCCATCGCCCAGCCAGAGGCCGAGTAGGTACGGGTCGAGCGGGAGGTCCGCCTCCGGCTGCTGGATTGGGGCGGGTAGGTCCACCGTCCAGTTGTTCGTTTCCTTGCCCAGGCCGCAGCCGACTTTGGTCCGTCGCGCGAGATCTCGGGTTTCGACGATCATGTGGGGGCCTGGGCGACGCCGGCATCGGTACGGCAAAACCGACCACTCGTGGCGCTCGTCGGCATCGACGTGCGTCCCGTCCTCGAAGTGAACGCGCATGAGCGGGCGCGCAGCCCAGGGGATGGTCGCGGTGATCCGGGTCGGACTCCCGTCGGGAGCAAACACGAAGTCGCCGGGACGGAGATCCCCGTGCCGACGCCACCCTTGCGGGGTCGGGATCGGTGTGTCGTCGTGGAGGAGCTTGCCGGTCTTACGTCCGGAAGTGACCGCAACACTTCCGACCTGACGGAGCGCGGTGAGGATCTCGCGCTGTCGGCTCCAAGGCTCGAACCCGAGGATCGTCTCGGCGAACTCGGGCCCGACGTACTTCGCGGAAGGCCACCGGACCGTGCGGGTCTCGACGAGCAGGTCAGACAGCGTGGCGTGGAGATCGCCGACGAAGTCCATGCGGGTCTTCGTCGTGCCGCGCCGAGCGAGTCGTTCGAGTTGTGTTTCCTTCGCAAGCGTCACTCGTCGTCTCCATCGTCATCGACGGCGGCAACGCCGGCCTCCAGCGCGGACCAGCTACCAAGCGCATCGACGACAGCGGCGAGAGCCGCAGGATGCGTCCGCAAGGTCTCGGAGATGACGGTGCGGATGCGTCTCCACCTCGGGTGCGGCGCCCGCACGATCGCGTCCACCATGAGCCGCTCCGCACGCTCCACGCGACCCTTGAGCGCAAGCAGCTTGGTCCGCTCGGCTGCTCTCCACGCGGGCTCGTCCTCGACCGCTCCGGTCGGTCGGAGCTGGCGGAGAAGTTCGTCGACCAACTCTCCGAGGGGCGTCGCGGTGGTGGGCGCGCGTGCCGGGTCGAGCTGCTCGACGGTCGGACCCCACTCGCCGATCTCCGCGAGGGCAACGTGGACTGCACGGAGCGCATCGGGATGGTCAGCGAGCGCCGACACGAGCAAGCCCTTCGCGCGTCGCCACCCGGCGTGGGTGGTCACGATCTCGTCGGCGTGGATGCGCTCGCGGTCAAGTCGGGCGAGCACGGCGAGGAGCGCTCGGTGCTCCGCGACACGTCGTCGGGCCTCGGCATCGGTCAGCCCACCAGGAACGCGACGAAGGACGGCGAGACGGGCCAGGACCTGTTCCTCTGTCGTCGGGTCGTCGGAGAGCTGAGGAACCGGCGGCTGTTCGTCGTGCGACGCCATCGTCATGGGCACCGTCTCGCCGACCGGCGTGTCCCAGGCGCCGACGGGAATCCCGAGCGCGTGGTCGAGGCGTCGAGCGTTCGGACCCCACGGGCGCGCTCGTCCACTGCGCCACTCGTCGAGGCGTCGAGGGTCGATGTCGAGCCGTTCGCCGAGCGCCGTCAGCGTCTCACCACGCAGGACATCGAGGAGCTGCTGCTGCCCCTCGGTCGCGATCGTGATGTCGTGGATACGCTTCCGGGTCACTGTGTAATCCGTCGTTCACAGGGGCGGCGAAATGACCGCCATACGCGCGCGGCTCCTTCGGGCCATCAGCTCCTCCAGCACTGTTGGAGGGGGGTATTGATATGGTGGAATGCGTTTGTCAGTGCGACGCGTGAACTCGCGTTCATGGCAGGCGTCTTGACTGACGCGACAGTCAAGAAGGGCCGAGTCCGAAATCACCCCTGGGAGGCCAAGAAGATTCGGACACGCTTTTCCAGGCAATCTGGCATCTCGTCCAAGGGAGGCTCATTGGCAGCATTGGCCATCTCATCGGATGAGATGGTCTCGGGGGTCGACGTGAACTCTCGGACACGGGATGAGTCGACCCATCTCGGCTGCTCTTCTCCGTGTACGAGCACGAGGGCGCGACGGTGGGTCAAGCATCCATGCGTGCCCGGTCGCAGGCGGATGGTGCCGACATCGTGCCGAAGGACACGGCCAGTCGTGGGTCCGGCCTCCAAGTCGAGAGGAACCTCGGACGCCGTCTCCAGGGCGGTCCTCAACGCAGGGGTCCACTTGAGCACCACCCGCGCGTCGACGAGCTGGGCCAGCGGGTCGAGCCCGTCGTCCGCTTGGGCAAGCACGAGTCCCCTCATCGAGGCATCCCCACTGCGAAGGTGAGCCGTTCGGCCTGCTCCTTCCAGCGCGCGGCCTCTCCACGAAGGCGCTCGACCTCAGCGAAGGCCAGCTCTGCGCGGGCGATGAACGCGCCCAGGCGAACGTCGTCATCACGCTGCGGGTTGACGGGGATCGAGAAGCGGGCGCGCTCCTTGTCGCCGAAGTCGTGGTGCCGGAAGTGCGACCTGACGAAGCGAGCGAGGACCTCTCGTGCCTCCTCTACGGAGACCTCCCCAGCCGCCGCGTGGTCTTCGCGCATCCGCCGCAGTGGGCGTGTTGGAGGACCTTCATCCTCGGTGGCCGGTTCGGCCACGTCCGTGAAGTCGATGTGCTCGACTCCGAGACGGCGCGCCCAGGCAGCGAGTGCTGCCGCCTGGAGCCGGAGCTGGTGATGCTCCTCGGCCAGGGCCAATTCCCTCTCTGAACCCTGGTGCAGAGTCGTAGTGCGCTCGGTCGTCACCATGTCCGTGCCTCCATCCACAGACCGTGGTGTGCCGAGAGTTGATCCATCTGTCTACTCTTTCGTGCGTTGTTCGCGATTCGCCACCGTGGATCCGCGTCGCTGATGACCAGAGCGGCCTTGATCAGCGTCCATATCGCATAAGGACGCTGATCAAGGCCCAAGGGGACGCCGAGGTCTGGAGGGAGTGATCGGGAACAGGCAGATCGAACTGACACCCAGGAGGTAGTCAGTGGCCCATCACACTCACATCCCAGTCCGAGTTCTTGAGCGCGTCCGCGCGAAGATCAACCGTCTCCCCCGAGACGAGCGCGGCTGTCGTCGATGGCCAAGGGCTCACCCCTACGGCAACGTGGGCTGGTCGGAGGGCGGCGTCGCGCGGCAGGAGTACGCGCACCGGCTCTCCTACGTGATCGCGCACGGAGTCGGGTCCATCCCGGAGGGCCACGAAATCCGTCACGTCTGCGACGTTCCGAGCTGCGTCGAGGTCGAGCACCTCTCGACCGGCACGCGGCTGGAGAACCTGGGCGACGCTGTCGAGAGGCGTCGCATCCAGCACGGCACCGGGCACTACCTCGCCAAGCTGAACGAGGACCGGGTGCGGGAGATCATGCTGCGCTCGACCGCGGGAGAGTCCGCACCGTCCCTCGCCGTCGTCTACGGGGTGACTCGCGGGACCATCACCGCGGTCACGCGCGGCCGATCGTGGAACGATGTCACCGGCCTCCCGAGGACCCGGAAGCGAGGTCGCCGTGGTTGACCCGACGCTCACCTCCGTCCTCGGCTTCCACCGGTCTCGGGGCGCGGCGCTCGATGCGCTTCGTGCCTTCGCACGCGATCACGCCGACGAGCTGCAGCGCGACGGCTTCGTCGGCGTGCTCGTCACCGCTGGATCGGGACCCACGGCGAAGCTCCTCGGGCGTCGTCGCCGCTTCTTGTCGCGCGCGTGGGTGCGCGAAGTCGAGCTGCTGAGCGAGCTGACGACCCCGCCGCTGCCCGAGGGGCGTGCGGAGGTCGTCGCGCTCTACGCCGAGGGCGCCGCGGTCGTCGTCGTCGCCGGTCCCACCTGCTGGTGGGCGGAGCGGCGTGCGGCTGGCATCGGATCGTGGCAGCGGCGTGGTTCCGATCCTCTCGACTTCCTGCCGGCACTTGGAGGGTGAGCCGAGCTGGCAGGCCGGGGGCTGGTGCTGGGTCGGTCGCTGGGTAACCATGTCCGGATGTCCACCACGTCGCAGCCCGCGCAGCGCTACGCGTGTCTCAACCCGAGGTGCCCGAACTATGCGGGGGCTGGCGTAGTGCTGACCCGATCGGACGTCCGTCCAGATTCGGAGCGCCGTCTCCTGTGCAACGCGTGCTCCAGCTACGTGCAGTATGCGGATCCGGGCCCAAGCAGGAGCACGCAGCCCGTAGCGGGGATGGCCGTCGGGGCGGCCATCGGGGCTGCCGTCGGAGGAGGTGCTGGCGCGGTGGTAGGGGGCCTGGTCGGCCTGCTCATCGCGTCGTCCGGGAGCAACGGCTCGTCTCGATGATCGAGTTCCTTGAGTCCATCGGTTTGAGCGGCGCCCTGTTGTACATCACGGGCCTGCTCATCGCGTTCGTCGCCGCGGCCGTTGGTTACTTCTGGGACATCGGCGGCGAGGCCACGATCCGTCAGTGGGCGTCCGGGTATTACGCTGACAAGCGTGCCGGCGCGGTCTCCCGTCTGCGCTCTGCTCTCTCTGCGACCCGTCATCGTGAGCCTACAACCGAGGACGTCGACCGGTTCGTCGTGGGAATCGATGAGTGGCGCAACGCTACGGTCGGGGTCGACAGCGCGGTCAACGCGTACTGGTTCTTCCTTGGCAGCGCCAAGTTCGGGGCCGCCTTCCTCGCGATCGGCGTGATCGTCGGATTGATCGGGAGCAATGTCGGGAGCGCCGAGACGATCTTCTGGAATCGCTTTGTGTTTGTTGGGGCCGACGTGGCGTTCGCTTTGGCGTTCATGCGGCTCTACGGATGGCTACAGCTTTCGGACAGGATCGGAAGGCCACGGCGTGCTGCAACCGACACGCCGGTGGCGTCTAGCGGCAACGTGCCCCCAAACCGCGCTGCTCACGATCCGCCCGAGCAGGGTTCTCCACACGATCCAGCCCAGCACGGTGCTTCAACGCCCCAGCCGCTCGTCACGAAGGACAGCCCCAGCACGGGAAACCCCGTGGCACCGCCAGCACCGGATCCACCGTCCGGCAGCGTGCCGGTCGCGGTGGAAGCCGCCAGGCAGCCCGCCGACTCAACCAACCCGAAACCGGCGCCGACGACCGACGAGAACGATGCAGCCCGGACGTTCTATCTCGCCCGGATGGAAGATGTCGCCGCGAGGCTACGGCTCCAGAAATGGGACAAGATCACGACGATGTGCTCGCGTGATCGAGTTCCCGCCTCGTTCTTGCTGGAGGCCCGAGCCTGTGGAATCGATCTACAGAGCACCGAGCCACACGGTCGTCACCCGCGACTCGACTCAGCTCTGCGGAAACTCGGCCAGAGCACTGTTGCGTTCCTGGATGCGTTCGCGGACGGAGCCCATAAGGAGGGCGACTACCTCGTCCCCATCCCGATCCCCAATCGACAGCTGCCGTCTGGTGGCAGAGCTGCGCGGGTGCAGCGCATGTGGAAGCGTCGCCACTCGGCTCTGCTGCACAACATGACGGTGGATCTAAACCACTTCCTCGAAGCTGCGAGGGCGGACGTTCATGCGCTGTTCATGGCAGAGACAAAGGTATTCGCGCTTCATCACTACGACCCCTCGTCGGGCACCATCACGGTCTTGGAGACGAAGGAGTACGTGACGGTGCCGCCCAACCCGAGTTGACGATGGCGCCAGGGGTCGAGGCGGAGGCAATCGTCGTTTCCCCTTCGCGAGAGTCCGACGGCTCCGAATGCCTCCCCGTCGGCGCAGTTCAACCGCGGGGCGGTTCGTGCAAGCTTACTCGACCAGGAGGTACTAATGAGCACGGGCAAGGGCGAAGTGTTGAAGCCGGGCGACGTTGTGCAAGTGGACCCCGAGCACCGGTTCGTGTGGACCGTCCAACGCGTCGACCGAGGTATCGTCTACGTCGGGCACCACGACGTGGACGGGAAGGACCACATCATCGCGTTTGACCCGAACGTTCTCAGCAAGGTGGAGTGACGCGATGGTGCCGCGCGGGGCGGCGACAGCCATGGCGTCCACGACCGCTCTACAGGTCGTCCGTGAGCGACGAGCCGCCCGCAGGAGCGTCCTCCACGACAGCCTCCAGGGTGCCGACGACGAACATTCGGTCCTTGAAGTCGCCGCCGCTGCCGAACCACTGGCAGAGCACCTGCTCGTGCTTGTCCACGACTGCAACCGTCATCGCCGGACCGCCGGACTTGAGGCGCACCACGTCTCCCACTTTCCACGTCATGGAAGGACCCTACCATCACCTCGCCCCCGCTGTCTGCGAGAACGCTACGGCCCGTCCGCTCGCATGAACGTCGTGTATTCGGCGTCGACGAACTGGAGCAGCACCCCTCCGCAGCTCTCGCTGATCCTGACAATCGTCTGCAACAGCGCGCCGAGAGCAACTTCCACGGCGAGCGTCTGGCTCCCCGGATCCCATCCGACGAGCTTCAACCTCTCGCCCGCGAGCCGGTGACCAACCGGCGAGGCGTGAGGAGCGTGCGAGACCGTGTGGTAGTCGACGCCCGTGTCGACTGCTCGGATGCGGTCGCTGATGGTCCCCTCGTGCCAGACGCCTGGTGAGTGCTTCTTCGAGAAGTCCTTCTGGTAGATCTGGAACCATTCCGCCAGGTCGGTTGGCCCCACGTGAACAACCCAGGGGGCCAGGGCCACCACCCGGTCGAGTTCCGCCGGCTCGACATCGCCAGCAGCTACGTCGAGCTGGGTGCGCCTGTAGAGGAAGTACGCCTCGACTCGCGGCCACTCCCTCCAGCGTCTGCTTCGCTGGTTGACGGTTGCGGGGTCGTGGAAGACGTAGTGCCACGCCGCCTGGAGTTCATGGATCGATCGGATGTGAGTGTAGGCGCCCACGACGGATCCGAAGTTCATGCAGCCGATGAACGCGAAGGTCTCCTGCGTGAGCTTCGCGATCATCTCCTTGGCCACCTCGCCCGGTTCGCCGGGCGGGTACGTCAGGCGTCTGGCCTCGACGCAGAACATCAGCTTGATCAGGAGCTGATCGAGGAGCGCGATCCGCGTCGTTCGCCGGAGGTCGTCCCGGATGGCGCTCATGGCTCGCGGGTAGTCGCGCAGGTAGGTCTCGAACTCGTCCATGGGGCCAAGCTGACCGATCATCTGGCCGCCGTCGAAAGCGACGGACTAGTCAATAGTCGGAACGTCCCGAATCCACTCGTCTTTCCCGTCCATCTTATCGTATCGGATTGAGACGACGCGTCCGTTTCACGTGGAACATCGGACACTTACAAGACTCATGTCGCTTGCGTACCGTCCGAGTTCCGATGCATAGATGGGGCAACACCGCACCGCGCACCTGAGTCGGAAGCTCAGGAGTTCGGGTGAGCCTCTCGGCTCGGCGGGGTCGGCGCAGTGGAGGCGCCAGACATGGCCATCGTACCCCCGAACGCACGCTATCGCCAGATCACCCGCTCACCCACGGGAGGGGCGTGATGGATCTCGACGCCACCACTCTGTGGATCGCCACCCGGTCGACCAAGGACTACTCCGCGCTCCTGGATGCGGGTGCCCACACCGGCCTCATGGTGGGGCCGGGCAAGGCGGGTTGGGAGTTCGTGACCGACTACGTAGCGAAGCACGGCGCGCTGCCGGGCATCGGCCTCGTCGTCGAGAACAGCGGCACGGCGATCCGCCCGCCCGAGGACGGTCAGGAAGTCGCCGTCGGCTTCCTGTTGGAGCGACTTCGCGAACGGGCCACTCGACGCGCCCTCGCGTACGGCCTCGGGAAGGGACTCGAAGCGCTCGAAGCGGACAAGCAGGAGGACGCCGTCAGCGAGGTCCTCAAGCTGTCCGAGCATCTCGCCGACATCTCGCTCCGTTCGGGCGCACCGCGGCGCTCGACCGTCGAGCAGATCGACGCCCACCTCGCCCACATCCAGCAGCGCTGGGGACAGCGCACGTTCGGGATCTCGATCCCATCGTTCCCGCAGATCGAGGACGCGCTCAGCGGTCTGTGGGGCTCCGTCCTGCTCTCCGCAGCGCCCAACGCAGGCAAGACGTGCTTGGCTGGCCAGCTCGCCCTCGACGCGCTTGCGACGCCGGATGTCCAGGTCGTCATCATCTCCATGGAGATGACCACCGCGCAGATGTGGACCAGGTTCTTGGCACAGGTGTCGGGACGGACGACGCGCGAGATCACGCTCGGATCAAATCGGGCGGGAGTGGTGGATCCGTTCCTTCGCAGCCAACTCGGCACGGCGGCCGAGAAGCTCAAGCTCCTGGCCCCGCGCCTGGCGATCCTCGACCGACGCGCACTGCCGGAGGTG
Organism: Deltaproteobacteria bacterium; assembly: GCA_017303575.1. Taxonomy (GTDB): domain Bacteria; phylum Myxococcota_A; class Polyangia; order Polyangiales; family Sandaracinaceae; genus JAFLCL01. The sequence goes on from JAFLCL010000009.1 coordinate 36,034, forward strand.
ACCTCCGCGACCATCCGCAGGTCCATCGCGCGGCTGAGCGAGACCAGCGGTGCGCGGCGCACGCTGCTGATCATCGACTCGCTCCAGCGTCTGCCCGGCTCATCAAAAAAGGGCGCGACCGAGCTGGACGACGACCGAGAGCGGTACGAGCTGATCCAGGGGCTTCGGTTCGCGCTGACGGATGACGACTGCATCCTCACCATCTCAGAGGCGCGCAAGCCGGCGTCCTCCAAGGGTCGCTGGGCTGCCGGGATGGCGGACGTTCGAGGGCATGCTGGCTTGCTGTACGTCTCGGACGCCGTCGCGATGCTCACAGCGCGCGACGCCGATCCGAACGCGGCGCCGGGGACGCCCTCGTTGGCCGACTTCACGATCGCGAAGGTGCGAGACCCAGGCTACAGGGCCTCGATCCCGCTGACCTTCGACTTTGTCCGCTCTCGGTTCGCCGAGCGCATCGGCGTCAGCTCTCCCATCACCACCGTGGAGGACGATGATGACGATGTCGTCGCGTTCTGAGCGAGAGGCAGTCGTCGCGGATGTCGTCGTGTCGGCCCGCACCACGGGCAAGTTCGCCCTGCCGCCGAGCGTCGACGCTGACCTTCTCGCGGCTGCCGACCGAGCGGATCTCTGGTCGCTCCTCGACGGGCCCGAGCCCGAGTTCCGTGCCTGGCTCGGCACGACCGGTCGTCATGGTGCGCGCCTGGCGTGGGGCAACGATCCGCCCGTGCGCGCGGGCCTCTCGGCGCTGCTCGTCGACGTCGTGCTCGGTGGTGGGGGGCGTCGAGCCGCAGCGCCCAAGACGAAGAACGACGCGGCGAAGAAGGGGAACGCCACGCCCGCCGTCGTCGCGCAGGTCCTGACCGCCACGACCGCGATCGCCCACCCCGACGCGAGTGTTGTTGATCGCGCTCACGAACATGCTCGTCTCGTCCATGGGGGTCACTCGGCCGAGATCGTCTTCCCTTCGGCGCGCGAGCTACCTCTGCATCTACGCGGGGGCGTGCCCACGCTGCACGTCGAGGCATTCGAGCGCCTCGTCTCTGGCGACGCGCGGCTCGACTCCGTGACCGCGACGCGCCTGATCCTCTTGCTCGCCGAGCGGACGTGGGAGGCCACCGCTGCCGGCGACCAGTCCTGGGTCGTGCGCACGGTTGGCTGGCGCGGCCTAGCCCAGATGGTGGGCGCGGGCGCCGCGAACAACCCCACGGACCTACGTCGGGTCGCCTACGAGCTGGACCGCGTCCGCTTGTGCCTCGGCGACGCGTCGGTCTCACTCGTGACGATCGAGTGGGACTCGCGCCTGCGTGTCGACCTACGAGTGGGTCCTCCTCTGCGGCCGGGCTTCGTCACCGAGTTCGGTCGCCAGGCGCGCGACACGCGGTACCTCGTGCCGTTGCCGCGCGTGGCGATGCTGCCTCCCCCGTCGTCCACCAACCCGCGTCTGCACGCGGGTGAGCTACGTCTCCATCTCCTCCTCCTCCGCGAGGTGCGGATGCGTGCCGAAGAACTGCACCAGCGTGGTTCGGTTCACGTGCCGCTCGACACGAGGCGACTGCTGGCCGACGAAGCAGGTCTGCCGGCGAGTGGCTCGGAGCAGGCTTGGGCTGGCTGGCTACGCTCGGGGCACGTCGTCGAGCGCGACGCCGACCGCTACGATCTGGGCCCGGCGTACGCGACCCAGCGGGAGGCCATCATCGCAGGCGCGCAGCAGTCGTCCTCGGGTCGAGCGCGGCGCGGGCGCCGCAGGAGCGCTCAGTCTTGACTGACGGCTAAGATTGTCTTGGACACCCGGTAAGATTGTCTTGGACACCCGGTAAGATTGTCTTGGATTCTGCGCGATCGCCCGTTTTTATTGAGATTTACACGGTCAGCGCGGGACGGAAGGGAACGGTAGTTCCCTGTGGGCCCCCGCTGGACGCGGGGACCCACGAGAAGGGAGAAGAAGCTCGACTTCGGGTCCTGACCCAAGGCTTCCAGCGCTCCGTGGAGGTCGAATCCCTCTCTGCACCTGGGTGCCGACAAGTGAAGGGAGCCTCCTCCCTCGGCGCGAGTGGCCGGGTCACTCCGGATGAACCGAGCCTCGCAGAGCTTCTCTAGATTTCAGCCCAGGTCTTCGCCGTAGCGTCCGGCCGCATGCTCTTCGTCCACCATCTCCTGGATCCGCGTCCGATGTCGCTCGAACCCCATGCGGGAGTGCCGACCATCGTAGATCGTGAGCTGGTTGTACCCAGCTCCCTTTGTGACGATCAGGAAGGCACCGCGGAACTGCCTCGTCACGGGTCGCGATCCCACCGGAAGGGGGATGTCGTGGCCGTCCTCGTCCTCGCCCAGCGAGTTCTCGCTCCAGTGGCCGAAGTCGACGTACTCGCCCGGAGCAACCTCAAGGACCTCCTCCCGGTCACCTCGAACCTCTTCGTAGATGCCACTCGGAGCCAGCTCGGCGGCGTCGAGCCAGAAGTAGGCCCACTCGCGCTTCGGGTCTCGCTGGGGCATCACCAGCACGAGCCGCTTCGGCCGGACGATGTAGATGGATCCGGCACAGTCGATGTCGATGCATCCGGGCTCAGCGGAGCGGGTGGCGTTCGTGAGATCCTGCCCGCCTGCCCTCGGCATGTGCATGTGGTTGAGGGGCGCGTGGGCCCCAATCGCTTGGAGCACGCCGACCACGTCGTCCACCGTCGTCCAAGTGGTGCCGGCACTGCCGATGCGCTCGACGAAGCGCTTCCAGTCGCCGCCGCTCTCTTCGTAGAACGAAGGTGCTGGGAGAGCGGTACGTGAGGGCGCCCGCGCCTCCGCGGCGAGATAGCCAGCGGCCACCGCCGTCTCGTAGATGCGCTTCTCGCGCAAGAGCGCGAACGTCGACTGTGCCGTGTACCCAGAGCGCTCGACGTCTTCGCGGTAGGCTCTCAACAGCCCTCGCGAGTTGATGCAGAGGTAGCCGCGGTCTCGGCGCGACGCATGCCCGTGCGGTGCTTGCGCGCTCGTGACGCACGCCGTGCCCCTCGGCGCACGACACGTCTCGCACGAGGTGGCGAGCATCCACTGGGCGTCGGTGATCGCCAGCAACCGCTCGATCAGACCGAACAGCTCCGTCTTGACGGGGTCCTCCTCCGTTCGCGGGTGCAGCACGTCCACGTGACGCCTCGCGACGGCGTAGCTCTCACCGGTGCGTTCCTGGCGCTCGCGAGCGCGCAGCTTCTGCTTCTTTCCCTTGGTCATCGCGTTCTCCACGTTCGACGACACATCCCCCACCTGTGCGATCGAACGAAAAGACGCGACTGCCGTCCGAGGTGTGGTGGCCCCTTTGCCTGCTCTTCGGGCCCCGTGGGGGTGGGCCTGCGCGAGGTCTGGTCGTGGACGACGACCGCCTTCTACTTACAACGTGTTCCGGGATGAGCGCAACCGCGCCGCGGCGGAGGGGTGCTTTGCACCGCCGTGCTACGGTCGCGCCGACACGGGGGCTCATGCCGAAGGCGAAGCTGCACATCGAGATCGACTTCCACGAGGCGCACGCGCCCGCGACTCTTCGGGCACTGCGACCAGTGCTCTACGGCGAACTCTTCGCGCGTTTGCCTGGGTGCAACCCTGCGCTGACTCGCCTACGCGTCGGCCCCGCGGGACTCACTGCGACACGGATCGCGCTTCGCCGCGCGCCTGTCCCATTGCGCAGGCACGTCGAGGAGATCATCAGGCAGAACATCCTCACGTGTGTGGAGACGGCGATGGCGAAGGTGAAAAGGCAAGAAGCTCTGGCGCAAGAGCGACGGCGGCGCGCAGCCGAGGGCTATGCGTTCGAGGTGTCGCATCGGATGGACGCGCTCGCGTACGGACCCGTCTACTTTCGGACGCGCGAGGAGGCGATCGAGCGCTGCGACACGATCCTGAGCGAGTACAGGTTGACGATCCCGGACGACTACTTCGAGCGGCAGGCGCACGTACTGACGCTCACCGTCGAGGCGACCGCGCTCAAGAACGGCACCTGGACCACCATCTTCACGCGAGACGCCACGTACGGGATCGACTTCCTCGACGGGAAGCGGGAGAAGCTCCGCGGAGGCCGGTGAGCGCTCACGCTGTGCGGGCAGCTCGCCAGCGTTGCTTGAGGTTCTCGTGGCCGCCCTCCGTTCGACCATGCCGCCGTCCGAGAGAGTGACGACGACCTCGTTCTTCGGCTGGCTCATCTGGACCTCCGCCTCCGAAGGTCTCACGTACCAGCGCGTCGATGCACGCGAGGCCCACCAGCTTTCGCACGAGGAGCTGGTGGACGCGGGTCGGGTCGAGACCGCGCTGGCTTGAGCCACATGTCCCAGTTGTCCGGGTGGTGGGCCTTCGACTCCGCGACGCCGGGTAGGCCGGCGTCCGCAGCATCGATCAGCGGCTGGATGTCGCGACCGATCTGCGTGACCGCGGCGAGGACTTCGCGCGCCTTCTCCGTGCGGTCGTCTTCGTCACCCTCGCGGAGCGCGTCCGCGATCGTCGTCGATGCGAGCGCCACGACGTTCGCCGATGCGTCGTCGCATCCGAGAGCGCGGAAGAGAGCGGCCACGAGCGGACGCGCGGAGCGCACGTCGCCGGTGTAGGAGCGTCGAGTGCTGTCGGCTGCTCGGTCACGACGCATGCGGATGCTTCCCTCGCTCACGCCGAAGAGCTTGGCGGCGACGCTCGCCGCCGCGCGTGCCGGCCCACCGAGATCGACGACCTCTTGCGGCGAGAGCAGCGCACCTCGGAGGTGCCTCGCAGTCGCGCCTGGGAGCACTGCGAGGACGGCGTGACGCACGTCGTGCTTCCACTCCGCGGGGCCGGTGGGTACGTCCTTCGGCTTGCCCGTGGGCCACGGCCGTCGAGCGTTCGCGACCATGCGCTCGTAGGCGCCGGTGAGCGAGGCGGCCATGCGCGCGGAGTCGATCGCTTCGATCGGCACGAGAGGTTGCTCGACTCGGTTCTCGACCGTGGCGACGATCTCGGCGAGCCGCTTCGCGATGCGTGGATCGTCTGCGCCAGCCTCGTGGAGGTGGAGTACTTCGAGGGCATCGACGAGCGCCGTACGCGCGCGTGCGAGGGACGGAGGATCGCCCGCTACGACCGGTCGTTTTCTTCGAGAGCTTGGGGCCACTTCTGGGGCCACAGAATCGCGCAGCAGGGTGATTCCGGCAAGGTTGACGAAGGACGGAACCCCAGTATTGTCAGGGAAATCGAACCCCATGATGACGGCGAAGGTTGCCTCCGCCTGCTCATAACCCGAAGGTCGTAGGTTCAAATCCTGCCCCCGCAAAAGTAGAAGGCCGCCTCGGGTTCGAGGCGGCCTTCGGTGTTTCAGTGGTCTGGCGATGTCTTGCTTGGTCGTCAACGTCGACGATCGAGATCGTCGTCGATCTGATCTGCCAAGTCGTCGAGAGCGCGCTTCCGCAGGTCTTCCCGTGCGCTGGCCTGGTTGGGCATGAGCTCGAGTCGTCCATCGACCTCGTACACGATGAGGAGGTGGTTGCACCCGCGGCATCGAAGCTCGCCGACGCGAGGCTGCCGACCAGGCGGGCAGCGAAACAGGTTGTGCCCGCGGGTGAACCGGATGTCCTCGCTCCCCGACGGCAGAGGCTCCTGGCACTGCGGACACGCGACTCCGATCGCGCTCGTCCTCATGACTCCGATCACGCGCGCCCCAGTCTTGCCACTCGGGTCCGACACGGGCCCGAGTCTACACCTCCAGCTCGCTAGCCTGGACCGACGCGGCGACGAGGAGATGCGTCGGGCCAGATCCTCCGCAGCGTGTCGTCTGCTTCGCACCTCACATCGTCGGCGAGACCGGAGAACGAGAGGAGCGCCTTGGCCGCCTGCTCGGCGAGCCAATCGTCGCGGCTCGTCAACAGCACGCGCAATCGCTCCACGATCACGGGCGCATCGAGCCCGACGGACTGGGCGACGTTCGCGGCGAGGCGACTGAGCGTGAGGTCCGCCTCGCACGCATCCGTTGGGAGGCAAGTCGAGACGAGCGTGTCGATGATCGCCTGTCGGTATGCGTACGCGTTTAGGCCGCGCTCCTTCAAGCAGTGCAGTGCGCCGGCCTTCGCGCGGGGCTCGCCCTCTCGCACGACCCGGAGCAGGCGCGGCACGACCGCGTCGGGCGGCGCGTTCACGAGCCTCCGCGCGATGTCTTCGACGGTCGGGTCGTAGTCATCGTCGAGGAAGCAGATCGCATCGTCGATGGCGCTCGGGACCGTTGCGTGGAGCGAGGCGAGCGCGCCGCCCGCGTAGTTGCGCACCCACACAGTGCTGCTCGCTCGCGCACCGCGGAGAACCTCGAGCGGTTCGGGTTCGTTCGGTGCCAGCTGGAGCAGTGAGAAAGCGGCGTACATCCGCGCGAGGTCACGCTCGGATTCCAAGAGACTCGCGAGACGCGCGCGGATCGTGTCGTCGAGGTAGCCGACCCTGCCGATGGCCACGCTCGCGCACTCACGGAGGTGTTCGTCGTCCGAGAGCAGCGCGTCCGAGAGAGCTGTCGCGACCTCGCCCGATCCATTCCCGACCGCACCCAGCCAGTGCGCCGCGAACGAGCGGAGGGTCGACGCCTCGTTCCTGAGCGTCGCGAGCAAGGGAGCGACGGCCTCGCTGTCGTTCGGTCCGAGCTGCCAGAAGTGGCTCAACAGCTCGGTGGCGTCGTTGGTGCCGCGCCGTTCGATCTCCGAGAGCCAATCCTCGATATGCTCACGCGTTGCGCTCACGCGACGCCGCGCTCTCGAAGGCAGTTCGTGACGGCGAGGCGAGGCCATGATGGCTTCGCTCGTGGCGCGAGCGAGAGGTTGCTCCAAAGTGCGATCAGTCGTCTGTCGAGATCACGTTTGGCACGCAGTAGGTCCAGCAGCCGCCCCCGGAGCGGCACGACTGGCCGCACGTCGACTCTCGAAACGTCGAGCATCCGCCCTGCCAAATGCAGTCCTCGAGCGGTACGCACGCCTCGTACGAGTCGTACCGTGCGCAATACCATTCGAGCCCGCCATCGGTCCTCGACTGACAATCGGAGGGGCAGCGCGAGCGAATGCAGTGCGTATCGCCCGAGCGCCGTGTGGCGCAAACACCGTCGCAGTTCTCGGCCGTGCAGGCCTCTCCTTGCTGGACGCTGCAACGACCCGCCGCGGTGCAGGCGCGCCCCTCGCACTCGAAGTCCTCAGCGCATGCTTCTCCGGCCGCTCTGAGCGACTGGCACGTTCCGTCGCCGCAGTACGTGCCCGCGCCGCAGACACTCGGGCAGATGGTGCATGGAAGCGTGGGGTCCTCGGAACAGAGAACCCTTTCTCCGGCGACGCAGTCGAACTGTCCTACTCGGTCGTCCGTGCATGGCTCTGCGCACAACTGACGCTCGCGATCACACGTGTTCTGCGCGATGAGGTCGGCACAGTCCGCGCTCGTCGCGCATTCGCGCGTGCACGTGCTCGCGTAGCCGCTGCAATAGGGCGTGATCATCGCGCACTCGCGCGCCGGGCCCTCGGGCGAATAACAGACGCTCTCCGGCTCGGCCTCCCGGCCGCAGCCCGCCGCCATACAGACCGCCAACGCCCCCACCAGGTTTCGGACCGTCCCATTCATCGTCCACCTCCGCTGTTGTTCAAGCTCGCGCGAACGACGAGGTGCCGTCAACTGGAAAACGGTCACACCCTCGAGCTGTCGTCGTCGTGACGAGCACGGCGTTCGAGAAGCGAGTGCGCGGCTACGACGTGGTCGAGCAGGGGCATCGTGTGCGTCGTCTCTTGCCGTCGCCCGAGCTGCCGATGGTCGGGCCCTTCGTTCTCTTCGATCACTTCGGCCCTGCGACGCTCGCTCCGGGGGAGGGTGTCGACATCGCACCACACCTCCACGCGCACCTCGCGACGGTGACGTACTTCTTCGAGGGCGCGACGCATCACACAGACGACCTCGGTCACGACGTGATCGTCGAGCGCGGCGACGTCGCGTGGATGCACGCGGGCGCGGGGATCGTCCACGCGGAGCGAACGCCGGACGTGTTCCGCGCGACCGGCGGCGTGGGGCACGGCGTCCAGATGTGGACGGCCCTGCCCGAGGCCGTCGAGCGAAGCGCGCCGCGGTTCCAGCGCGTTCGCGCCGCGAACGTCCCGCACGTCGTCGTCGATGGCGTGTCGGTGCGCGTGCTCGTGGGCGAGGCGTTCGGTGCGCGGTCGCCCGTGGAGGCGAGCTCGCACGTACGCCTGATGGAAGCGCGCACGACCACAAGCGCCGGCGAGATCGCGCTCCCGCCCTCGAGCGGTCGACACGCGCTCTACGTCGTCGAGGGGATCGTCGCGATCGACGGAACCCGCATCGGCGTGGGCACGTTGCTGCTGCTCCGCGAAGGCCACACCCCGCGCGTGAAGCTCGAGCCCCAGACGACGATGCTCGTCTTCGGCGGCGACCCGCTCGGACGGCGGTACCTCCAGGGCAACGTGATCGGCAGCAGCGAAGACCGCCTCGAACAGGCCCTCTCGAGCCCAGTCGCAGTCTCTGCGTCGAGGGCGCGCGGAGCTGAGCGAGCGCCTCGTCACGCGTGAGCTCGAGCATGCGCATCTCGCCGACGCCGGTGAACCGAAGCGTGTCCGCGCTCACGGTGTCGAGCCGGAACACATACCCTGTGTTGCGATGCGCCAGCACGGCGCCAGCGACGAGCGCGTCCACGTGCAGCGGTGAGGTGTCGGGGGCGCGATGCTGCGTCATCCGCGCACCCCAACCGAGGCAGGCTCGAATCGTCGCCGCCTCGCGTGCTACGAGGGCGGGCATGATCGATCACATGGGCATCAGCGTCAGCGATCCTGCCAAGAGCCGGGCGTTCTACGAGGCGGCGCTCGCGCCGCTCGGGTATGCGGTGCTCAGGGTCGTGCCGGCGGAGCACACTGGCGGCCGCGTCGTGCTCGGGATGGGCGTCGCGCCCAAGCCCGACTTCTGGATCACCGAGGGCACGCCGAACGTGCCGCCGCTCCACATCGCGTTTCGCGCCGAGTCACGCGCAGCGGTCGACGCGTTCTACGCGGCCGCGATCGCAGCAGGCGGTCGCGACAACGGTCCTCCGGGACTTCGTCCGCACTACCACCAGGGCTACTACGGTGCGTTCGTGATCGACCCCGACGGCAACAACGTCGAGGCCGTGATCCACGGTTGAGGGACCGAGAAGCCGTCGTTTCTCGGCGTGCTGGATCTGGCCTCTCGGACCCTCCCCAACCCCTCCCTCCGGGAGGGGCTTTCCCTCCCGACCGCGGCCGTCACTCTTCGATCGCTTCGATTCCTTGCGCGGCGAGCTTCGCGAGGCTGGCGCGCATCGCGTCGAGCTGCTCTTGCGTGTGGCCGAGCCACTCCGTCACCTCCGAGATCACGCGCAGCGGCTCGCGTGTTCGGTAGGACTTCGTCGGGTTGCCGGGAAAGCGCTTGTTCGTGAGGTTCGGGTCGTCCTCGAAGGTGCCAGTGGGCTCGACCACGTAGATGCGGCCGCGGCCTTCGCCCACCGCGAGCTCCGCGCCCCACGTCGCCGCGTCGAGCGTCTCGGTCAGGTAGACGAACTGCGCGGGCTTGCGAGCGCCGTAGTTCGAGACTCGACCGGCCTCGATGAGATCACCGACGCGTAGGTCTGCCTTGGTGCCGTGGAAGAACGTGCGAGAGGAGAGCTCGGTCATGCGTGGAGCATTCACGCGCTCGAGGCACGGAGCCAGCGATCGATCGCGTCCGCGAAGCGGGTGAGCGCGGGCGGGTGCTGCGCGAGGAAGAGCGAGGGCTCGAGCAGCTCGAGCTCCATGACCACGGGACTGCCGTGCGCGTCCCGCACCACGTCCACGCGCGCGTAGAGCAGACGCGACGCGTAGGGCGCGAGCGCCTTCGTGGCGAGCGCACGCTCGTCGTCCGCCACCGGCACGAGGGCGACCGACTCCTTCTCACCCGAGAGGCGCGGCGACTTGCGCACGGCGTGCGTCACCTCGCCATCGATCCACACCAGCGCGCGCTCGCCGCTGTGCTCGACGGCCTCGAGGTAGGGCTGGATCAAGACGTCGCGCTCCGTGGCGAGCGCGCGCGCGAACGTGATCGCCTCGAGGTGCTGCTCGCGTGAGAAGCGTGCTGTGCGAAACGAGGCGGCCGAGACTGCGGGCTTCACCACCAGCGCGCCGTCGAACGGCAGCGTGTCGATCGGCTCATCGCGGAGGACGAGCGAGGTCGGCACCGTGGGCACGCCGCGCTCGCGCAGCGCGAGGAGGTAGCGCTTGTGGAGGTTCTCGAGCAGCACGTCCGCGGGGTTCGCGACGGGCCCGCGCAGCGAGCCGATCCACGACGCGAAGGCCTCGGGTCGGTGGAGGTAGTCCCACGTCGAGCGAAGGAGCGTGGCGGCCTGAGGACGAGCCCAGTCCTCGCGGCCGTCGTCCCACGCGACCCTACGCGCCGCGATGCCGCGAGCCTCGAGCGCGGCGAGCAACAGCGGCTCGTCGGGATCGGGCTCGGGCAGAGGGTGAGAGGTCGCGATGCGCAGCTCGGTCATCGCGCGGAGTGTGACGCGTCAGGCGCCGCGCGTGTCAGCCGCGGTAGGCCTTCTCGAGCGTGGCGATGTCGAGCTTCTTCATCGTCAGCATCGCGTCGCTCACGCGCCTCGCGCGCGCAGGATCCGGGTCGGCCACCATCTCACCGAGGACCTTGGGCACGATCTGCCAGCGCACGCCGAAACGATCGATGCACCAGCCGCACTCGACGACCTCGCCGCCGTCGGCCGTGAGCGCGTCCCAGTAGCGGTCGAGCTCCGCCTGATCGTCGCATTCGACGACGAGCGAGATCGCATCGTTGAACTCGTGGTGCGGCCCCGCGGTCATGGCCTGGAAGTGGCGACCGAAGAGCGTGAAGTCCACCACCTTCACCGAGCCCGCTGGGCCGCTCGGCGAGTCGCTCTGCATCGTGGTCACGTGGTCCACGCTCGAGCGCGGAAAGATCGACGCGTAGAGTCTCGCAGCGCCCTCTGCGTCCTTGGTGTACCAGAGGCTCGGGAAGATCTTGTCTCTCGTCTCGCGCTTCATGTCGTCTCCTGTCGGTGAGAGATGGGCTCAGCGGAGCACGGCGTCGCCGAGCCGCTCCATGACGTGCGCGGCGCGCTCGCCGAGATCGTCTGCGCGCGCGGGATCGCCGATCTCGGCGAACACGTCGTCGAGCACGCTCGGGTCGTCGGGCTGATCGACGAACGAGTGCGCCACGAGCTGCGCGGCGTCGATGCACGTGAGGGCGTCGAGCTTGGCCACGAGACCTCGCACCTCGCCGATCACCTCCTCGGCGTCGTCGGGCGAGATCGCGATGTGCTCGGAGAGGAGCGCGAGACGGATCGCGCGCAGGCTCGCGTCCGGTCGCTCCGTGCACCACGCGAGGCAGAGCTCGGAGTCGAAGCCCATCGAGCGGTTGGTGAGGTTCGCGCTGCCGATGACGAGGATGCGATCGTCGACCACGCACAGCTTGGAGTGCACGTACGTGATGGGCGGCGCCTTCTCGCTCTCGGCGTGCTCCGCGCTCGGCTCCATCGCGGGGCAGTACACGCCGAAGCGGTGACCGTTCGCGTCCGCCGTGCGCCTGAGCGCATGGAGCATCACGCGCTGGGGGTTCGCGACGGCCGCGCGCTCGAGCCTGCCCTCGGTGCGGCGTGGCAGGAGGACGACGATCTCGAGGCGCGGGCGCGAGGTGTCGCGAAGACGCTGGACCAGCGCCTGCCCCATCGCGTGCGAGGTGAGGTACTGCGTCTCGATGTACACGTGGGACTCGGCCGCGGCGATCGCGTCGGTCATGAGCTGCTCGAGCTCACGGATCTCGGGGCGGCCGTCGCGTGGATCGGCGGGGCGCGTGCGCACGATCGCGACCTCCGCGGGCGCGATGGGGTGGTGGCACCATGGCGGCTCGCGCGGCGTGGGCGCGATGCGAGGCGAGAACGGCGCACCACCCGCGCGCGCCCAGCGATCCACGAAGACCTTCACGAGCTCGTGGACGACCTCGCCGCGCACGACGGCCTGCACGTCGTGGTACGGGCCGTACGGCTCACCGTCGAGATCCACGCGCCGCGGATCGGCCGGCAGGTGGTGGCGGTCGTCCCAGCGCGAGTCGCAGAGATCGATGCCGCCCACGAAGGCCGTGTGACCGTCGATCAGCACCATCTTCTCGTGCTGGCTCGCGCCCGCGGGATGCGCCGCGTCCCACACGCAGTGGACGCGACCGTCCGCGATCTCCTCGAGCCGCGCGGCCGTCGCCCACTCGCGATCGATCGTGTAGACGGGGCTCCAGTCCCAGGGGAGCACGCGGACCTCGAGCTCGGGCGAGCGTGCGCACGCGCGCTTCAGCACCGCGGCGAGCGTGTGCTCGTTCGGATCCTCACCCGCGTCGCGGCGCAGGACGACGCGCGTGTCGAGCTGCCAGCCCGTGATCAGGACCATCGTGCGCGCCGACTCGATCGCGTCGGCCACGGCCCGGAAGTAGTCGCATGCGTCGACGATCACGCCGCTCTCGGCACGAGACACGAGGAGACAGTTCCGACCCGGTCGAAGCATCAGCGCACCTCCGAAGAACGCGCGCTCTCCGATCGCTCGGGGCGCGTGGTGATCTCCACGATCGCGGGGAGGTGATCCGAGGCCGCGCGGATCTCGCGCAGGCTCGGCCGCGCCACCCGGCGCACCGCCAGCCGTCGATCGACGAGCACGTGATCGAGCCGAAGGAACGGCGCGATCGCGGGGAACGTCGCGCGCGTCTCGGCGCGCAGCAGCGTGTCGCCGAGGAGGCGCGTGAGCGTGCGTGAGGTGGGGCCGTCGTTGAGGTCACCGCCCACGATGCGCGGCCGCGTCGGAGGCCCGAGGCGCTCGAGGATCGCCTCGACCTGTCGGAGTCGGTCGAGCGCCAGGAGGCCGAGGTGAGTGACGACGAGCTCGATCGATCCCAGCGGCCCGTGGATCACGCCGCGGGTCATGGCGCGCGGCTCGGCACCGGGGCTCGCGGGAAGGACGTGCGTCGAGGCGTCGGTGATCGGGAGCCTCGACACGATCGCGTTGCCGTAGGAGGCCTCGCCCTCTTCGATCGCCGCGCCGAAGACGTGCGTGTGACCGAGCCTCAGCGCGAGCGCGCTCGGCTGATCTTCGCGCGCGCTCCGCGAGCGACCCACGTCGAGCTCCTGCAGCAGCGCGATGTCCACCTCGAGCGCGCGCAGCACGTCGGCGACGCGGTCGATCGAGCGGCGCAGATCGATGCCCACCGCGCCGTGCACGTTCCAGGTGGCGACGCGGAGCGACGGCGGGTGAGGGGGCACCGGGTCGGTCGAGTCCATCGCGTCTCGCGACGCACATCCGGTGCCGCCCGCCCCGCGCCGAGGGACGCTCGAAACGCGCTGCTTCGACGCGTCATCGAGGCATCGCGCCACAGCCCTGCGCGCTCGCGCACGGGCTCGGTCAGCGGTGGTTCTGCTCCGCGCGGAGCAGGTCGACGACCTCGGCGACGCGTCGCGCGCGGGCCCTGAGGTTCGCCGTCTCCTCGATCGATCGCACGAGCTCCTCGCGGCGCGAGGGTGGGAGCTTGTCGAACACGGCGCGTAGGTGCGCGTCGTCGAGCCCGCGGGAGAGGTCACCGGGCACGGGCGCATCGCGGGGGTCGGGGTCGAGCGCGATCGTGACCTGGTGCGTCTCGCCGCCGGCCACGCTCGCTGCCTTGCGGATCGCCGCGCTCACGGGGATGAGCAGCCGCCCGCTGATCACGCCGACCGTGGAGTGATACTCGTAGCCGTTGAGCACCACGCGGACGTGGGGCCGGTTGCCTCCGCCGATCGCCGCCAGCTGGGCTTGGGTCAGCGGCACACCGACGTTGTGGCCGCCGGTGTGGAGCAGGGTGACGCGGAACGTGGGCAGGGCTCCTCCTCTCGGGGGCACTCTAGCCCGCGGAGGATCGGGGCGAGCCGTCGATCAGCCCGCGACGGCCGCGAGCCGATGAGTGGTCCTGCTCTGCACGAACGTGGCGAGCGCCGACGCGAGGCGCGCGACCGCAAACTCGATGCAACGTGGATCGATCGTCGAGTGGCACAGACGGAACGAGATCTCGTCGCTGCGACCCGTGCGAAGGAACGGGAGGCCGGGATCGAAGGTCACGCCGCGCGTGATCGCGCGCTCGAGCAGGCTCACGGCGTCGCCGCGCACGCCAGTCTCGACGAACACCGAGAAGCCGCCTTCGGGGTCGGCGAAGCGGGCACGCGGAAGGTGCCGACGGATCGCCGCCACGAGGCGCTCCGCCCGCGAGGCGTAGGTGCGGCGCGCGATCGAGAGGAGCTCGTCGTAGCGATCGGCGAGCAGCGGGTGCTCGAGCATCGCCTGCGACAGCGTGGGGGCCCGCAGATCGCGCTCCTGCTTGAGCGCGCGTGCCTTCTCGAGAAACGAAGGAGGCGGCACGAGGAAGCCGATGCGCAGGCCGGGGCAGAGCGTCTTCGAGAAGGTGCCGAGGTGGAACGTGCGTTCGCGAGCGGTGGCGAGCGCGAGCGGCGGCAGCTGTCCGTCGAAGCGCAGCTCCGCGTACGCCTCGTCGGCGATCACGTACCGCGCGGCCGCCACGCACGCGTGCTGCGCCTCGGCCGACAGCGCATCGCCCGTCGGGTTCCTCACGCCCGGCATGAGGTACGCGACCTCGGGGCGGGCGCCGTCGCCCGTGAGAACCGCGCCTGCGCGACGGAGGAGATCGAGCGCGCCGGGGTAGGAGGCTTGGTCGACGCGCACGAGCGTCCCTCGAGAGATCACGAGCGCGCTGGCGATCGAGAGCGCCTGCTGGGCCCCGCTCGTGACGATCACGTCGTCGGCGCCGATGCGCGCGCCGCGGCGGGTCAGCCGCTCCGCGATCCACGCGCGCAGCTTCGCGCTGCCCTCGGGCCACGCGTACTGGAGCGCGTCCGCACGAGGCGCGGCGATCGCGCTCGCACACGCAGCTTGGAGCTCATGGCGCGGAAAGAGGCTGGGGTCGGGGAGGCCGCCTGCGAGCGAGAGCACGCCGCGTTCGGAGGCGAGGTGTTGGAGTCGTTCGATCTCGAGGTGCACGCAGCGCTAGACAGCACACGTCGTGCCCACGACGGAACGCTCGACGACCAGAGGGCCCGCTGCGAAGGCTGTCTCGCGTGCGCCGCGCGCCGCCGTGCGATCGTGGCGCGCTGCATCGTCGCCGCCCGTGGATGGCGGAGAACGACTGGATTCCGTCGAGGTGGAGTCGCACGCTCGCGCGATGACGTACCCGATCGGAACGCCCGGCACTCCGTGGGAGGCCAGAGAGCGTGCGGCCTGGCGCGCAGCCCAGCGCAAGCAGCGCAGCTACGCAGACGACGTGCTCCGTGTGGTCGAGCGTCTGCGCGACCGTGCCGAGGTGGTGGAGTACGGACGGCTCGAGGAGGGCGCAGACGGCGTGCTGCCGCTGGTCGCGCTGCGCACGAGGGACTGGGACGCCGAGCTTCCCGTGCTGCTCGTGACCGGTGGCGTGCACGGCTATGAGACGAGCGGCGTGCACGGGGCGCTGCGCTTCGCGGCCGATCACCTGAACGACTACGTGGGGCGCGCGAACGTGCTCGTCGCGCCCTGCGTGAGCCCGTGGGCCTACGAGCGGATCCAGCGCTGGAACCCGCACGCGGTGGATCCGAACCGCTCGTTCAAGCCCGATGGACGCAGCCAGGAGTCGTCGTCGCTGATGCGTCTGCTCGCGGCGACGACGGGCCGCGTGATCCTGCACGTCGACCTGCACGAGACGACCGACACCGACGAGACCGAGTTCCGCCCTGCGCTCGCGGCGCGCGATGGCAAGCCGCACGAGCCGGGCACGATCCCCGACGGTTTCTACCTCGTCGACGACACCGACCATCCGCAGCCCGACTTCCAAGCCGCCATCATCGACGCGGTCTCGAAGGTCACCCACATCGCGCCCGCCGATGCGGACGGAACCATCATCGGATCGGTCGTGGTCGCGCCCGGTGTGATCCGCTATCCGCTCGCATCGCTCGGCCTGTGCGCGGGCATGACGAAGGCTCGCTACAGGACGACGACGGAGGTCTACCCCGACAGCCCGCGCGCCACGCCCGAGCAGTGCAACGCCGCGCAGGTCGCCGCGGTCCGCGCAGGCATCGCGTTCGTGTTGGATCACGAACGGGCAGGTGATGGCCGCGATCGATCCGCTTGAACCGATCGATCGAGGCCGCACGCTCTCTCGTCATGCAACCGATCACGACCGTCACCCAGGAAGCCAACGTCACGCAGCGCCGCACCCTCGCGCGTCGTCGACGCCTGCCCGCACCGTCGGAAGGGTTCCTCGGGCCGGGGCACACGGCGATCGAGGTGATCCGTCCCGATGCGCTGCACCTGAGTGATCCGTTCGTGCTCCTGATGGACGATCGCCTCGATTTCCCCGCGGGCCTCCAGGTCGGCGGCGCGCATCCGCACGCGGGCCTCGAGACGGTGACGTTCGTGATCGAGGGGGAGATGGAGGATCGCGACGAGGGCGTGCTGCGGGCGGGCGATCTCGTGTGGATGACGGCGGGTCGCGGCATCGTGCACAGCGAGCACGTGCATTCCTCGGGTGTGCCCACCCGCGTGCTCCAGCTGTGGGTGACGCTGCCGGAGCGCTCGCGCGATGCGGATCCGCGCTTCGAGATCGTGCGCGCGAGCGAGGTGCCCGTGCACCGTGCCGAGGGTGTCGAGGCGCGCCTCTACAGCGGCAGCACGCACGGCCTCCTCAGCAAGACGCTCAACCACGTGCCCGTCACGCTGCTCGACGTGCACCTCGCGCCGCACGCGCGCTTCACGCAGTCGTTGCCTGCGTCGCACGACGGCTTTCTCTATCCGCTCGCGGGCTCGCTGCGCGTGAGCGAGAGCGATGCGCCGCTCGGTGTGGGTGAGATCGGCTGGCTCGATCGGCGCGAGGGCGGGGGCGAGACGACGCTCGAGCTCGTCGCCGGCGAGTCGGGTGCGCGCGTGGCCCTCTACGCAGGCGCGCGACAAGGCGAGCCGACGGTGCAACACGGACCCTTCGTGGCGGGTAGCGCAGAGGGCATCGCGCGCATGTTCCACGCCTACCGAGCAGGTCGCTTCACGCCGATGAGCTCGCTCTCGCCTTCTCGCGCATGAGCGCGTCAGGAGGACGACACGACGCGGTCTACGGACTGGGTCTGTAGCTCAGCAGGGAGAGCACCGCGCTTGCATCGCGGAGGCAAGGGGTTCGAGTCCCCTCGGATCCAAACGCGGTCTCGTCGTGCCGCGGTCGTCCCTCGGGCTCTGGGATCCGACGCCTCTCATACGGGCGTTCGCGACGGTTCGATTCCGTCACGAGGGAGTCGTTCGTCGTGCTCGTGGAGAGCGAGCGGGGTGTGGCGCAGTGGAAGCGCGCTCGGTTCGGGACCGAGAGGTCGTGGGTTCGATCCCCACCACCCCGAGGCAGTCGTTCGTTCTGTGTCTCTTGCCGTCGCAGACTCGTTCGGAGTGGGTCACCGGTGTCTCGAACCGGGTGAAGCGGGTTCGAATCCCGTCGACGGTGCTCTCGCTCGCTCGCTACGCTCGTCCTCATGGAGACCGAGTACGTCGAGGCCGAAGGCGGCGTTCGCATGTTCCACGTGGCGTGGCGTCGCTGGCGTGACGAGCCCTACGTGCCGGTGACGGTCGCGATCACCGAAGGCCACGGCGGTCGCGACGAGATCGGCGGCATCGAGTGCGAGCTCGGCGGCTTCGATCCCGAGTTCCTCGCCAAGGCGGTGACCTTCGCGCTCGCGCTCACCAAGGACCGCTCCACGCAGTGCATCGTGATCGACGCGCTGGTCGACGCGTACGTGCAGGGCCGCACGATCGAGCTCCACGGCAGCTGACCGACGCGATCAGAAGGTGATCTTCACCGAGTCCGCCGAGCGCTTCGCGGGGCCGTGGAAGACGATCTCGAGGTTGTTGCCCGCGGGGTCGATCACGAAGCCTGCGTAGTAGCCGGGGTGGTAGGGGCGGGGGCCGGGCTTGCCGTTGTCTTTGCCGCCTGCCGCGATCGCCGCCGTATACGCGGCCTCGACCATCGTTTGGTCGCGCGCTTGGAACGCCAGGTGACAACGCCCCGTCGTCTTGCCGGCGGCGGCCTTGCTGTCCTTCGTCGAGACGAAGAGCTCGTCGCAGTAGAAGAACTCGTCGGTCGAGACCATCGGCACGCCGAGCACCTCGAAGATCGCGCCGTAGAAGCGCTTCGCGGCGGGCAGATCGTCGACGACGAGCTGGAGGTGATCGATCAGCCGACCGCGATGTAGCTCTTGCGTCTCCATGACTGTCTCCTTGCGAGCGATGCAGATAGCACTCGAGCACGGCATGACCCGAGGGCAGTCGCGGCTGATCCCCTGCGCGGTCCGCCCCGCGCGACCGAGGCGAGTCAGGGCGTGATCTCGAGATCGAGCTCGAAGGTCTGCGGGCCGCCCGTCGAGTCGCTGTCGAGCACGAGGTAGTACGGCGCTGCCGCGCTGCCGGAGTTCGTATAGCGCAGCGTCTCGGCGCCCGAGCTCGAGGCATCGGCGCTCGCGACGCAGCTCGCGACCACGGGGCAGCGCTCGAGGAGGTAGACGACGCCGTCGCCTGCATGACGGTACGTCGCCGTGAGCGACTGGCCCGGCGCCAGCATCACGCGGACCGAGCCGTCGCGACCGGGCGCCGTCACCGTGCATGCGCCCGCGAGGTCGTTGAGGTTCGACGCGAGCGTGCCGCGGTAGAGGCCCGCGCTCGTCGCGGTGCTGGGGCAGAAGTCGGCGATCAACGACCGACGCGTGGCCGGTGCGTCGTCGGCGCTGAACGTATCGGGCCCCACGAACGCATCGGAGGAGGCGAACGCATCCGACGCGGTGAACGCATCGCTCGCCGTGAAGGCGTCGTCGGCCGCGAACGCATCGAGCGCGCTCGGCGCGTCGAGATCGAGAGGCGCATCGACCGCGGTGAACGCGTCGTCGCCTTCCACGAGCGCATCGAGCGCAGGGGCCGCATCCGCAGCGAATGCATCGGCGCTCGGTGTCGCCGCATCGAGTGCGGGCTCGACAGGATCACCGCAGGCCGCGACGGTACCAGCGAGGACGACGAGGAGCAGGCAGGAGGACGAAGGGAAGGACGACATGGCGCGACTCTGTCTCGCCACGACCTCACGCGCTCCCGGCTCACGCCTTCTTCTTGGTGCTCGCCTTCTTGGTGCTCGCCTTCTTGGCGCTCGTCTTCTTGGCGGCCGTCTTCGGAGTCGCGGGCTTCTTCTTCGCCTTGCTCGCGACGTTGAGCGCGATCGCGTCGCGGAACAGCTGCTTCAGCGCGGGCTCGTCGAGCGCCTGCCCTTCGCGCACGTCGATGGCGCGCCGCACGTTGCCGTCGAGGCTCGCGTTGAAGAGCTTCTTCGGATCCGGGAGTGACGCGCCCTTCGCGAACGTCATCTTCACGTGCGTCGCATAGGACTCGCCGGTGCACACGATGCCGTCGCGCGAGAAGACGGGCGTGCCCATCCACTTCCACTCCTCGACGATCTCCGGGTCGACCTCGCGGAGGAGCGCGCGCACGCGGCTCAAGACCTCGCCACGCCAGTCGCCGAGTGAGGCGATGCGCGCGTCGATCTTCTTCGAAGCCTCGCTCGTGGACGTCGTGTTGTCGGACTGTGCGCTCTTGGACGGGGCCTTCGTCATCGGTGCCTCCACCGGCGCATGTATCGCACCCAGCGCATCGGCTTGGGAATGCGCGCATCGATCGACGTGCGTGGTACGGGTCGGCCCATGAGGCCTTGGATCCCGTGCGTGCTCGCGATCGTCGGTGCGCTGTTCGTCACGAGCGGAGCGGGCGCGGAGCATCCGCGGTGGGCCGCGAGCGCGAAGCAGACGAGCACGTCCGCGGGATGCACCACACGGCGGGTGGTGCCGTCGGTCCAGATCGAGCGCTTCGTCGAAGAGCCTGCGCAGTTCGTTCGTCGACTGCGCGCGGCGATGCGTCGAGGCCCGACAGACGTGATGCGCGGCGGCCGCGGAGAGGTCGCAGAGGTGCGCGTCTCGGCTTCGGCGTGCGCGATCGTGCTGAGCCCCGAGGCCATCACGCACTACACCACGTGGCGGCGCGCGACCGACGCGACGGGCTTCCGCAGTGCGCTGATCGTGCGTCGTGCGCGGGGCGCCCCGATCGTGATCGAGCCCGATGCGCAGCAGATCGCGAGCGGCGTTCTGCCCATCGCGTGCGCGCCCACACCGGACGCCTCGCTCTGTCTCCCCGATCGCGGCGCGATCGAGGTCCGGCGGTTCGACGCGCTCGGCGTCGAGATCGACACGCCCACGGGCTGGACGTGGAGCGGGAGCCCGACGGGACTCGTCCTCGAAGATCCCTCGCACCCCGAGGTCTCGCTCCGACTCGTGCCATGGCGAGCGGGTGATGCGGCGCTGCCGCGCGATGCGATCGTCCTCGAGACGGGCGCGTTCTACGCGCGCATCCGCGAAGGACGCGCGACCACGGTCGTCGTGGAGCTCCCGAGGGGAGAGGGAGGTCGCCTCGTGTGCAGGGCGAGTGAGGAGCTCGAGGATCTCTGCGTGTCGCTGAGACGCATCGCGCCGAGCTGATCCCGCACGCTCACGCCGATCGGGTGGCCGCGAGGGTCAGCGGGGCAGCGTGTGCGAGCGCCGAGGCGGACTTGCACGACACGATCGCCGGAGCCTCGCGCACGAGCGACTCGTCCTCGAGCGCAGCGACCATGAAGAGCGCGTAGTCGATGCGGCGCGTGAGGTTCGACGCGAGCACGGGATCGCCCACGTGGCGGCTCCACACGGGCAGGCCCTCGCTCGGCCCCTCCTCGAGATCGCTGCCGCGAACGACCGTCCAGCGGGTGTCGCTCTCGAAGATGCGCCGACACGCCTCGACCTGATCGTCGAGCTCGGCGAGCCGGAAGAGACGGGCGATCCAGGCGAGGATCGGGACGAGCAGGGTGAAGAACATCGAGTAGCGATCCTGGCCGTCGCGGCTGATGTGCCAGCCGCACGAGAAGACGAGACGCGCGCCCGGCCTCGCGAAGTCCATGACCGCCTGGGCGGTGCCCGACGCGTACTGCTGCACGCCCCACGGCGCGAGCACGGTGAGCACCCCATCGCACCCCTCCACCGCGCGACGGATGACGTCGCGATCGTTCGTCTTGCCGGGGACGATCGTGATGCGGTCGGCGAAACGATCGAGCTTGCCCACGCTCTCGGGACGACAGACGCCGACCACCTCGTGCCCGCGGTCGAGCGCGTGCGCGATCATGTAGTGGCCGAGCTTTCCCGAGGCGCCGACGATGCAGATCTTCATGGCTCTTTGCTCCTTGTCGCACGACGTCGATTGTCGACGTACGGCGTAAGTCAGGTGTGACGTACACCGTAAGCTTGTCAAGGCTTACGGTGTATGTTTCTCTTCGGCTCGATGTCCACGTCGAAGAAGAGCTCGCGGATGACGACGCAGAAGGCCACGCAGAAGAGGGGGCGCGAGCCCCTCAGCCAGGAGCGCGTGCTGCGCGCGGCGCTCGAGATCGCCGATCGCGAGGGCATCGACGCGCTCTCGATGCGCAACGTCGCGGCGGCCGTCGGCGTGGAGGCGATGTCGCTCTACCACCACGTCGCGAACAAGGAGGACATGCTCGCGGGTCTCGTCGAGCTCGTGGCGGGCGAGATCGAGGTGCCCGTGATCGGCGGTGCGTGGCGCGCGCAGATGAAGAAGCGAGCGCGGAGTGCCCACGCCGTGCTCGTGAAGCACCGGTGGGCGACGATGCTCTTCGTCTCACGACCCAACGTCGGGCCGAACATGCTGCGCTACGTGAACGCCACGCTCGGCTGTCTCGTCGAGGCGGGCTTCTCGTATCCCATGGCCGATCACGCGTGGCAGGTGATCGACGGCCACGTCTACGGCTTCACGCTGCAGAAGCTCAACTTTCCCTTCGAGCCCGACCAGTACGCGGCGATGGCCAAGCACTACATCGAGTCGACGCCGATGGGCCCGTACCCCTTCCTCCACGAGCTCGCGCGTCACGTGGCGGATCATCGCCACGATGGCCTCCAGGACTTCGACTTCGGCCTCGACATGATCCTCGACGGCCTCGAGAAGGAGCTCGCGAAGCAGAAGAAGAAGCGCTGAGAGAGCGAGAAGGAATCCCCGCTTCGGAAGCGGGCCGCGGCGGAGGGGGGTCCGATGCTCAAACATCCTCGGCCTTCGGCCTGCGGAACTCGCCCTGGACCCCCCACCACCGCGTCCCTTTAGGCCGTGAAATCGATTGTTTCTCGCTCTCTGAGCGATCGTCAGGCTCGGCTCGGGATGTCTTCGAGCAGCGCGAGGGCGGCATCGCTCCAGAGCGCCTCGTGCTCCTGGCGTGATCGCTTGAGCACGGCGCGGTGGGTCTTGGCGACGGCGGCGGAGAGCGCGTCGTGCTCGGGGTGCGCAGCGCGGATCGCATGGAGCGCACGCGTGTAGCTCTGCGTCTTGGGCATGCGCTCGGTGCCTTGCACGAGCGCGTCGATCACCTCGAGCAGCGCCTCGCCTTCGAGGCGCGCCGCGACCTCGTCGCCCCACGCATCGAAGAACGGGCCGAGCGGTACACGAAGGGCAGGGTGGCTGCGCAGGCCACGCGGCTTGCGGAGCGCGAAGTGACGGTGGTTCTCGAGCGCCATCGAGGAGCCGTCGATCATCGACTTGTAGAGCTCACCCGCGGCCCACAGACGTCCTTCGTAACGAAGGCGCCGCTCGGGATCGAAGGGCGAGAGCGTGAGACCTCGGTACTGCAGCCGCAGCGGGTCGGTGATCGGCACGTCCCACATGTCGATCACACGATCGAGGTCACCGAAGTCGTGCGCGATCGTGGCTGCGGCGCGCAGCGCACCGACTCCGTCCTTCGCGCGCCAGAGCGATCCGAACACCTCGGCGTGCAGGCGCGTGACCTCGCCGATCGTGTCGAGAAGGGTCGCGCGCGCGGCCTTCGCCTCGGGCTGCTCGAAGCGCGCGAGCGCGGCGTACGCGCCGGCCGCGACAGTGAACCACTCGCCGAAGTGACCGCAGATCGGTGTGTGCTCGAGCGCGCTTCCCTTCGCGCCGAAGGACTCGCGCGTGGTGAGCGGAAGGAAGTCCCAGCGGCGGCTCTCGAGGACGAGGCGCGCCATGTCGAGCGTGATCGCGAGCGAGCTCTCCTTCACGGGGAGGCCTACCCAGAGCTTGTGGCGGATCTGGTTGTCGACGTCGGTCGGCACCAGCGTGGCGCAGCTCAAGTAGTGCGCGCTCAGACAGAGACGAAAGTACGCGAAGTGTGAGAGCGGCTCGTCGACGGGCGCGAAGTCGAGCACGAAGCGCGCGGGCGGCGTCTGCCGGATCGCAGCGCCGTCGGGGTGATCGTCGAAGACGTAGGGCGCTGTGTTCTTCACCTGCGAGACGAGGAGCTCGGGCGCGATGCCGCGCGGCGGCTCGTTCGACGAGGCGCGACGCGGGGACTGACGGGGGCGTGACACGGCCGCGTGTATAGCCCGTGCTCGTGGTGTCGGATGCCTGAGGCGAACGGTGCGCTCACCCCGGGGTGCAATCCCGGGGCAGTGAGAGCGGGCGCGCTTCGCGGCAAGCCGGCCGAGCCGGCTCGGTGTCGTGTCACACCGCGTGTCTGAAAGGGCTGGGATGGGCGTCCGTCGATCGATGGCCTCGCCGTGGTGGCTCCCGCGCGAGCTGCGACCCGACTTCCTCAGCTGCGCGATCGACGCGGATCTCGAGCAGCGAGACGTGCAGGTCGTCGTCGATCACGTGCCGCCGGAGGCGATCGTCGCGCTGGTGCAGGTGAGCGCCGATGGACGACGCCTCTCGCAGCGCGTGCGCGACGGCGCGCCGACGGTCGGCGTCGGGCTCTATCGCGAGGCGCGCGCGATGGCGCGTCAGCGTCGTGATCGCGCGCCGTCGTGAGATGCTCCGCGCATGAGCGACGATGCAGGTGCGGTTCGCGTGCGCGAGGCGGCGTGTGCGTGTCGGCGCTTCGTCGTGCGGTGCGAGGGCGAGCCTGTGCGCGTGTCGGTGTGTCACTGCCTCGACTGTCAGCGGCGCACGGGGAGCGCGTTCGGCGTGCAGGCGCGGTTCGCGCGAGATCGCGTACACGGCATCGAGGCGGGCACGTCGTTCGTCCGCAAGGGCGACAGCGGCGGCTCCATCCACTTTCGTTTCTGCAGCGGGTGCGGATCGACGGTCGCGTGGGAGCCCGATGGCCTGCCGGACTTCGTGGTCGTGGCCATGGGCGCGTTCGCGGATCCGAGCTTTCTCGCGCCCGTGATCTCGATCTACGAGTCTCGCCAGCACGCGTGGTTGAAGCTCGAGGGCGAGATCGATCACCACGAGTGAGCTCAGTTTCCCGCGCCTCCGGCGCTCGATGCGGGGGCCCGACCCCCGCACCCCCATCGGTCCTTCGTCGCTTCGCTCCTCCATCCCTCGCGCCTCAAGGGGGCTTCGCCCCGCCGGCTGGCTCCCCGAGAGAGGCGTCTCGAATCTTTCTCGGTCTCTGAGATCCGGTCGACTTCCGCGGAGGGTGAGGGCCGCGCTTCGTTGACCCTCTCGGATCGCGATGCGAGATTGGGGCTCGTTCGATCGGGAGGCGTGGCGGAACAGGCATACGCGCCGGACTTAAAATCTGGTTCTTTGTGGGTTCGACTCCCACCGCCTCCATCCGCTGCTTCGCGCGCGCTCACTCCTGCCGCAAGGCCTCGACGGGATCGAGCGAGGCTGCGCGTCGGGCGGGACCGACGCCGAAGACGATGCCCACGAGCGCGGAGACGCCGAGCGCGAGCGCCACGCCCGAGGCCGGGACGATGGTGGTCCAGCCGCCGATGCGTGCGATCGCGAGCGCGGCGAGCACACCGAGGAGCAGGCCTGCGACGCCGCCCGCCATCGAGACGAGCACGGACTCGAGCAAGAACTGCAGGAGCACGTCGCGGCGTCGCGCGCCGACGGCCATGCGTACACCGATCTCGCGGGTCCGCTCGGTCACCGACGCGAGCATGATGTTCATGATGCCGATGCCGCCGACGACGAGCGACACGAGCGCGACGGCGCTGAGGAGCGCGGTCAGGGTGCCGGTGATCGCGCTCATCGTCCGGAGCATCTCGGCTTGCGAGCTCACGTTGAAGTCGTCGTCCTCGTCGTCGCGAAGCGCGTGACGCAGACGCAGGACGGAGCTGATGCGATCGATCGTCGTGTCTGCCTGATCCTCCTCGGCGAGCTCGACGCTGATCTGCGAGAGGTAGTCCTGACCGAAGAGCGTGCCGGTGTGGACCGAGAGCGGCACCAGCACTTGATCGTCGGGTGAGCCGAAGCCTTCGCCCATCTGGCCGAGCACGCCGACGACGCGGAACGCGATGCCCCGGATCTGGATGCGCTCCCCGAGCGGGCTCGCGCTGCCGAAGAGGTCGTCGCTGATGTTCGCGCCGAGCACCGCGACACGCGCGCGAGTGGCCTCGTCCACGGTGGAGATGCCCAGGCCGCTCGCGATCTCCAGGTTGCGCACGGAGAAGTAAGGCGCCGTCACGCCGACCACCGAGGAGCTCGTGTTCTCGCCGAGGAAGCGGATCTGTGCGGAGCTCGTCGACTCGGGCGACACAGCCACGACACCGGGCACGCGCGCCAACGCCGTGGCGTCCGCGAGCGTGAGCGTCTCCACGTTGCCGCTGCGCACGGGGCCGAAGCCTCCGACGCCGGGCCGCACCGTGAGGAGGTTCGTCCCGAGCGCGCGCACGCGGTCGGTCACCGATGCCTGCGCGCCCTCGCCGATCGCGAGAACGACGACGACGGACGCCACACCGATGATGGTGCCGAGCGCGGTGAGCGCGGTGCGCATGCGGTTGCCGCGCAGCGACTGGAGCGCGGAGCGGAGTGCGTCGCGGAGCCTCATGCGGCGGCGCTCCGAGCCGAGAGGCGCGCGACGAACGCATCGAGCACCTCCTCTGAAGGCCCGTCGCGCTCGATGCGCCCGTCGCTCATCCAGATCACGCGCTCCATGCGGCGCGCGACGCTCACGTCGTGGGTGACCATCACGATGGTCGCGCCCTGTCGGTGGATGTCGTCGATCAGCGCGAGCACGTCGTCGCTCGTGCGCGTGTCGAGCGCGCCCGTGGGCTCGTCGCAGAGGAGGAGCGATGGCCTCGTGACGAGCGCGCGCGCGATCGCTGTGCGTTGACGCTGACCACCGCTCATCTCCGCAGGCAGGTGGTGCGCGCGATCGCCGAGGCCCACCCGCGTCAACGCAGCGAGGGCGCGCTCGTGCGCGTCGGGAAGGTGCGGGCCGTAGAGTAGCGGCAGCGCGACGTTCTCCACCGCAGAGAGGCGCGGCAAGAGGTGGAAGCTCTGGAACACGAAGCCGACGTGACGGTTGCGGAGCGCCGCGAGCGCGTCCTCGTCGAGGCGCGACACGTCGCTGCCCGCGAGCGCGTAGCGACCCGAGGTCGGTCGATCGAGACAGCCCAGGATCTGGAGCAGCGTGGACTTGCCGCAGCCCGAGGCGCCGACGATCGCGACGGATTCGCCGGCGTTCACGCGAAAGCTCACGCCATCGACGGCGCGCACGGCGAGCTCGGCGTCGTCCGCGCGGTAGATGCGCCTGAGGTCGCTCACGTCGAGCACGACGTCGGTCATCGTGCACCTCCGCTCGGTCGCGAGCCGCCGCCGCGCGGTGGCGTGGGAAGCAGGCCGGAGCTCGCACGCTCGGGGGCGGCCTCTCGCACGGACAGAGCGTCCGCGACGATCTCGTCGCCCGCCGAGAGGCCCGATGCGATCACGATGCGCTCGCCGTCCGTGGCGCCGGTGGTGACGACGCGCGACGTGCCGTCGGGGAGCACCACCTCGCGTGCCCCGTTGCGGCTGCGGAGCGCGGCGAGCGGGATCGCGAGCACCGCCGTCTCGCGCGACGTGACGATGTCCGCGTCGGCGCTCATGCCCGAGCGGAGCAGGCGTGCGTCTGGGTCGGTGACGAGGACCTCGACGTCGAACACGACGACGCTCGACTGCTCCACGCCGAGGGGGCTCACGCGCTGAACGCGCCCCGCGAACGTGCGCGCCGGGTACGCATCCACGCGAAACGTGACCTCCTGTCCGACGGCGACCGCACCCACCTGTGACTCGTCGAGTTGGCCGATCATGCGGAGGTCGGAGAGGTCCGCGAGCGTCGCGAGGGTGGTGCTGGTGATGCTCCCGATGGCGGACGAGACGATCGTCCCGCGCTCGACGTCGACCGAGAGCACCGTGCCCGCGAAGGGCGCGCGGATCTCGGTGCGCTCGAGGTTGCGACGCGCCTCGTCGACGGCCAGCGCCGCGGCGTCGACCTGTGCGCGCGCGGCTGAGACCGACGCGCGTCGCAGCGACACCGTCGCCCGTGCGAGGTCGCGCGCATGACGGGCGCTTCGCGAGGCGTCGGCCGTGGTCAGTCCTCGTGCTTCGGTGCGCTCGGCGAGATCGGCGGTCGTGGCGTCGTCGGTGCTCGCGAGCTCGGCGCTCGAGAGCTCAGCGCGTGCTTGCGCGAGGCCCGCACGGAGGCGCGCGAGATCGATCTCCGCGGTCGCGACCTGTCGCTCGGCGTCGGTGCGATCGAGTCGAAAGAGCACATCGCCTTCGGCCACGGTCGCACCCTCTTCGACGGCGACCTCGATCACCTCCCCCGACGCGCGCGATCCGATCGACACCTGCGCGTGCGGCTCGATCGTGCCCGCCACGCTCGCGACGAGGGTGATGTCGGACGGCAGGACGGTGAGCGTTTCCACGCTCGCGTGGCTGCTCGGTCGCGGCATGAGGAAGTAGAAGAGCGTGACGGCGGCCGCGAGGGTCAGCGTCATCACGATCGCGATCGTTCGTCGCTTCATGGCGTGGTCTCCGTCGAAGAGGAGTCGAGCTGGACGCCGAAGGCGTCGAGCAGCGAGCCAGTCAGGTGGGCGAGCCGGATCTCGGCCTCGCGTCGATCCGCGCTCGCGCGCAGCGCCGTGAGCGCAGCATTGCGCTCGTCCTCTTGCGCCGAGACGACGTCGATGGACGTCACGGTCCCCAGCGAGAGGCCGGCGCGCTCGGCGTCGGCGAGCTCGTGCGAGGCGTCGCGGGCGGTCGCGGCGAGGGCGACGCGCTCGTCGGCAGAGACCCACTCGGCGCGTCCGCTCGCGATCTCCGAGGCCAACGTGCGTGCGCGTGCTTCGTAGCGCGCGATGGCTCCCTCGAGCTGCGCGCTCGCTTGTTCGTACTGCGCGTGCGCCTCGCCCTGTCCCATCGGGAACGTGAGCTCGAGACCGATGCTTCCGCTCAGTGCCGGGCGTCCGTCGGGGAGCGTGAGCGTCTCGAGGGTGGTCCCGCTGTAGGCCACGCCGGCCGCGAGCTGACCGATGAGATCGAGCTGGAGCTGATCGGCATCGGCGCGCGTGCGCTCGAGCTCGCGGGCGGCGGCGACCGTCGCGTCGAGCGCGGCGAGCTCAGGCGAGGACTGGCTCGCGCGGTCGGCGAGTATCTCCACCGAGGCGACGTTCACTGCCTCGCGTGCGCTCGGCGTCACGCGCAACGTTCGCGAGGCCGAGGCATCGAGCCCGAGCAGCGTGCCGAGCGTGATCGCGGCCTGCTCCTCTTGCGCTCGGCTCGTCCGGGCGTTGCTCTCCGCGGTCGCGAGCGCCGACGTATAGCGGAGGACGTCGAGGTGGGTGCCGGTGCCGAGCGCCTCGCTCGCACGCGCGTGCTCGAGCTGCGTCCGCGCCAGCGCCAGCACGGCCTCGCTCACCTCGAGGGCGGACTGTGCGTACGCGAGCTCGTGGTGCGCGACGAGCACGTCACGAACGACGGTGCTGACGGTCTGCTGCGCGCTGAGCTCGGCCGCGCGCGCCGAGGCCCGTGACTGTCGCTCCGCACCGAGCGTCGCGTCCTCGCCCGCGCCGCGGAGCAGAGGCTGGCGAAGGTCGATCGTGAGGTTCGTCGTGTAGATCGGGCCGAGCGTGTTGAGCGTCGTCGAGGCGGGGTTGAGGTTCGCCGTGCGCCAGCCGACGTTCGACGAGAGCCCGAGGTCGACCTCGGTGCCCACGTCCGACACGAGGTGCGCGCTCGACGTGAGGCTCACGTAGTCCTGTTGCTGGCGGACGATCGCGCCGCCGATCGAGCTCGCGAGGCTCTCGCTGTGCCCGCCCGTCGCGGCGATGGAGAGCGTGGGCTGACGCGCGTCGTGGGCCACACGCACCGCGGCTTCGGCGGACGTGTGATCGGCCCGCGCGGCGCGGGCATCGAAGCTCACCGAGAGGGCGGTGTGGACGGCGTCGGTCTCCGTCCACACGCGCTCCTGGGCAGAGGCCGACGAAGCGAGCGCGAGGAGCGTGAGCGGGGCGAAAGCGAGGAGGGAGCGCACGAGGTCACCCTACGAATCGCCATCGAAAGGAGGGGCTGGCGAACCTCAAGAAGTGCAAATGGCACGTCACGAAGCGCGAGCACGACGCGCATCCGCGGTGCGCGGTGCCAAGCTCCGCTCATGCCGCCGCGCCTCCTGCTCGTGGACGACGACGTCGAGCTCACCGAGCTGCTCCGCGCGGTGTTGGTGCGTGAGGGCTTCGAGATCGAGGTGGTGCACGACGGAGCGGAGGGGCTCGCGCGCGCCCGCTCGGGTGATCACGCGATGGCGATCCTCGATCTGATGCTGCCGACGATGACCGGCCTCGACGTGCTGCGCGCGCTCCGGCCCGCGTCGCGCTTGCCGGTGCTGGTGCTCACTGCGCGCGGTGACGACATCGATCGCATCGTCGGTCTCGAGCTCGGCGCCGACGACTACCTCCCCAAGCCGTTCAACGCGCGGGAGCTGGTCGCCCGCATCCGCTCGATCCTGCGACGCGTCGAGACGGTGACGACGAGCGACGTCCTGGCCGTCGACGACGTGACGCTCCACGTGGGCGCGCGTCGTGTGCGCCGCGATCGCGAGGAGGTCGTGCTCACGAGCGTGGAGCTCGCGCTGCTCGAGCTGCTGATGCGCAACGCAGGCAAGCTCGTCGAGCGGCACGTGATCGCGGAGCAGGTGCTCGGTCGGCGTCTCTCGCCCTTCGAGCGCAGCATCGACGTGCACGTCTCGAACCTGCGGAAGAAGCTCGGACCTGGACGTGACGGACGGGATCGCATCCAGACCGTGCGCGGGAGCGGCTACGTGTACGTGGCCGAGGGAGGTGCACGATGAGGAGCCTCGCGGCGCGCATCTTCGTGGCGATCGTGCTGACCAACCTGCTCGTGAGCGTGGGCGTGGGGCTCGCGCTCGAAGCCGGCTTCGAACGACGTCGTGCGGAGCACGCTGCGATCGCGCTCGACGTGCTCCTGCTGGAAGGCGCTGCCGCGCTCGAGGCGTCGAGCACCGAGGACGCGCGCCAGGCGCTTCACGCGATCGAGTCGCGCACCGGCGTGCACCTCGTGCTGGCGCGCGGGACGACCACGGTTCGATCGAGCGGCACCCTCGACGACGATCTCGAGGACGCGGCCGCGGCGATCGAGGCTGTCGCGCATGCAGACGACGGGCGCGCGACGGTGGGCGAGTGGGTCGCCCTGCGCGGAGCGACGGGCGATGTGATCGCTGCGTCGTACGGGCATCCGCCGCGCGCGGTGTTCGCGATCTCGCCGCCGCGCCTCCACTTCGGTCTCGTGCTCGGGCTCGCGGCGGTCGTCTCGCTCTTGCTCGCGCACGCCCTCAGCGCGCCGATTCGTTCGCTGCGGGCGGCGGCGGGGCGCGTGAGCGCGGGCGACATGCAAGTGCGCGTGGGGCCTTCCATGCCACGCCACGCCGAGTCCGAGGTGCGCGCGCTCGCGCTCGACTTCGACGCGATGACGCAGAAGGTCTCGGAGCTGCTCGCCTCACGCGAGCGTCTGCTGCGTGACGTCTCGCACGAGCTGCGCTCGCCGCTCACGCGCCTGTCGATGGCGCTCGAGGTCGCGCGGCACAGCACGTCGCCCGAGGAAGCCGAGGCCCACGCGGCGCTCGATCGCATCGGGCGCGAGAGCGAACGGCTCGAGGAGCTCGTGGCGCTGGTGCTCACGATGGCGCGTCTCGACGACGCGGGCGCGATCGATCGGACCGAGCTGCTTCGCCTCGACGAGATCGTCGCGGACGTGGTGGGCGACGCCGCCTACGAGGCGCGGACGACGGGCCGGCGTGTCGAGGCGAGCGCCCTGCCGGAGATCACCCTCCGCGGGCACGCGGAGCTCCTGCGGCAGGCGATCGAGAACGTCGTGCGCAACGCGCTCCGCTTCGCGCCGGAGGGCACGGCGATCGAGATCGGTCTCGGCGTACGCGACCGCGAGCTCTCCCTCACCGTGCGTGATCACGGGCCCGGCGTGCCCCAGGACAAGCTCGACGAGATCTTCCGACCCTTCGCGCGGCTCTCGCCTGCGCGTGAGCGCGAGACGGGCGGCGCGGGCCTCGGGCTCGCCATCACCGAACGCGCGGTGCGCGTCCACGGCGGGCGCGTGCGCGCGCAGAACGCGGAAGGTGGTGGCCTCGCCGTCGAGATCACGCTCCCTCTCGATGTGTCAGGCTCGACCGCATGAGCGAAGACCTCGTGATGGGCGCGTCGTGTCGGCCGAACTTCAGCGGCGCCGGACGGCGTCGACGTCGCAACGCTGCGATCGCGATGTCGGTGGTCGCGGTGCTGATGCTGGTCGCGTTCGTGGTGCTCGACGTGAGCTGGCCGGTGCGACTCCTCCTCGGCGTGCCGGTCGGGGGCGCGCTGATCAGCGAGCTCCAGGTTCGTCGCAACACCTGCGTGGCGCACGCGGCGACGGGCGTGATCGAGAACGAAGACTTCTCGACGACGAAGGTCGAGGCAGAGTTCGCGGCGGCGAGCCGCAGGGTCGCGGCGACCATCTGGCGTGACGGTGTCATCGGCGCGATCGCGGCCGCCGCGCTCTCGGCTGCCACTGCCTTCGTCGTTTGATCGACGTGTCGTGACGGTCGCTACCCGCGGGGCACGAGGGTCGGGGAGAACGCGTCGAGCGCACCTGGCTCGCCGAGCTCGCCGTGCTCGTTGTTGCCCCAGCAGAGGACGTCGTCTTCGACCAACGCGCAGCTGAACGCGACGCCGACGCCGATCGCGCGCATCGGTCGATCGAAGGGCACGCGCGCGGGCGCCTCGACGAAGCGCTGCGAGCCCAGGCCGAGCTGGCCGTGCTCGTTCTTGCCCCAGCACGAGGCCTCGCCCGCGTCGTCGATCATGCAGAGATGATCGACGGCGCCGCGCGCGACAGGCCCCGTGATCGTGAAGGTCACGCCTTCGGGCGGCAGCGCGGGGCGACCGCCTCCGGGCTCCGCGCCGAAGCAGGTCGTCGTGTTCTCGCGCACGACGCAGAGATGATCGACGCCGATCGCCACCGCACGCGCGTGACCGAGCGAGGTGGGCGTCTCGTGCTGCGCGCCCCAACACACGAGCTCTCCCTCGGCCGTGCGCGCGCAGGTGTCGAGGTAGCCCGCGACGATCTCGGTCATCGGTGGCAGGCCCTCGACGCGGGTCGGCACCAGCACGTCGCTGGGATCGTCGGGCATGCGCGGTCGCTCTCTGGGCACGGCTTGTCCCGTGCCGTTCCATCCCCAGCAGTACACGTCGCCCGCCGCGATCGCACACGCGTGATCCGACCCGAGGCTGATCGCGCTCGCTGGCGGGAGCGCAGCCACGCGGGTCGGCGTCGCGCGCATCTCCAGCGTTCCGTCGCCGAGCTGTCCGTGACGTCCGAGGCCGAAGCAGAAGACAGCGCCTGCATCGTCGAGCACACACGTGCTCGATCCGCCGGCAGCGACGCCGACCACCGCAGGCATCGCGACCGAGGGGCCCGGCGCGCGCGGCACCTCGGACGCCTCCCCACGGCCGAGCTGTCCGAAACGATCGTCGCCCCAGCAGCGCACCTCGTGATCGCGCAGGACGCACGCGTGCGTGAAGCCCACGGCGAGCGCGCTCGGTCGCGACGCCTCTGCCGTGCCGCACGATGGCACCGACAAGAACGCGACGATCAGCGAGCGCCGCGCGCGGTCACGGACCACACGTCTCCGGCGAGGGCGTGGCGTCGGTGGCCCAGTCGGTCGCGAGCGTGCCCGTGGTGCTGGGGCGTCGCGCGATCGATCGGCCCGCGGTGATCGCGCCTGCGCACGCGCCGCTCCATCGGCCGCCCATCTCGGCGGTGGACTTGCGCGTGCCGTGCGGGTTGGTGCCCCAGCACACGAAGCTCATCACCGCGGTCGGATCCGCATACGCGCCGCTGGTGTAGAGGCTGACCTCGCCCCCCGCTTCGGTGTCCGAGAAGCCCGCCGGCCACGGCAGGCTCGCGTAGCCGTGCGCGGGCACCGTGACGCCTGCGCCGAGGGATGCGACGGCGGCGTACACGAAGGGCGAGCAGAACTGGTAGGGCACGCTCGAGAGCGCGATGTCGCTGCTCGTCGTGTTGTAGAGCTCGATGAAGGTGCCGGGATCGATCTCCGAGATCACGAGCGCGGGAGGCGTCGGAGCCGAGGGCACCGCGAGGTCGGGCGCGCTGCACGTAGGCACGCTGCGGAACGCATCGGGCGTCACGAAGGCGTCGCGCGCGACGAAGGCGTCGGGCGTCACGAGGGCGTCGTCCGCGACGAAGGCGTCGTCCACGACGAAGGCATCCTCGCCCGTCGTGGCGGCGTCGGTGCCCGAGTCCGGCAGGCCCTCGAGGAAGGCGTCGAGGATCGTGAACGGGGCGTCGGCGCCCGCGTCGCGTCCACCGCCGTCGCGCGCGCTCTCGTCGAAGGACGCGTCGGGGCCCGCGTCGCGTCGACCGCCGTCGAGGGCGCTCTCGTCGAGGAACGCGTCGTTGCCCGCGTCGGGGGTCTCCGCCGCGGGGCCGCAGGCCGCGAGCGTGAGCGGCGACGCGAGCACGAAGAGCGAAGCGAGGCGTGAGGAGATCATGGGGCCACGATAGACGAGTGCGCCTCGGCTCGCGACTCCCCCGCCACCCGCGGGACCGCTTCGCTGGCTGCGAAGATCAAGGCAGCGTGCAGGGCACCCAGAAGGCGCTGCCCCCGCCAGCGATGAGGCCGACGGTGACGAATCGCTCGTCGTCGAGCGTGAGCACGTCGATGCCGTCGACGTAGAAGCCTGCGCGTGAGATCGCCTCGCCCAGCATCGCGCCCGTCGCATCCAGATGCACGAAGCTCGTTCCGTCGCTCGTGCGGTGCACGATGGCCCATCCGCCGCTGCCGTCGCTGGTGATCGACGCGCCACGCGCGGTGCCTGTCGCGATCATGCGCGCGGCGAGGCCCAAGGTGCCGCTCGGGGTGACGGTCGCGAACATCACGCCGCTCGACCCTTCCCAGATCACGCCCCAGCCGCTCGCGTGCGATGCGACGTGAGGACGCACGCCCGCGCCGAGCGAGATCGAGGATCCGATCGCGGCGGCCGCGTCGTCGAAGCGCACGAAGCGGATCTCGATGGGGTCCGAGCCCGTGCTCGCCTGGTACGTGACGCCGAGGGTGTCGCCGATCGCGGCGATCGCGGTGTAGCCGACGCTGCGATCTTCCAGCAGCGGGAGCGGACCGTCGCTCGCGGTGCCTGCGCGATCGAAGAGGCGCACACTCACCCCGCTTCCCAGCGGCGCCGCTTCGTTGCGCGCGATCGCGAAGCCGCCGCCGAACGCGGTGCCCGACTGACCGAGCGGTCCGCCCATCCCGGGCGCGAGGCTGAGCGGGCCGATCGCGCGGGTCGCGCTCGCGGCGTCGACGCGCGCGAACGTCGGCTCGTCCGCGGCGATCGAAGGCGACGGCCACTGTCGCCACAGCGCACCCACGTCCGCGCCCATCGCGAAGAGCGCGAGGTCGGCCGAGGGGCGCATGTCGTCGTTCACCAGCTCGATCGTGTCGCCGATCGGAGCGAAGCCCGCGCCGTGTCGCTCCACCGCGTAGCCGACGCCGAGCTCTTGGTGCGCGGTCACGATCTCGCCCGCGCTCGCGCGCGCGAGCGCGACGTGGAAGCCGCGCAGCCTTCGTCCACGACGCCGTCGCAGGTGTCGTCGATCCCGTTGCAGACCTCCTCGCTGATCGAGGTGCATGCGGAGGCGTCGGTGCTGGCGTGCGCGTCGGCGCTCGCATCGCCCAGGGCCAGCGCGTCGATCGAGGCGTCGTCCGCACTGGCCGCGTCGACGCGCGCGCCGCCATCGGGACGGGGGCCGCTGTCGTCGACCGGTGTCTCGAACGCGTCGTCCTCGCGTGCGGCGTCGAGGCTGGTGGTGGTCGCGTCCTCTGGCGTCGCCGGGCTCGGGCAGCCGGCCCAGAGCAGCGCCGCCGCGATCAGGAGAGCGTCTCTCGCGCGCGGTCGGGACGCGCCGATCCGCTGCAGAAGCAAGGGATTCATGGCCACCAACGTACCACGAGCATGTCCGCACGAAGCCGCGCGCACCGATGATAGAGTCCTCATCCTTCACCTCTCTGCGCGTCGGCGGCGACGCGTGCTGAGGGCGCTGCCCCCAGATCTCGTACAGCGATTCGATGCCGAGACACGGACGTGTCTCGTCTCTCTGCCTCCGGACCATGTCGCCCGAGCCCCATGAGCGCGTGATCGGAAAGTACCGTGTCGTCCGCGAGGTCGGTCGCGGCGGCGTCGGTGTGGTCTACGAGGCCGAGAACACGTGGACGCACCGGCGCGTCGCGCTGAAGGTGCTCTCCGGCTCGGCCGCTGCAGATGCGCCCTCGCGCGAGCGCTTCCTCCGCGAAGCGCGCACGGCGGGTCGTCTCGTCCATCCCAACGTGGTCGCGATGATCGACGCCGACATGGAGAAGGACGGCTCGATCTACATCGTGCAGGAGCTCCTCGTGGGTGAGGACCTCGACACCAAGCTCGAGCGCGAGGGGCCGTTCGCGCCTCGCGAGCTGGGCAAGATCCTGCTGCCCGTCATGGACGCGCTCACGTCCGCGCACGCCGCGGGCATCGTGCACCGCGACGTGAAGCCCTCGAACGTCTTCCTCACGCGCGTGGGCAAGCACGTCGAGCCCAAGCTGATCGACTTCGGCCTCAGCAAGCTCGTGGGCCACGACGTGCGCATCACCACGGCGGGCATGGTGATCGGCACGCCCGCGTACATGTCGCCCGAGCAGTTCGTCGAGCCCGAGGCTGTCGATCACCGCTCCGACATCTGGGCGATGGGCGTGATGTGGTTCGAGTGCCTCACCGGCAAGCTGCCGTTCGACGGACGCTCGCCGCAGGAGGTCGCGGGTCGGGTCGTCTCCGGCAAGCGTCCCGCGATGCGCGCGATGACGCCGAAGCTGCCCAACGCGATCGCCGATGCGCTCGAGAAGGCGCTCGCGCACGAGCGCGACGCGCGCTGGCAGAGCATCGCGGAGATGCGCGCCGCGCTCGCGAAGGCCGTCGGCGTCGCGCTCTCCACGCCGTCCATCGCACCGCCGCCGCCGATCGCTCCCACCGTGCTCGACGAGGACTCGTGGGGAGCGGCGCCTGCACCGAGCCTCGAGATCGAGGTCGACATCGTGCTGGAGCTCGACGCGAGCGACGAACGAAAGAGCCGCCCGCAGGCTGCCCCGCAGGCCGCGGCGGTGGTGCCCAGGGCGCCTGCCAAGGCCAAGGATCCCGGCCTCCAGACCGCCAACTACGGAGCGTCGCGCACGCTGCTCAAGCACGGCCTCCGCGCGATCAAGTTCGGCGTGGTGCCGACAGCGATCGGGTTCGACGACCCCTCGATCGGCGAGGCGCTCGGACGACCGATGGGCGTGCCCGTCGTGGTGCTGCGCTACGCGAGCTACGACGAGCTGATCGAGGCCCTCCGCGACAAGAGCGTCGAGGCTGCATGGATGTCGCCCGTCGCGTTCGTGCGCTCGAGTGCCGAGGGGCTCGCGCGTGGATCGCTGTCGGTGCTCCGCGGAGGGCAGTCGAGCTACGTGTCGGTGCTGCTCGGTCACAAGGCGCGTGCGGCGTCGCTCGACGCGAGGTCGCTCCGCGGTCGACGCGCGGCGTGGGTCGATCGCTGGTCGGCGGGTGGCTACCTGATGCCCCGACGCATCCTCCGCAGCAGGGGCATCGATCCGAACGCCGTGCTGCGCGCGCAAGCGAGCGTGATGAGCTACGAGGCCGTGCTCGACTGTCTGCGCGCGGGCACCGCAGATCTCGGTGGCCTCTTCGGCTGGCGCAACACGGATGGGACCGTGTGGCACCTCGGGAGCAAGGACGCCGACCTCGCGGTGCTCGCGGTGAGCGATCCCATCCCCAGCGACGTGCTCGCGATGCGCGCCGATCTGCCCGCGGACGTGGGCGACGTGATCGCGACCGCGTTCGCGCGCGCTCGTCCCGACGACGCGAGCTCGCGCGCGCTCCTCGCCGCGCTCAGCGCAGACGGCTTCACCTCGTTCGAGCCCGATCGCTACACGTGGATCGCCGACGCCGTGCGCGAGGACGAGCACGCCGCCGATGGTCCCAAGGCCCACGCGCCGATGAGCGCGGAGGTCTCGGATCTGGACTGGGATTGACGTGCGCATCACGCCGAGCGCGTGCGGTGTGGGCATGTGCCGCGGTGCATCGTGGCGAGCGAGAGCGGTCGGTAGAACGTGGGCTCGCGGCGCGCCAACTCGTGCGCCATCACTCCCTCGAGGATCGCGCGGCCGATCGCGGGGAGCGCATCACCGAGCGAGCCGTGACCCATGCGACCGAGGTATGACGTCACGCGGGGCAAGAGCTCCGCCACGTGGGGTGCGCGCAGCCCTTCAGGGACGCCGCCGTGGCCGCCGAGGAAGTAGCGAACGAGGCTGGGCGCGAGGGTGCCGTGGCTCGGCGGGTCCTCGATGCCCGTCACGACGACGCGCGTGCGCCCGCGCGCTGCGAGGGACGGCTCGAAGCTCCGCGCGCGCAGGAAGGACGAGAGCCTTCGCATGGCGGAGAGATCGCGCGGCAGCCACGCCTCGCGGATCCCGAGCATCGCGCCGACCACGCGCCAGAGATGCACGTAGTCCTCCGCCTCGCTGCGCGTGAACGCGATGCCCATCTTCGCCAGCGCGTCGAGCACGCCCACCGAGAAGCAGGAGAGCGCGTCGAGCAACGCCTCTTGGTGGATCGGCATCTCGAGGTCGCGCTCGCGCCGCTGCGCACGGCCCTCGAGCACACCCGCACGCACGACGCCGTGCACCAGCCGGATGCACTGCGCAGAGCGCACCGCGCGGCCACTCTCGAAGCCGCCCGGCGTCAGCACGTCGAAGACGAATCGACCCGTCTCGTGAACGCGTCGGTCGAGGTCGGCTTCGAGGCACCCCGTGGCGCCCAGGATCGACGCGCCCCGAGAGGCCAGGGGACCGCTCTCTCGGTCTCGAACGGCGGCGCAGAAGAGGGCGGTGGAGATGGCGACCGCGTGGCGCTCCCCGAACGTCGCGGCTTGGCGGAGGCGTGCGTGATCCGCCCATTCGGGAACGCCCTGCGTCTCGAAGTAGCGGGCGAGCGGCGCGGGCAGCGCGTCGAGCGGTGCGCGTGGGTCACGGCACACCCGACCGAGCGCTGCGTCCAGCTCGGCGCTCGGCGCTTCGCGCAGGGTGCGCGCGACGAGCACGTCGACCAGCGGATCACCGATCTGCTGTGCGCGATCGAGCCAGCGCGGTGCGCGCGAGGCGATCGTGTGCACGCCGCTGACGCTCCCACTCGAGCGCGGGCGCCCCGCCCGCGAGGATGTCGGACGTGTCGAGCCGTTCGTGGCGGGCAGCAGGGCGAGGGAGGACGCGAGAGACGACTCGAGCATGGCGCCCATCGAGCAACCGACGTGCCCCCGCTCGCGCTCCGGATTCGCGACGAAAACGAGCGAGGGGGGCGTCGTGGTCGGTGGTCGACCAGTGGCCGACCACTTCCTGTGGAGCAGGAGCCGAGTCGACGAGCGAAGCGACGAGGCGAGCCGGCGATCGGACACGCGCACAGCTCACGGAGTGAGCGAGCACGGGAGAACCCGGGGGAGCTCGAGGGGCCAGCGGCCTCAGAGGCCGGGGGCCAGGATGCGAACGAGCTCGGGGCGGAGGGAGACGTCGGTGGCGCGCCCTCCGCGGACCGAGCGCGCGACCTGCGCGTAGCCCTCGAGCGAGCAGCGGGCGAGCCCACGCGCGGCGCGCGCGGCGAGTCGATCGGCGTCGTCAC